>SHAK01000004.1 GCA_004213515.1 Limisphaerales bacterium | reverse complement strand
TATGACCTCTAACGAGGCTCGTAACCGAATTCGTAGATTTCATATGCAACAAATTGGTCGAGTTGCCGCAAAGCTTAAATCTGTTCCTGAGGGTGAAGGTACAATGTTGGACAATACGCTAATTGTGTACCTAAGTGATGCAGCTGAAAAGCATCATGCCAGTTGCTCGGAATGGCCTTTTCTTTTATTGGGAGGGCTTGGGCAATCCAAGGCAGGAGCCGGGCGTTATTTGCAATTTCCAAGTTATGGCAATAAAGGACACCACACGATAGGCAATCTTTATAATACCTTCATGCAATACGTTGGGAAACCACAGAATCAATTCGGCCGTTTGGATTTGAATATTGATGCAAAATTACAAATGGGTCCATTGTCAGAGCTAATTTCCTAATCTAGCAACCAATCACATTATTAAAAAACATGACTCTTGTAAGAGAGCGTGAAATTGAGTTTGTGCCATTGCTGCAATTCATTGAATCTTGTAAGACTTCAATGTTACTATTGGCTTGGTTACAATGATGGATGTTGTAAGATCTTTGCGTATTTATGGATCAGCTTCCTAAGCCTGAAATTATTGTTACTCATGATGGAGATCTTGATGGTCTGCTTTCGGGTATGCTTTTACAAAAACTGTCTGGAGTCTTGTATGGAGAGGAAGTTCGCCTGCTCGGTTATCAAACTCAAGCCTGGCATAGTCGTTGTCTTAGGGAGAATGCAGCTTGGGTAAGTGATATGGCTTTTGAAGAGCGAATGGATCGAATTAATTGGGTTATAGTTGATCACCATATAACCTCCGCAACTCCTAAAAAGGCTCGATTAGTTCATGATGAGTCTAAAAGTGCATGTATGCTAGCGTATGAACTTTGTAAGGATCATGGACTACAGTCAGAATCGCTTGATCGCTTGGTTGACTTGGCAAACATAGGAGATCTCTTTTTGCATGAATCTCCTGATTTTGAAATGGCTAATGACTACGGTTCTCTTGTTAAAACATATGGTTTCTGGAATGTTTATTCGATAGTTGATGGTAATCCGGAAAAGCTTCTTGATCACCCTTTATTAGAAGTAATGAAGGTGAAGAGAGAGGTTGAAGATCCGATGGGGTTAAAGTGGAGCAGAAGAAATATTCAAGAAATTTCACCAGAGGTAGGTTTAGTGAAGACTGTAGTTGGTAATTCCAATGTGATTCTAAACCAATTGCTCCGAGAGGAATCTCAACCGTATAAGCTTTTATTAATGCTTAATCGAATCGGTAATAATCAATTTATGGTTAGCCTTAGAAGCACCAATGGAGAGGCATTAAGGATGGCTAAACAGTTACAGGGAGGTGGCCACGCTAATGCATCAGGGGCCGCTTTGCCAAAAAGTGTTCAGCGAGTAGCTGATGCTGTGGACTATCTTAAGACAGCGCTGAACCCGATTAGCCATTCAGAGGATATTTTGCCGAACGACTTAGAGTCGCTTTTTGATAGTGCAAAAATCTAATTTACCTCTTTAATTCTTTAATTAAAGTATGTTTTTTTGTTGGCACTGATGTTGGCATAAGTCTAAGTTCTGTTTGTCACATTCGAAAAAAGAGCATTCGCTTTGCAAGGAGATGAACGTTGATACAGTAATTTGGGATAAGCTCAGTCGTGTAGTTATGACTTTGTTGATTTTGGCTGCCTTAATCTGGGTGGCAGTTCTTTATTTCCCGCTAATGCATCAAAATGAAGCTATGAGGCAGCAGATTGTTGAGCTCGATCAGCGTATTGAGCACGAGGAAATGGTTAATCGAGAACTACGCCTTGAAATTGATTCTCTCCAAAGTGACCCCAAAACTGTTGAGCGCTTGGCTCGAGAGCAGTTAGGTTTGGCTAAGCCAAATGAAACTGTTGTTCGTTTTGGTATTTCTCATTAGTTATTGGCTTAGGGCCAATACAGTTTAATTGTTTGGTTCTTGAATTTTTCCATATGAACAACAAAATTGTGACTTCGTGAAGTACCGTCGATTCGGAAAAACAGATCTTCAAATGCCGGTATTCTCTTGTGGGGGAATGAGGTATCAGCATAAGTGGGAAGATATCTCTCCTGGAGAGGTGCCTGACGATGGCCAAGCTAATCTTGAGGCGACAATAAAACGCTCCCTAGAGCTTGGCATTAATCACATTGAGACAGCTCGTGGTTACGGATCATCAGAGATGCAGCTTGGTTTTTTACTCCCTAAGCTGCCTCGAAATGAAATTATCGTTCAGACCAAAGTTGCACCTTTTGCAACTCAGAAAGAGTTCCTAGACACATTCGATAAGTCCATGGACTACCTTAATTTGGATCATGTTGATCTCTTGTCTCTTCATGGCATTAACAATCAGCAGTTTCTTGACTGGTCACTTCGAAAAGGGGGGTGTGTCGAGGCGATACATAAATTGATAGACGAAGGAAGAGCTAAGCACATAGGATTTTCTTCACATGCTTCAACGAATATAATTCGATCAGCAATTGAGAGTGATGAGTTTGAGTACGTTAATCTCCACTGGTATTTCGTTAACGATTTGAATTGGTCCTGTATTGAGTCAGCAGCAAAGCGTGATATGGGCGTATTTATTATTAGCCCGAATGATAAAGGAGGAAAACTATATGCGCCTCCCGCAAAATTGGTCGACTTATGTAAGCCATTGTCTCCTATGCAATTTAATTCCCTATATTGTTTGAACCGTTCGCAGGTTCATACCCTTAGTTGCGGGGCGGCTAAACCAAGTGATTTTGACGAGCATATTGAGGCACTAGAACATTACGATCATATAAATGAAGTTATGCCTCCTATTGAGTCGCGGTTGAGGGAGGAAATGATAGGGGTGCTTGGCAAGGATTGGTGTGAACAATGGTTTGAAAACATACCTGAATACATTGATGTTCCGGGGCAGATCAATGTTCTTGAGATTATTCGCTTATGGACTTATGCCAAATCTCTAGACTTAGTTGATTGGGGTAAGATGCGCTACAATTTATTGGGGCAGGCAGATCACTGGTTTCCTGGCGAGACTGCGGCAAAGTTGTCTCAACTAGATCTTGAGGACATTTTGTCTAATAGTCCTTTTGCAAAACTTATTCCAAATATACTCAACGAAGCACATGAGATGCTTTACGACGAACCAGTCAAACGCCTCAGTGAGTCAGATTAGCTTATTGATTAATTTTTAGGTACGCTAAGTGGTTTGTTTTCATTATAGGATTTTTCACCTAATTCAGAGAGGATAAAACTCATTCTAACGTCATGATGCGTGATAGGCACTGGGATCCCTTTAAGTACACAGTCTTTAAAAGACTCAAGTTCCTTCTGGTATGCTTCTCGATAGCGTGTTGGAAATGAGTGCTCAATCTTTGGTTTGAGAAGTCCAATATTGTTTGATAGCAGGGTAGTAATCGGTAGGCGATTTTCAGCCTGTAACATTCCTTCGCTACCAAATACTTCAATGCGTTGATCATATCCGTAAGATGCAAAACGATTCACATCAATACTTGCTATCATTCCGTTGTCATACTTTAACGCTACAAGAACATTATCTAGATCATTTAATGCTTTAATTTCTTCAACAAAACTACTTCCTAATGTGTAGATTTCAACTGGATCTTTGCCCGTAATGAAGCGAAGCATATCAAAATCGTGAACAATGCAGTCGTGAAAAATACCATTGGATTTACTGATGTAGTCCATGGTTGGCAGTGGTGAATCACGAGATGTGACTCTCAACATCTGAAGTTGGCCTACTTTCGAATCTTTAACATCAGACGCTAAGCTTGAGAATGAAGGATCGAATCTGCGATTGAAACCGATAAATAGTGGCAGATTAGTCTGTTTGGCTAATTCAAAACAGCTGTCAATTTCGTTCAAACTGTTTCCCAAGGGTTTTTCAGAGAAGACAGGTTTATTTGCCTTCAGTGCAGCTTGAATCTGTTGGTGATGCTCTTTTGTAGGTGTCGCAATAATTACCGCATCAATATCGTTTTGGCTAAGTGGTTCATCAATATCGGTTGAATAGCTGCATTCTAAGTCTTTAGCTACGCGCTTGGCTACTGACTCATTCAAGTCCATAACGCATTTTAGATTAAGCTCTGGTATTGATTGGATACTTTGGATGTGAAACTTTCCAGCTCGACCAAGCCCAAATAGTGCTATATTTAATTTTTCCAGTGAATCCATACAATGAGGTGTTGTTATTTTAAGAGTCCTAATTCATTAAAATGAAGGATTTCTTAAAAAGAAGAACTCTATTGCTAATTATTTTGTTTGCAGCTCTTTTGCAGTTTTCGCACCATTTTTTCTGAGAAGTGAAATGGCTTTTTCTTTATTAGCTTTTTGAGCCCAATCCAGTGGCGTCCCATTAGCAAAAAGCTTAACGCCATCTTTAGTTAAAGAATTTACTTGGGCCCCTTTGCTTAATAAGAGTTCAATAATACGATAGTCATCGGATAAGCTTGCAGAGTGTAAAGGGGTTACGCCCGAATTACTTTTTGCATTTGTATTAGCCCCGTTCTCGATTAGAAATCCTACAAATTTAAACTTATTATTACTGGTGGCATAATGCAACGGTGTGTGACCTGAGCTAGTTGTTGAATTTACTTTTGCCCCTGCCTCTAGGAGTATTTTTGCCTCTTCTGTTTTTTTATCTTCAATAATATAGCAATGTAAAGGTGTCATGCCTCGACCGTCTTTAGAATTAATATTGGACCCTTTAGCAATTAATTTCCTAATCACCTTTTCAGTTGATGCCCAGTGAAGAGGTGTTCGGCCACGCTTATCAAGGCTGTTCACATCTACTCCAGCATCCAGTAGCTCATTAACGATCTTAATTGCGCCGAGGGAGGCTGCTTCCCAGATTTCATATTTAGGTTTATCAGGTTCTGATTGTTCTTGTGCTATAGAATTTGTTGATTGCGGCTGAACTTTAGTCGAGGGAGTGGGGGCTGAATCTTTTTTAACAGCATTTTTGGTTGGTTGTTTAGACTCACCACAACCTACCAAAAGCACAATAGCTACAATAGAAATATAAACTGCCTTCATCAGGAAGCAATTGTGACGGTGGTTAGAAAATTTTTCAAGTATGACTGAGCTAATACTAAATCTTGTAATTGAGATTTAGTAGTAATAATAAAATTGAATATCAAATTGAATGCTTACTTTTGAGTAACTTCTATTAAAAGTTCGTTGCGCCTTAAGAATGGAGGGGTCCATGGTGTATCGTAAAAGGCGTTGATTGGGTCTCCTTTAGATTGTAAGTCGTGATTATTAATCCATTTCAAAAGTTGCTTTTGAATTTTTATTGGAGCTCCTTCGACACGTCGCCCAGCATAACGATGCGATGCATACAAGCCAGATGTTCTTGTAATAGTTTGTACGGCTTCATTTGAAGGGGTAGGGACATTCTCTTTCTTTATCTTAGCAGGAAGAACAAAAGACATAGTTCTCTCTCCATTATTTTCACTAGTAAATACAGGAGTGGTCATAGCTATTTTACTTTTACTCGAATTATTACCGTCTATATAGCGAAATAGCCGCATGAATCCACTGTCTTCGGTGTCCCTCATTTTTGTTTGTACAAGATTGAGGTTAGAATACCGTCGTAATTCTATAGGGCCTTCTTTAATTATAACTTGGTGAGAAGCTTCTTCATAACCAGCACGGGTAAGTTTAATGCTTGAGCAAGCTGTCATAAATGTAACTAAAAAGCATAAGATGATTAATCTAATCATAATTATTGAGTGATTTCTTCTAAAATTTTCCTTTGATTGCTTCTGTTTGTTTTTTGGTTTTCATGAATAATGACTGTAAATGAAAGTTGCAATTTTTCTTCGGCCTTAATTATAAGTTTACTTTTATTTCCTTGTTTCATGGCATCTCGACCAAATTGGTTGGCTACCATTAATCCATAGTTACGATTATGCCACCAAGGCACTCTAGGTGTTTTAGTGTTAGATAAGATTGTGATGCCAGCCCATTTGTTGTCGATTTCTCCTGAGTAATCGCACCACATTGCAGTTTTCCCCCAAGTTTCTTTAGCTCCAAGCTGGCCGTTTATGTTGCGAATTAGACCTCCATTTTTTTCTATTAAAGGAGTGGCTAACCGGACCCCAAGACCCATTTCCTCTTGGTCTCCAAAGTAGAAATTTTGTGGTGAAGAAAATTTACTGTCGTACGTTAATCTCCAGTTCCCTTTTAAAACGCTTACACTGTGTTTTACTTCCTCTTGGCAGATTAATTTTCCATCATTGGTTTCGTATCTATTTAAAACGGAAAAGGTTCCAATTAATTTCCCGCCTTTTGGTTTAGTTATAAAACGTTGATGTATAACTTTTCCTTTGTTACGCCAAAAATCAAATCCAGAAATATTTCCAAATGCCATCCAAATTCCAGGATGCATGGATGCATGGTCAAGAGAATCCTCGCCTTCTATTGGAGGGAAGTTTCGTGTTACTTGGATGCCGCTGAGAGTGCGTATGTTTTTGAAGAAAGGTCGAATAGTTGATGTGCTATTATAGACATAGGTACCTACTTTTTGAGAGTTGATTCGGATTTCGATTTGTCCTTCAGTTTCTACGAAGTCTACCTGATCATCGTCATTAGATTTCGATGTTTCTGATGGGTTTTTTTCCTTACAGCTTACGAGAAATGCTGTTAAGTCAGCCATTTGTTGCGCGTTCATTAGCATGCTGTAAGTACTTGGCATAGGAGAGGTGTTTGCGCTGCTCCTATTTTCTATCAATTTCTTTTCTAAGGTAATGCTTTGTCCTGCAGCTAGCCCAAGCTTGAAAGTGAGTCCGCTTTCCTCAAGTGCCATACCTGCATAGGTTTCTCCGTTTTTCATTTTGACGATATGAGTCCGGTAACCTTCTACTAGTCTCGCGTTGGGTTGTAGGATTGACTTTAAAATCGTAATAGCATTTTCGCGAGAACCTATTCCACTAAGTTCGGGGCCAAAGTTTTTTCCAACACCATTAATTTGGTGACAAGTAGAGCACTGTGGCCCTTGTTTATCGTAGAATATTTTTTTGCCACGTTCTGGGTCAGCTTCTTCAATAGCAGCTAATACTTTCTTTTCTGTCAAAGGCTTAGTTTGCGGGTCAATCATAGCTTGACTGAATATAGTAATATAATTGGATTTTCCGCTGTCAGTTCCGTCTGTTGTGTTTCCGCCAAGTATTATGGGGTCACCTTTCTTAAAGCTGCGATGGAACAAATCAAATACGGCATCGCTTGTCTTGATGTGTATTTCGGTTGCGTTGAATTGTTTTAGCCAATTTGGTTTATTAATAGAGTCGATTCGTCGATCGTGACCAATATAAACATCTAATAAACACATAGCGCTTAAATTAACGATTTTGTCTCCACGTGACCCTGAATCATCGTTTCGTGACATTAGATACGTAGCACCCATAAGTGTTTCAGGAACATCTTTAAATTTATAAGATCGGTCTAAGTAGGCCTTGGCACCATTACTTAATCCGCCTGAAATCTGAACCATGCGTTGAGTTTCTTTTTTGTTAAGCTGGACTAAGTTTTTGGGTGCTTCTGGTATATCAATCTTTTGATAGTTTAACTTAACTAATGGACCAACTCTTTCACCGTCGCGAAACATAGCAGCATTCAGTTTTGTTGATTCCTTTATGGTAAATGGCTTGTTATATACTTCTGATCGACCGTTGGGTTCGCTGCCATCAATCGTGTAACGGATTTGTGTGTCTTTGATGTTGGCTTTTATATTTATGTTCTGTGAACCAACAAATTCACCACCTTGTGGACTAATTAACAAAAGGTTAGCCATTTCGCGTTCAATTTTACTTAAATAAAGAGCGGCTACTGTTGTAACGCGAGGATCAGAATCATTAACTAGAGTTTTAGCTTCTGCAGGAGATACAAGTTGTAGATCAAGAAGGGCTAGTAAAGCAGCTAGCCGCAAACCTGATCTTTTGTCTTGTAACATAGATCGAAGTTCACTGCTTGGGATCATGTCGCGTAGAAATCCCCAGGCGGAATAAAATGTCAGTCGATCTTTTTCGTTTGCTGCCAAATCTTTTATGTTTGGCACTAATTTTTTTAATCGGGTTTGCCAGATGGTTTGTAGTGAGGCAAAACGAATTCGAGGATTTTTATGTTTGAGGGCTTCAGATAGTATTCTTGTGTAATCTTTTATTTCATTTGGCTTTCTTTTAGTCAGTCGAAGTCTAATCGCGCGTAATGATTGTATTTGTTGATTGAGGGTTCCCTTACCTTGAGAAAATCGAAAGAGAGTTTGATTAACTTTTTTATTTTGTTTTGAGTCGTTTGATTCATGTTGGGCTAGTGTCCATATCAGCCAAGTTTCTTCGGCCTGACTTTTTGCTTCAGTAGCTAATCTTATAAGTGCTTCGCTATCTTCTGGTGTGTTGCGCTGGATCAATTCTTCTTGTGCTTCAGTGCGCCAACTTGGAATAGCTTGGTCTAGGTCATGAATTAGTTCTTGTAGGCTCCATTTGCTTTTTGATTTTAAACGCTTATTTGAAAGCCATTCACTTTTTTTATAGGGCGGATTTTTTCTGTGCCAAATTCGGAAGATTCGTCCTTCGTTTTTTTGATTTTCAAGCTTTGGTTCTCCATCCCAAGTAGCACCATAACTATTACCCCAGCTGAGAATCCATAGAGCACCGTCTGGACCAACTTCGATATCGCTTGGCTTGAAGAGGCCTCCTTTGGCATCTGCAAAAATTTCTAGAGGATCGTTTCCAGTGTCACTTTGTAGCAGCGCTCCTTTCCATCTAGGTCTCATTACATAGGTGCATTTCCGACCCCAGTCATTGATAAAAAAAACATTACGGTAACGTTTCGGAAACCTATCGAGTGAGTAGTAGATAACGCCTGTTCCGGATCCGTTAAAGAATGGGCCACTATGTGGAGCAGTGGGTAAGTGGGATGGGTCGGTCCAGTTATAACTCCAAGAATGTCCCCATCCAAAATGGGCTCCATAAAACGGCATGAAGATTTTGTCGCCATCATTCTGATCATTATCAGTGCCAATGAAATTAAAGCTATCATCCATCGCCATATCCCATGGATTTCGAAATCCGCGGCTGGTAATCTCGAGGTTTTTTCCCATGGAGTCGCAGCGAAGTATGCCGCCTTCCCGACCCCAGTCATCAGAAGGTTTATGATAGTTTTTTTTGTATTCTTTTGCTGTGAAATATTCAGCTGGTGGTAGCAGAGGTGATCCTTTTGGCGATTCTACTCCCCAGAGATCTCTGAAAGGTTTTGGGGCTATTCTTCCAGTTTGGGTAAGCCCTTTAGAGTTTCCTTTGGACATATAAAGTTTACCATCTGGAGCCCAATTAAGACCATGTAAGGAGTGTTCTAAATTACCGAGATCAGTATAGATTTTGATATATTCGTCAGCTATGTCATCTCCATCAGTATCTCGAACGACTGTAAAATCTGGAGCATTGGCGACATAAAGATCGTTTCCTTTCCATGCTAATCCATGAATGCTGTTAAACCCTTGAGCGAAAATTTTAACATCATCTGCGATACCATCGTCGTCACGATCAATAAGAATATTGATTGTGTCTCCAGGTGTGTTTTTTCGAGGTTTTCTAAACTGAGGCCCTTGCGCGACGAACGCACGGCCCAGACGATCAAATGCTAGACAAGTAGGATTCCTGATCAGTGGTTCGCTTGCAAAAAGGCTAATTTCAAAGCCAGCTGGCAGAGTAGGGAACTTGGACTTACTTGTGTCCAAGTTGGTTGAATCTGCAGCAATAACAAATGAAACAGAACTAAAAGTTAGTGCTTTAGCGAGTGTGTTAACAAACTTGGAAAATTTCATTAGATAAAAATAAACTTCAAGCCAAGGAAGAAGGCAATATTACTATTTTGATATACAAGTTATGAAGAAGACTTAGTTAACTAAGATCAATAGGGCCGCCTTGACTAAGCTTTTTGTTTCCAAAATATTTTATGTTGTGCCCCATCGCATGGGCCATAGAAATCATAAGACGATTGTGCGCTGTACCTTTGAGGTTTAGAGAACGTCCCATGCGGAAACCCATGCCATTTCCGATTAAAACAAATGGGATATTATTGAGGGTGTGGCTATTGCCTTTACCTAGTTCATTGGTCCAGACGATGGTTGTATTGTCTAGAAGGCTGCCATTTGCACCTGGCTCAGGGGTTTCTGCCAACCTTTTTGTTAAATAGGCTAGTTCGCCAGCAAACCATTTGTTAATGCGTGTTAATTTATCAACAGCATCATCATTTTTATCTGACTCATGTGAAAGGCCGTGGTGGCCGTCATTAATGTTAAGCCAGTTCATTCGTGCCTGGCCAACCGACTTAGTGTATTGCAATGTACCAACTCGCGCGAAGTCGTTAACAAAACTGTTAACCATAAGGTCAATTTGCATTCTACTTAAGCGGGGTACATTGTCATTTCGATTAGTAATTCCTGCTTCAAACTTTGGAGGATTGCCAATTAAAGCCTTGTTATCTGTTTGAGTGAACTCTTGTTCCATTTGTCGCACAAAATCAGCATGCTCTTTAAGGAGTAGTTTATCTTCGGTGCTAATTTTTTTGGAAACCCTTTTTAAGTCGTCACGAACAATGTCTAAAATATTGAGTAAGCTATCTCGGTCTCGAATTTGTCCGTAGAGCTTTTTGTACATTTGATACGGATCATCTGTAGGTGCTACGGGTTGGTTTGGCCCAGCATATGACATGCGTGTCCATGGATCAGCTCGATCACTTACGCCTACTCCAAATTCAAGCGAACCAAACCGAGTTCTTGTAGCGTCTTGGCTTTGAAAAAAGTTTTTAATTTCTTGATCAATTGAAATGCCTTTAGCCCAACCGGCTGGGGTATCAGAGCCACCTTGAATGTTACCTGGGAATAGCTCAATACCAGTTAGTAAACAGCTCATTCCTCGCATATGGCTATCTCCGTCGCCACGAACTTTATTGTTTAAGCCGTTTAGCACCAGCATACGATTGCGGAATGGCGCTAGTGGCTCCATTATCTTTTTCAGTTCAAAGTTTGATCCCGTGCTTTCTGGCCAGAAATTCTTTGGGATAGTGCCGTTAGGGCTGAACATGACCACGAGCCTCTTGCGACTAGGAGCTGTTTTAGCAAGCCCCAAACTTGGCAAGCCTAAGAGAAAGGGCAGGGATGTTGAAGATACACCTAGATTTCGAATGAATTGCCTGCGATCGATTGTATTCATAAGTTTATTATATTTGTGTCTGTTAGAGTCCTTTTAGTGCTGAGACTACTGCTATTTCGACCAGCAGGTATTTGATATTATATTTTGAACTAGCGAAACCGTTTAATAATTGGCTTAAAGTATTTGTACCGTAAGCTTGAATGGGCTGCTTTGCAACTTGATTGAAAAGCATTTCAACGAATCTTTTATGAGCACTTGGACTATTAATTGCGTGATAGGCAAGAGTGGATGGATCGTTGATCTTAATCGTAGTACCTTCGACAGTGAGATACTCAGATGAGGTTTCAATGGGTCTGCCATTGTCTGTTTCTCTGAAGCGTCCAATACTATCAAAATTTTCTAAGGAAAAACCTAGTGGATTAATAATGCTGTGACAGGTCATGCAGGACTCGGCTTTAGTAGTTTGTGTGACTTTTTCACGCATGCTCATGTTTGGATCAAATTCTTCATCTTTGAACGCTACAGCTTCCGGTGGTGGTTTAAGCGATCGCCCGAGCAAGTTTCTGGTGATAAATACCCCGCGATGAATTGGTGATGTGCTATTATGATAGGAGTATAACGTAAGAAGATATGGATGCGTTAATACTCCGGCTCTTTTATTATTAACAAAGCTGCTCTGAGAAAATCCTGAAATTGTTCCATTGTATTTTACCTTATAAACTTTTGCTAAGCGTGAGTTTAAAGGGAGCTGCTTCGAATTAAATAATGCGCGATAATCAGCACCATTTTTTTTCCAAATAATTTCGTCTAAAAATAGGTTGAGCGAAGTTCGTAAATCAGCTTCGAGCAATTTATCGTATTGGGGAAATTTTTTTCGATCCTTGGCGATTTCTTCTGCATAGTCTAGCCCAAGCCAGTGATGCATTGTGCTGCGCAATTTAGCTTTAGTTCGTGGGTCGTGAAGCATTCGCATAGCTTGTTGGCGAACTTGATTCTCATTTTTCAATCGTCCTGCGGCAGCCGCTTGGGCTAGTTCTACATCAGGAAGTGAATCCCAAAGTCCAAGCGCGAGTCGTGCAGCAATAGTGTGGTCGTCCAATTGGCCAAGATCGGGATAAAGAAAGCGTGGTGATTTGAGAGCTAGAAGTATTACTTCCTTGATCGAATCTGTTTCGGGTTTGTTTGATTCAAATCTTGAATGAACGAAGATTTGTTCTTCTTCTATTGTTAGCGGGCGTCGAAAAGCATATTCAGTAAAACGGCTACCTAATTGCTTGGTCTTTATTATTCGGTCTGGTGACTTACTCGTGGTTTTTGATAAGAAATCTAAATTTTCAGCAATCCAGTTTGCTGTTTCAATGGCCGCATAAGTAGCTGACTCGTCCCACTTTTTTGAGACAGAATTACCTCTTTTGTAGCCAATACTACTGTCATCTGGCGGAAATGGTTGATTTAAAATGAAAGTTTTATCGGCAATGTTTTGGGATAAATTTCGAGTTGGTAATAACTGTCGTGTGCCGTGTGGAGGATGCCACTCCAGTTTTACTGAAGCGCTTTTACTCTTATACTTGAAATAATCAATTTTTATTGGGTAGGCTCGCCCACCTATAAGACGAACTGTACCAGTAAGCTCCCTGCGTTGTCCGCTAGATACCCAGCCTTCGATTAATTTAAGGTCCATGTTGTTGACCCATAAGCGGACTCCGTTTTCACTGCTAATTATGAACTTATGATCACCGGTTTCTTCAGCAAGAACTGAGCCACTCCATCGTATTGAAAACTCTTCCTGCTTGAAATTTATATCATTAGGAAATGGTGTAGCCGCCCCATAGTCAAAATCAATTACTTGGTTTACTTTCTTAACAGTCTGCTTGTTTTGACTCAAATTACGATTATTAAAATAACTGGCTTTTAGTCCTTCTGACTTGTTAATAAATGAACCCCCTGTGAAATTGCCTATTAAGTCGGCAACAGAATGGAGAAACTGTCGATTAGTTAGGCGGGAAAGTTTTATGCGTGGTCGGCTATTTAAGTTATGGGATTGAGGAGAGTAGAACTCTTTAAAAATATATTTAGCCACGAGTTCCGCCTCTTTGTCTATGCATAGGCGAGGATCTTCTTCTGGCATCGTTTTAGTAATAACGCGGACAAGTTTTTCTAGTGGCCAGTCACCATTAAGAGGTTCGTCGTATTCATTAGCTACACCTTGTCCTTTTTTGCCATGACATTTAGCACATTTGTCAGCATATATTCTCGCTCCTGGTGTCAGCTGCTTTGCAGATGCATTAATTTGCAACAACAAAACTAAAAGTAAAAAGCCAAGTGATTGACCTAGTTTTTTATATGCGAATCCCACGTTAACCTAATGAAAGAAAGTTATTTTTTTAAATGTCGGTCTGCAAATTGAATGAATTGTTCCCAATCATATGGCTCCACTGAATGGCCTCCGGTGCGTAAGTGATAGCCAATATCTCCTTCTAGAAGAGGTTGGTTTGGTGGAGGAAGTTTGACAGTGTTTAGGGGCTTTTTGCCAAGTAATTGGTATACAGGTCCTGCATGTTTAGCTGATTGAAATTCACCATGTGGATCAGCCCAAGTATCTGCAGTACCACTGGCTACGTATACCGGCCGTGGAGCGATTAGTGAAAGCAGCATATGTTGATCAATAGGGAGATCGTCTTCGCGTTCATTGAATTTACGAGCATTGATGCATAACCAATGCGGGAAGCGATTCAATTTCATCATAGTCTCACCAAATTTACGCCTCCATAATGCAGCTCCTCCGCATCCGGACTGAGCAGAAATAGCAAGTGCAAAGCGTTCATCTTGTGCGGCAGCCCAAAGTGTAGCTTTACCCATTTTTGAATGTCCCATAACAGCAATACGATTGGCATCGATTCGGTTATTTGTTTCTAGGTAGTCAAGAGCCCTCATGCCTGTCCAAGCATTGGCTCCTAGTACTCCCCACTCGTGGGCCTTAGGGAAGCTTTGTCCATCACGAAAAAAAAGTTTATGAATTCCTCCTCCAAAAGAAACCTCATTATGGCCGATCAAGTCTCCGTGATAAACTGAGATGTATCCATACCCATTATCGATTAGCTTAGCGATTGGTACGCCATTACGAAGATGGCCTTTTCGGCTGGTACTTAACTGGAAACTGCTGCCTCTTGGACTGTCAAAACTCATCATCATAAAACCTGGAGCCGGCTTCTCAATATTGTTTGGGATAAATATAATTATATGAGTCTTTGCAGTTCCTTTACGATTTTTGAAACGAATGGATACATCGAGTTTAGTGGCTTTGTTATTTAAGAACGATTTATCTTCTTTGATAACATGATATGATTGTTGGATAGGATCTGGAGGAGTTGGGACTGTTCCATATATAAAGTTGGCAAAAAGGGATAGAATTTGTGGCCTGCGGATGTTTTGCCATTGCTCTACATTGGTGACAGTAGTTCCTTCGGCGGTAATTAATGGATCAGGTAGATCGTAGTGAGGAATTAGAGATTCGTTGTAGTTGATGTCATTGTCGAACTCCTTTAGTTCACGAGCAATTGTACAACCGCAAATTAAATTAATAACTGTAGAAAAAATTAAAATATTTCGAAGCATGTCTGGCAGAAGACTTTATGGATGTTAGAAGGCTTGGCCAAGCGTAGATTAAACTTAATAAACCTAATATTCTTTAAGGTGTTTAAAAAAGTGGGGTTATCTAGAAGAGAATTGATTTAAGATGGTTGCGGCTTGGCGAATGTTTGGTAGGTTTTCGGTGTGAGCTTGTATTATCCAATATTTTTTCTTTCCGGACTAATAATCCCTTTTTTCTTGATCGGGTGTGGCTCAGATCAATTCTCTGATCAGGCAGAATCAGACTCGGTAATGATTGATACTAATCAGGTTAAAGCAGTCTTTAAACAAGATGGATTTGAGGTGAAACCTGATCTCTTAGAGCCAAGTCTAGATTCGAGTGATGTTCAAGTTGTCGATCCGGATTTCAAGCCGTTAGTTTCATTAAATTCGGATGTAAGCCCGGTTTCTTTATTACAAAGTTCATCTCACGAAACATTAGCAGCGGAGGAGCCAGAAGTAGAATCAGTTGACGATATACTGAAGCAATTGGATTCGATTAACCTCGAAGATGGGTCGGGAATTAGTTTGGGAGATCCAGACAAAGTTGCGGGTTTGTTGGGAGAAGGTAATAATATGATTAATGTTGGTAACATTGATGGTGCTTTGGCCAAGTATCAAGAGGCCTTGAAATTTGCAGATGGGAATGACGATCCTGATGTGCGATTTAATATGGGTATTGCTTATAAGGCCAAGGGCAAGCCGGATAAGGCAATAGTAGAGTACAGAAAAGCTATTGAGTTGGCTCCAGAATATTCCGAGGCACACAATAATTTAGGAAACATACTAAAGGATAAAAAAAAATTTAATGAAGCGATTTATCATTTTGACGCTTCTTTAAAGATTTTCCCAGAAAACCCAAGCACTCACAATAATCTTGGAACTGTTTATGCGATGAAAGGCGAAATCAGTGAAGCAGTTACTCATTTTTCAAAGGCTATTCGTATTCAACCAACTTACTTTGATGCTAGGCAAAATTTAGGTTTTGCTTATATGCAGCAAGGCGAATTGATTGCTGCGGAACGTGAGTTTAGTCAGACAGTTGAAATGGCCACGGGAGGTATGGCCTTCGAACACAAGCGCCTTGAAGCAGCAAAAGCTCGTCTGGCTAGCGGATTAAATCCACAGGACAGGAAAGTGACTGAAAATGAAATTTCTGCTGCAGCAAAAGCAGGCCGTATCGCAGCAAATAGATATAGTAGGGCGATGAGTTATCTCCAGCGTGTTCGGGAAGAATTAAGCAAGCTTGCTCAGCCTTAGTCACTTTGCTAATGCTGAGGTTCTATCTTGGAGCCAAGTGATATCAGGATTATTTGGAGATTCTGCCCTGTAAGCAAAACCTTTTCCATATGATGCGGGTATCTTAGTGCGTGGGTCCAACCACATTTTTATTTCTGCATGTCCGTCGGTGAACGAAAGGCCGCATGCTCCATTATGATAGCTTGCAGGATAATCGACAAACTGTGTGCTTGCACCTCTTGCGTCGCATTTTATAGCCATGTCACCGTTGTTTATGGTATCGGGGTGTTCGTCAAGTAACATCCAGAATTGGCTCGGTGAAGGTTCAGTGATATCGGCCATTTTTTTATATATACGATAAGGAGGCACTCCAATCCACCACCGATATTGATTTGGACCGAAATTTTTATCTGCTCCCTCGACAACAGCATTCATCGACATGCTTCGAATCCGAGGTGTTTTTTTATTATCTTTTTTGACCAAGCTTAGATCTGCTGGGCATTTATAAATCGCGGCAGTTTGAGTGTATGGTGCTAACAGTGCGAAATCGGGATTAAGTAAAATTTCCAAATTAGTATTTGCAGGGTTGTTTCCGTTAAAGTCCATCCATTGGTTTTTTACCCAACGTGAGTGGCTAGGTAGGACATCTTCGTTTTCTTCGCAGAAATAAATTACTGCCAATTGTAATTGTTTCAGATTATTCATGCAGGAGATGCCTAGGGCTTTTTGTTTAGCTTGGGCAAGAGCTGGAAGTAATAATCCTGCAAGTATGGCGATGATTGCAATTACTACCAGTAACTCAATTAATGTAAAACCAAGAGAATTGCGTTCGGCTGGTCGGGTATGAAGCCTTTGTCCCATGAAAGATATTTAATGACTACTGTTCCTCAGGCTAGTGACTTTTTAGTTTCTGCCTGAATCGATTCTATATCTGATTTCAAATTTGAGCGAACTAAGCCATCCATTCGATCAATGAATAAAATGCCATGCAAATGATCATACTCGTGTTGGATAGCTCTTGAAAGCAAACCTCCGCAGCGAAATTTTATTTCATCTCCCTTTTCGTTCATTGCTTTTACCTCGATTTCTTCGGGTCGGTTTATATCTCCGTAAATTTCTGGGAAGCTTAGACAGCCTTCGGGGCCGGTTTCGGTTGTTTCACCAACTGCAGTCCATTCAGGATTGAATAAGATCAATGGCATATAATCTTCTGGATCTACCGTTTCAGATTTAATCTCCATACGAGATGGACGATCATCTACACCAGTTATATCAACTGTTGCTAATTGTAACGCTTGACCAATCTGCTGGGCAGCAAGTCCAATACCATGGGCTGATTGCATTGTTTCAAGCATGTCATCTATTAGTTTAGTAATTTCACTATTGATGGATTCTACTCGCTCACCCTTTTGGCGAAGCACTGGGTTCCCGTATTTTACTATATCAAGAATCATGAAATCAGTCGGACTTTATACCCAGTTTATCGAGGATACGTTGTAAATCCTCATCATTAAAAAATTTAATATTCACTGATCCACCTTTCCCTTTTCGGTAGCGAAGTGTGACCTTAGTGCCAAGTTGTTCCTGGATTTTAGTCTCAAGGTTTTCAATGTGAGCATTAATATTGGAGATTGTGGAATTCTCGCTCCGTTTTGTTGAGCTATTTTCTTTTTGGTTAAGAGAATTAATTAATTCTTCAGTTTGACGAACACTTAATTCTTTTTTGATTACTTGCTTGGCTGCTGCAATTTGGTTTTTGGCATGTTTTAGTGCCAAGATTGCTTTGGCATGTCCGCTTGTAAGCATTCCATCCCGAACATATGATTGAACACCTGATGGAAGTTTGATTAGGCGTAGGGAGTTAGCAACGGTTACTCTATTCTTACCTACCTTGGTGCCGACTTCTTCCTGAGTCAGATCAAATTGATCCATTAACTGCTTATAACCTTTCGCTTCCTCAATTGGGTCTAGATTTTCTCGTTGCAGATTTTCAATTAATGCCAGTTGGAGAGCAGTTTTATCATCAACGTCTCGAATTATTACCGGAACTTTGCTTAGTCCTGCTAATTGCGAAGCACGCCAGCGACGTTCGCCAGCGATGAGTTCATATCCGTCCTCACGAGGGCGGACTACAAGAGGTTGCATTATGCCATTTTCTCGAATCGACTCGGCTAATTCATTTAGCGAGTCATCATCGAAGCCATTCCTTGGTTGCATTGCACCCGGTAGGATCTTACCGACTAGAATCTCGTTTAGATTTCCTGAATCTTCCGTTGCGGATTCAGTTTTTGGTTCCTCCTCAATTGAGTTGCTTTGAGATGTCGATTGTCGCGATCCTAAAAGAGAACCCAGGCCTCGACCTAGACCGGTTTTTGCCATGTGGGAAGAGTGGGGAAGGGAAGGGCTGTTGTCAATCGGCAGACAGTGGCCCGGATTTATTTGATGTCTTGCCCATTTGCCATAGAAATGATCTTCGCTCGGCAATTGTTTTGTCGTCTTCAATCAATAATACTCGCCATCCAATTATTTTACCTGCTGCTCTATACCCCTCGCCATCAAGATTTAGAGCATCCCATCCCCCTTTTCGATTTAGTTTAATTATTTGAGTAAGTACGATTGGTTTAATTGAACCAGAAGTTTGTAATTCTACTTTTATTTTCAGAAGGCTCTCATTTTTGCTTTTATGTTTGCCTTTTGTCCATTTGATATCGAAACGAATACCTGAGCAAAGATCAGGTTTCTCTCGGAGATGTGCTTGATAAGCATCTCGTTCTAATAAGCTTGGAGAAAGTGTATGGCGCCCTTGTTTGTCTAGTAAATGTGGTAATACTTTAGAGATCTTAGATGCTGCTGTGCACGCATCAGCGATGCCAAATATAAACAGTACTAAAGTAACTACTAAAATGCGTTTCACAGGTTGATCATATTTTGAAATGTAAGTTCGGGCAACTGTGATGTCATAATCCAGTCGGATGGTCAATGAATGTCCAAGGGATTTTAAATTTCGTAGATAATCTTTCACTTAATGCCTTTACGCCAAATGTTTCTGTTGCATAGTGACCACCGTAAAATACGTTTAATCCTAGATCTTCGGCTAGAGCAAAAGTCCAATGGGGGCCTTCACCTGTAATGAATGTATCCACACCTTCATTCGCTGCAGTTTTCATATCTGAACCAGCTCCTCCAGTAACAATCCCAATTTTTCTACAACGTGCTTGACCACAGGGAAGCACTATTGGATCTACTCCTGTAGCTTTAGTTAAAAGTTTCGCCAATTGTAATCTCGAAAGATTTAATTCACCACGCAATCCAATTGAAGGATGGCGATCTATAAAAAATGGTTTGGGTGATTTGATGCCCAATGCTTTGCATAGCATGGCGTTGTTGCCAATTTGAGGATGAGCATCTAGAGGTAGGTGTGAACTGTAAACCGCTACATTATTATCTAATAATAGCTTCAATAGTTTGTAGCGATTATCAGTCCAAGGATGTGTTTTTCCCCAAAATAAACCATGATGTACGATCAAGAGATCTGCTTTATTTTCTATTGCTTTTTTTACTGTAGCTGGTGTGGCATCCACAGCTGCAGCAATGTGTGATATACTTCCCTGATTTTCCACCTGTAATCCATTAACTGCACCTGGCCAATCTTCAAACGAGTCTGGTTTAAGGGTTTGGTTGCAGTATGTGACAATGTTGGCAAGCTTTGCTCTGGCCATAAAAGAGATGGAACCAACACCTACGGCTCAAGCCAAGCGGGAAATACAGTCATTCGGTCCTAGCCTTGACTTTCTGCAGAGACTTGCCGTTACTGGCGAAGTCTTTTTTAGTTAGTTTTATGCCTACTTACGAATATGTTTGCGAAAAGTGTGATCATGAATTTGAGATCTTTCAATCTATCAAGGCTGATCCATTGAAGGACTGCCCGAAGTGTAAAGGTAAAGTTCGTCGTATGATAGGGACCGGAGCCGGTATAATTTTTAAAGGTAGCGGCTTTTATGAGACCGACTATCGTAGTGAAAGCTATAAGTCCGGAGCAAAGAAGGAGTCCGATTCAAAAAAATCTTCCTCCAAGAGTGATAGTAAATCCAAAAGTGGCAATAAATCCAATTCCAGCAAGAGTGCAGGGAAATCGTCTTCTTCAGATTAGACGGATTGTTTTTTTGGTTTTTATTTGTTGTTTGGGTTTGAATCAACAAGCTTTTAGTCAGAGACAACAGATAGAACCAAACCCTCAATCATATGCTAATTCGGTTGCCTCAAAAACCCCACCTAGGCCTGTTTTACCTCCTAAAACAGTTGTGCCTCGCAAAAAGAATTTTAAAACGATAGTCCCTGAGCGCTTGCCAGAGAATATTAATCGGCTACTAAAAAATCGTTCAGGTTATAAGACGGTCAACAGTCAGTCTGGTCAATTCATGGTTTACGGCCCTGTATCCCCAAAGCGGCGAGGAGGAATGCTTGATGTTAATTTGGACACGATTCTTATTGGACCAGGCCATGTGGCTATAGCAGCTGACCGTTTACGCGCTGCTATGCTCAAAAGACTTGGAATACAAGTGTTTCCTGGAGGCAAGGTTAAGATTCGATTGAATCCTACATTGAATCCTATGGCTACAGTTCCAGTAGTAACAGTTCGGCATTTGTCTGGTTATTCGTATGAGTTAACTTTGCCATGTGAAATTGAGGCGTCGAAATTAGTACGTGCTTTAGTGCAGGTTACTTTGCTAGACTTGACTAACCGCAAACCTCAGTTACGTGATATTCATGTACCGTTTTGGTTGACTGTAGGGTTAACTCAAATCTTGTTGTCTCAGCCTGACCTTGTGCTTGTACTTAAAAAACCTGAATCCAATGGTAAGCAGATGGTAGCTGAGGAGGTTGTTCGAACAGTGCGTCGTCATGATCCTTTTTTTAGAGTTCGTGCTAGATTGAGTTCAAGGCGTGCTTTTGATTTTTCTGAGATTGCTATGCCTTCTCCAGCTCATATTAGAGGTGAGAATTGGAAAGACTTTCAAGCCTGCTCCAACCTACTAGTAGATCGTTTGTTGGCTTTACCAAT
Organism: Limisphaerales bacterium; assembly: GCA_004213515.1. Classification (GTDB taxonomy): domain Bacteria; phylum Verrucomicrobiota; class Verrucomicrobiia; order Limisphaerales; family UBA1096; genus UBA1096. The sequence continues at coordinate 89,336 of SHAK01000004.1, read as the reverse complement.
TGGAGAGCAGAGGTTGCAAAGAATGATTCGTCTTCTGCCAGATAGTTTAAATTGGCAAACAGCATTTCTTAAGGTTTATGGTGATTTATTTTCTGATATGCTTGAAGTGGAAAAGTGGTGGGCTGTAATGATCGTGCAATTTACAGGACAAAACCAATATCAGAATTGGACGCTGCTGGAAGCTGTAGAGAAACTTGAAAATTTGTTGAAGCTACCTGCTGAAATTAAGTTAAGTGATGCTGATTCGCCATTTGATGCTGAGATTACTATACAACAAGCATTACGAGGTTGGGACTTCGAAGTTCAGAAATCAACATTTCAGCAAAAAATTAATCAGCTCATTGTCGCCAGATTAAAAATGCCAAGACAATTAATTCCTTTTGTTAACGAATATGGCAGAATTATTGAAACATATGTGGTTCAGCGAACTCAAATTCAAAGTTTTAAGCCGCGACGTGGACAGGCTCGTCCGAAAGTGGCGCCGATAATAGATCAAACGATTCGGCTTTTGGATGGGGCTGATCGACGGTTGGTTTTGTTCAAACCAAAAGTTTTGACCCCAAAACCAACTAAGCAACCAAGTCAATCGCTTAATTAAGCTTATGCCTCGCGAATCAATTAAGGCTAAGACTGATCGTACCGCTGCTATTATTTATAAGTTGCAGATTACATATCCTAATGCTCGTTGTGAGCTCACTTACTCAAGTCCACTTGAATTACTAATAGCTACTATTCTATCTGCACAATGTACAGATAAGCAGGTTAACATTGTTACTTCTTATTTGTTTAAAAAATATCGTGCCGCCTCAGACTATATTGAGGTTCATCTTGAAGAATTGCAGAATGATATTAAACGCATTGGCCTTTTTCGTAATAAGAGTAAAAGTATTCAAAAATGCTGTCGTTCACTTATTGAAAACCATGGAGGAAGTGTGCCAGCTAATATGAAATCGCTTATTGCTCTAGCTGGTGTAGGGCGAAAAACTGCTAATGTTGTACTCGGCAATGCTTTTAATATAAATGAAGGTGTGGTTGTAGATACACATGTAGCAAGGTTATCTAATCGACTTGGTTTTACATTAGAAAAGACGCCGGAAAAGATTGAAATTAATTTGCAAAAACTTGTTCCTCGTAACGATTGGACAATGTTTAGTCATTGGTTAATTTGGCATGGTCGCCGACGTTGTTCTGCGCGTAATCCTGACTGTTCTGTCTGTGAAATTGCAGAGTTATGTCCGTCTGAAAAAAATGGCACTTACATTAAATAGCTATGTCGAATGAAACTTTTAATATTTGGCATGGTTCAGCTAAATCACCAACCTGGAATATGGCTGCTGATGAATTTTTGCTTCGTCAGTCTGCTATAGTAGGTCAAGCCGTATTGCGTTTATATTCATGGAACCAGCCATCCTCATCATTTGGTTATTTTCAGCGTTATGCTGAGGTGTCATTGTGGACAGATTTGCGTCCGCTTATTCGTCGCCCTACGGGCGGAGGACTGGTGCGGCATGATGAAAATGAATGGACTTACAGTCTTACTTTTCCTTCAGGTCATGCATGGTGGAAATTGAAGGCTGAAATAAGTTATCAGCAAGTCCATAATTGGATTCGTCGAGCATTTGAACGATGTGGGGTAATGACTGAACTATGTTCGGAAGTGGTTCACGCAGGTGCTGGGCAATGTTTTATTGGAGCAGAGAAAAATGATCTTTTATATCGCGGCAAGAAAATTGCTGGAGCTGCGCAAAGACGTAATCGTGAAGGTCTTTTAATTCAAGGGTCAATCCAGGCTAAAGATACTGGCATCGAAAGAATTTCTTGGGAGTCTGCTATGCTTGAGGAAATAAATTGGAAAGAGTGGCATCCTGCTGAAACATTTATTGAAAATATCACTACTCTATCTCAACAAAAATACGAATTAGAGAATCATAATTTAAGAAGATAGATATCAGTTTAGGATCGTTTGACTCTCGGGCCTTTTGGAGTGTCTTCAATGGCCCATCCTTTAGAGAGGAGCTCATCTCGGATTTGATCAGATCGAGCGAAGTCTTTATTTTTTCTTGCAGCTTGACGTTCTTCAGCTAAGGCAAGAATTTCAGCCGGCGCCTTCTCTCCGGCTGTCTGGATTCCCAAAACTTTGTTGATTTGTTCCCAGTTTGCTAGCTCAATAGCAGCAGCGTTATTGTCAATTTCCTCAGCTGCAAGTTGGCGATTTATATTGCGTACCCAGTCGAAAACGGCAGCCCAAGCGGCAGAGACATTGAGATCATTATCCATTGCTTTGATAAAACTAGTTACAAGCTTAGAGTCGTTATTTGAGGAAGCATTTTCACCGGCTGCCAATTCTCTAAGTTTTGACGTGCATTCGTCTATGCGTCCAAGTGCGGTTTTGGCTCCTCCTAGGTTATCTAGAGTAAAGTTGAATGTTTCTCGATAGTGGGCTGAAATCAATAGGTAGCGTACTTCTCGACCAGCGAAACCTTTAGCTAATAAGTCACGCAATGTAAAAAAATTGCCGAGTGATTTACTCATTTTTTTACCTTCAACAAGAAGATGAGATGCGTGCATCCAATATTTGACAAACTTTTGACCATCACATTGCAAGCAGGCGCCTTCACTTTGTGCAATTTCATCCTCGTGATGTGGAAATACTAAATCTTCTCCACCTAGATGCAGATCGAAACTTGGACCAAGCAATTCTATGCTCATTGCACTGCATTCAATGTGCCAGCCAGGTCTACCTTCTCCCCAGGGGCTATTCCAAAAAATCTTACCATCTTCTTTTGTTCGGGACTTCCACAGTGCGAAGTCAGCGATAGATTCTTTTTCGTATTCATCACTACTGACTCGTTCTCCAGGGCGCATTTCATCAAGATTAAGGTTGAGAAGCTGTCCATAGCAGTTACCAACTTTACGGTAGTTTTCTATGCTAAAATAAACGGAACCATCGTTAGTTCGATAAGCAATACCTCGTTTAACTAGCTTTTTTATCAATTCAATAATCGGGCCAATAAATTTTGTTGCATGTGGCTGATCATCTGGCATTAAACAACCTAATGCCTTAAGGTCGTTAAAGAATGCATCTTCATATTCTCTTGTGAATTCACTAAGGGATTTGTTGCTTTCGTTAACTCTCCGAATGATTTTGTCTTCCACGTCGGTAATATTCATTACGTGGTGAACCTTATAACCTTTGAAATTAAGATAGCGACGAACGATATCCGTAAATACAAAGGTTCGGAAATTACCAATGTGTGCAAAGTCGTGTACTGTCGGGCCACAGCAGTAGAGTCCAACTTTTTCCCCTTTGGGATCTAGTGGTACGAATGGTTCAATAGAACGTGATAGTGTGTTGAAAACACTTAAGCTCATAAAGTGGTTTCAGCTTAAAGCCTTCAGTTAAAAAGGAAAAGTTGTAACCGCAATATATATACTTTTATAGGCAAGATAGGGCTAAAGCCCCATGCTTTCGTATTTTTTTGCTATTCGCTCGATAGCTAAGAAAAAAGCTGCAGTGCGTAAGTCTACAACTTTTTCTTTTGAGTTATAAATTTCGCGAATTTCGTTGTAGGCGTTTCGCATTGTGTCGTCTAAACCAGAGCGAACAAGATCAAGTTCGTCGGCACCGGTGACTAATTGATTGCGAATATTTTGTGGCACTGCAGTATCTAACATCTTCTCCAATGCATCTACAATCAATTGACCTCTTCGTTCTTCGTGCCGACGTTCTAGGTAGCCAAAGCGAATTCGTGCAAGGTTCTTAACCCATTCAAAGTAAGATACGGTTACTCCTCCTGCATTCATGTAAGCATCTGGAATAATAACTACACCCTTTTTTCTAAGAATTTCGTCAGCGGAAAAAGTAACTGGTCCATTAGCAGCCTCTGCTATTAAAGGTGCTTTAATTCTGGTTGCATTATCTTGATTAATTACGCCCTCAAGAGCTGCTGGAATAAGTATGTCACAATCCGCTTCGAGTAATTCAGATCCATTTTCATTGAATTCAGCTTCTGGAAAACCTTGTACACCGCGGTTTTCGATAATGAATTGTTTTACGGCTTCAACATCTAAACCTTTAGGCGAGGTGATTGCTCCATCTCGTTCGATAATAGTTACTATCTTTGCCCCATCTTCTTGACTTAGGAATTTAGCAGCATGATATCCTACATTTCCAAGTCCTTGAATGATTATGCTTTTACCTTCTAGGGAGCCGTCAAGTTTAGCTTTTTTTACATCTTCAGAGTGACGAAAAAATTCTCGAAGGCCATACTGAACACCACGTCCGGTCGCTTCTTTTCGACCTTGGATTCCATCCAAATGAACCGGCTTACCTGTAACGCATCCCATGCCACTAGCTTGTTGGGGAAAAAGGTTTTGATAGGTATCTGAAATCCAGCCCATTTCGCGTTCTCCAGTACCCATATCAGGTGCTGGAACATTTAGGCTAGGGTGAATTAAATCACGTTTAGCAAGTTCTTGGGCAAAACGGCGAGTTATTTTCTCGAGTTGTTCCTCGTTATAGTTACTTGGATTGATTTTGAGTGCCCCTTTGGAGCCTCCAAAGGGAATGGAAACAATAGCACACTTATAGGTCATTAGTGCGGCTAATGCCTCAACTTCGTCTTGATTAGCAAAATCAGCATATCGAATACCCCCTTTGACCGGAAGTATGTGTTCGCTGTGAACTGCTCTCCACCCAGTAAAGACCTCGTAACGGTCATCAAGTTTAACTCCAAACTTAAGTTGATAACAAGAGTTGCAAGACCGAATTTGTTCTGCGAGACCAAGTGGGAGATTCATCGTATCGATAGCTCGGTCAAACATTTGGTCGACGCTTTCACGAAATGTTAGTTCGTTTGAAGTATTCATTATTATGTCTCGCGATAGTTAACAGAAATTAAACTAATCTTATACATAATTGATTAGTTTGTAAATATTATGTCATCATAAAACACCTTTTTGAAATTTATTATAAACACATTAAATAATACGAAAATGGGAGATTGTGAATTTTTTCACAATGAAGTTGCCGAGTTACGTTTCAGATGGTACTTTTTTGTCAGGTTAGTTCAGAATGTCTAACAAATAAGTCGATTTTCTGATTTTGCCACTTCATTTTAGATGTCTGCTAAATCGCAGCAAAATCCGTGGTTGCACAGGTTCGCCATTTTTACATCATTGGCGACATTGTTTCTTATCGGAATGGGTGGTTTGGTGACCTCGAAAGGTGTTGGAATGGCAGTTCCTGATTGGCCGAACACATTTGGCTACAATATGTTTTTGGTACCATTTGATCGTTGGATTGGTCAGTATGGCATTTTTGAGGAGCATGCTCATCGCTTGATAGCATCTTTTGTTGGTTTATTGACATCGATATTATTGATTTGGCTATTGATCAAGGAGTCCCGGACTTGGGTCAGGAGATTCGGTATAGGGGCTTTTATCTTGGTATTATTCCAAGGGCTTTTGGGAGGTTTACGTGTCACAGAGATTAATCCTAATTTAGGTTTGATTCATGGAACAACTGCTCAAGTGTTTTTTATTGTTGTATGTGGTATTGCATTGTTTACAAGTTCTTGGTGGCAGCAAGTCTCTCTTACTCAAGAGTTGGGAGTTGGTTTTGCGAAGCTACAAGGTTCGGTTATTTTATTGATTTTCTTGATTTTTGCCCAATTATTACTCGGCGCTACAATGCGCCACCAGCATGCTGGTTTGGCAATTTGGGATTTTCCCCTAGCGCATGGTCAGCTGTGGCCTTCTACAAATTCAAATTCCGTTGATATTTATAACAAAAACCGATTGGAATTACAGAATCAATTGTATTCAGAGCAAAAGCTTTTTGATGCAGATGGAAATCCGAAAACTTTTTTAACTTCTGGTAAAGATATAGAAGCTTGGCATGTGTGGTTGCAAATGATTCATCGTGTTGGAGCTGTTATTACCTTGGGCGCGGTCGGATTGTTAGTTATGAAATCACGTCGCAAACTAGGTCATTCACATTGGTATACGAAAATCACTTACATATTGATGTCTATAATTGTTGCTCAGGCTGTTATGGGAATATGGACTGTTTTAAGTAATAAGGCCGCTGATGTTGCAACGGGTCACGTAATTCTCGGAGCGATTTGCTTGGCCTTGACAAGCTTGCTTTTAATGATAACCAAGCGATGTGTATTTGTCTCTAGTGCAGAGCCAAGCTCTTCTAGTGATTTAAGTGCATTGTCCGACAAAAATCCTACAGTGAAATTTGCCATATAATTTATTGATGGAAAAAGCTATTCCACAGTTAGAAAAAACTAAGAAGTCCCAAGCTACAAATTGGGAGATCTTCTCTGAGTTAATAAAACTAAGGCTCACTGCCTTAGTTTTAATTACCACTATGGTGGGTTTCTATGCTGGTTTGAATAGTGAAACAGGAGGGTTGGCTAAGAACCTTATCAAACTGGGGCTGGCTCTACTAGGCACAGGTTTACTTGCATCAGGAGCAGCAGTATTAAACCAATATCTCGAGAGGGAATATGATTCAAAAATGAATCGAACTGCTGAAAGGCCTTTGCCGAGTGGTTCGGTCGGTCCTGAGGCGGCATTACTTATGGGAGGAGCATTCTCTGTCATTGGTCTTCTGATTTTATCGGCTTGGGTTAATTTGCTTGTGGCTGTTTTAGGGGCTATAACTTTAGTTACCTATATTTTTGTTTATACTCCTCTAAAAAGAAAGTCCGAATGGAACACAATTATAGGGGCTATTCCGGGTGCATTGCCTCCATTAATGGGTTGGGCTGCTGCAAGAGGTGAAGTTGATCCATTCGGATGGACTTTGTTTGGTATATTGTTTTTCTGGCAGGTTCCCCATTTTATGGCGATTGCTTGGCTTTACAGGGAGGATTATGCAAAGGCTGGTTTTGTTATGCTTCCAAATGTTGATAGAGAAGGAGTTCGGACAGGAAGGCAGGCTGTTTCCCATACAGTTTTTTTGATTATTGCCAGTTTGGTCCCTTTTACTATGCAATTATTTGGTACAGCGTATCTTTTTGGGGCTTTGCTATTAGGAATATTTTTTCTCGTTGCGGCGGTTAGTTTTTCTGCAAATTTGAGCAGGCGAAGTGCCCGGCGTTTATTTTTTGTATCCATTATATATCTACCCCTACTGCTTGGATTGATGGTAATGGACAAATTGGCAATTTAAATGATTCGTCGCACCTCACGATTGACAGCGGTGCTTCGAAACCGATAGTTTGTATCGCTTTTGCGGCGACGCGGGCTTGTAATAGAAAGAAAATTTTAGAGAGAATTTTAATAATGAGCGGAACATCTGCGACAACCAAAACTGCTGAGATAACTGAGGAACACCATGATGAGCATCACGATCATCATGAACAAAGTTTCTGGCGTACTTATATATTTTCAACTGATCACAAGATCATTGGAATGCAATATGGCTTTGTTGGCCTAGCTTTCTTGTTTTTTGGATTCTGTCTTATTGCAACAATGAGATGGTCTATGGCCTATGAAGGAGCCCCGATTCCATTTGTAGGTCCAATGCTCGAATCATTGCTTGGAAGTGGAGTAGCTCCTGGAGGTGTTATGAGTGCACAGTTGTACAATGTTTTTGGAGCTATGCATGGAACGATTATGGTATTCATGGGAATTGTACCTGCGGCTTTTGCTGCTTTTGGAAACTATGTCGTTCCATTACAGATTGGAGCAATCGATATGGCATTCCCAAGAGTGAACATGGCAAGCTTTTGGTCTTTCTTTATAGGCTGTGTGATTATGTCTGTAAGCTTTTTCATTCCAGGCGGTGCAGCTCAGGCGGGTTGGACTTCATATTCTCCTTTGGCAACTATTATACCAACTGATGGTCAAACCTATTGGTTGATAGGAATGATATTGCTAATAACTTCATCATTATTAGGTGCTGTTAATTTTTTGGTGACTATCATCAACCTTCGAGCGCCAGGAATGACTTGGCTTCGAATGCCGTTTTTTGTTTGGGCTCAGTTCATTACTGCATTTTTGCTGTTACTCGCTTTCCCACCATTGGAAGCTGCTGGTATCTTACAGTTAATGGATCGTGTTTTAGAAACTAGTTTCTTTTTACCGACGGGCTTGGTTGTAAATGGAGCAGATGTTGATGTTAGTGGTGGCGGTAGCCCACTTTTGTGGCAGCATCTATTTTGGTTTCTTGCGCATCCAGAAGTTTACGTTCTTGTATTGCCTGCGATGGGAATTGTAACCGAGGTAATTGCGAACAATACACGTAAACCTATTTGGGGATTTAAATATTTAGTTGGTTCGGTTGTTGTTCTTGGATTTCTTGCATTCATTGTCTGGGCTCACCACATGTATATGACTGGCATGGGTACAGTTATCAGTGCGTTCTTTCAGACAACTACTCTACTAATTTCAATTCCTTCAGTAATTATTTTGACCTGTTTGTTTATTTCGCTTTGGGGCGGTTCAATTCGCTTTAATACTCCGATGCTCTTTGCTCTTGCGTTTCTTCCAATGTTTGGAATAGGAGGTTTGACCGGACTACCCCTAGGATTCAATTTTAGTGATGTTGCATTGCACGATAGTTACTATGTAATTGCTCATTTTCACTATGTTGTAGCCCCGGGGACAATATTTGCGATTTTTGCTGGAGTTTATTATTGGTATCCTAAAATGACTGGACGCATGATGAGTGAGTTATGGGGTAAAGTGCATTTTTGGTCTTCACTTATCTTTATGAATCTTATTTTTATGCCCATGTTTGCTCAAGGAATGGCAGGAATGAGCCGTCGAATGTCTGACGGTGGTGCCACATATTCTTTGTCTAATCCAGATAACGCAGATGTAGGTGGTGCATTGAGTGACACTATTATGGGATTAAATGTGTCTATATCGGCTGCAGCTTGGGCAATGTTATTAGCTCAGTTGCCTTTTATCGTTAATTTATTTTGGAGTGTTAAATACGGAAAAAAGATAGAATCAGATAATCCTTGGAATGCTACTACACTTGAGTGGGAGACTCCGACTCCACCTCCTCATGGAAACTTCGTAAAAGAAATAAAGGTGTACCGCGATCCTTACGAGTACAGTGTTCCGGGTGCAAAGGAAGATTTTTCTCCGCAGGCTCAACCCTCTAAATAATTTATTCGCAATGGAAATTCCCTTCACGGTTAAACCTAGACCCGATACGGGCCTCTATAATGGAAAACTTGGTATCTGGTTGTTCCTCGCATCAGAGGTCATGCTTTTTGGCGCTTTATTTTCCTCATATGTCCTATTGCGCGTTGGGGCTGCGGACGGCACATGGTCAATGGGGTTGATGGATGTTGTTGTTGGAGCTGGCAACACGATGGTGTTGATAGCCTCAAGCATGTTTGTAGTCTTGGCTTGGGCGGAATTAAAGCAAGGGAATCTTGCTGGATATAAAAAATGGAAGTGGGCTACTGTGGCCTGTGCTGTTTTATTTCTTATGGTAAAGTGGGCATATGAGTGGCCATCGAAATTTGTTCACTATGATGTTTGGTTCAAGAACTCTGCGGTGCTCCATCAAAAAGTTGAAGAGGGTTATCTTTATGATGGTAAAAAGCTTGAGACTGAATTGTTGGAAGAGGAAGATGATGCGAAATTGAGTCTGGCAAGGCTTTACTTAGAAAAAGAGATTTATGTAGAGAGGTTTTTTAAAACCTTTAGTAAAGAAGACGGTGGTAGTCGCAAAGCATTCAACCAAGCTTGGGACACTGGTTCTTTAGCATTATCTGGTCATATCAATGGTTACGATGAGGCTCAGATTAATGTAGAAATTTCCGGATGGAAGTCTGATTCAGGTGTGCTCGAAGCTAATGCAGATAAAGTATTGCTTAAATTAGGTGTTAGTGGAGATCAAGGGGTGACTAAAAAGCTTCGTAATCAAGGTGGAATCTTAAAAGAGATGGTTGGATATGATGAGGCAAAGCGTGCTGAGTATGAACTGACCAAGGCTGGTTTTTCCGTTAATCTTTCAGTTGCTGGATATGAATCAGTGAAGGCTCATCCTTGGTTTTGGAGAACTGGTCGAATTAACGAGGATATTGGTGGTAAACCTCGTGTTAAGTCTATTCTGTTTGCCCTTGATGAAAGCCATAATGAAGAAAACGGAGATCATAAAGAGATATCTATAAACACTGATGATGTTAAACGCTTGAACTCTTACGAACCAAAACATAGTACTTTTTTTGGTATTTACTACACTATCACTGGTCTTCACGCTGCTCATGTTTTTGGTGGTATTATAGTAATGCTCTACAATTTACTTCCGATTGGATTGAAAACTTGGCATAGAGATAGAGAACAGTATGCCAATCGTATAGAGTGTTTTGGTCTTTTTTGGCACTTTGTTGATTTGGTATGGATTTTCCTATTTCCTGTTTTATACATTCTTTAATTTAAATGTCTGACTCACACGATTCCCCAAATTTTATTCAGTACCTCATCAAATTATTTTATTTGGTAGGCGGAGTGCTTGTTGCGGGTACACTAATCACTGTTATCATTGATGTGGCTTTTAAAATGAGTTTAGCAGTTTCTGCAATTGTGGGACTAAGTATTGCATTGGTTAAAGCTAGCTTTGTGGTTGCTATTTTTATGCACTACAAGTGGGACAAGAAGCTTATTATGATTACATGGACAATGATTCTGACTTTTATCTTTTTTGCTGGAATGATGGGCTTAATTATGTGGGCTGAAGGAGATATACCTAGATGGGGTAGAGAAGAAGTTCCTGTAGTTTGGCCTGTGCTAGCATCATTGTTGGGATTGATTTTGCCGGCATCATTTGCAGCTTTAACAATTAAGATTTTAAGCCAATCTGCTGCTGTTGCTAAAGAAGCAGCTCCGAAAACAAAGGCCAAGCGTGTAACTCGTAAAAAGAAAAAGGATTAACTTATGTCTCTCAAAGCTTTTCATCTCGTTTTTATAGTTCTTTCAATACTGTTCTCTCTGGCGTTTGGAATATGGGCAGTTGTAAACTATGGTGCTAGTGATAAAATTGCTGAGTTAATATTGGGAATTATTTCTTTGTTAGGTGCTTTAGGAATGTCTGTTTATCTTTTTTTCTTTTTGAAGAAATTCAAACACTTTGATTATTTATGAATTGTATACGCTCAGTTTTTGTTTTTTTGATTATTTTTGTTTTAACCGCATTTCCTAACTCGGTGCAGTCATGTGCTGTTTGTTTCGGTGCACCTGATGACCCGATGACAAAAGGCATGCAGTGGGGAATTGCCTCACTGCTTTTTATATTAATACCCGTGCTAGGGAGTGTTGGTAGTTTTTTTGTATTTATATTCCGGCGTAACAAGGAGTATGCAGCATTTCGGGACCCGGAATTATTTAAAGAGTAATAATTTAAAATGGAGTTGATAAACGATATAATTAAAGCATTTTCGTTTCCTGAGTTGGTTTCTCAGGATGGAGGAAAAGTTGACGGTCTAGTTATTGCTGTTCATCTATTGATGCTGGTTTTGTTTGTTGGGTGGATTATTTATTATTTTGCAGCACTTTGGAAATTTCGTTCCAGTCGCAACCCAAAAGCAGACTATAAAGGTGTTAAGAGTAAGACTGTTACAAATTCTGTTGAAGGTGGTATTATTGTTGCAGAATTAATACTTGTAATTGTAGCTACTTATTTCTGGAATTTCTATGTCAATGCCGCGAATGATTACGATCAAGTCACTGCAATGGCAAGTGGATCTAAGAAAGATTTGCATGTAGTACGAGTTACAGCTGAACAATTTGGCTGGAATGCTCACTACCCTGGTCTAAATGGTCGCCTGGGTAAGCAGGATAAGGCTTTAGTTGGTGGAGATAATCCATTTGGGATTATTAAGGACGATGTTGATGGTTCGGATGATATAGCTGTACTTAAGTCGGATATTATCGTTCCAATGATTTATAATTATAGGATTCAGAATCCAGGTAAAACTAATCTTAAACTAGGAGAGCTACTCACTGAAACAGAATTTAATAATGCTCAAATCAAACTCGGGTCTAATTCATTTGAAGCGATCAAGGATGGCTCTGTTCGTAGTGTTACAATTGATCTGACGTCAAAAGATGTGATTCATAGCTTTAAGGTATTGCCATTTCGAGTCTGTCAGGATGCAATTCCAGGACTAAATATCCCTATTCACTTTAAGCCTACTAAACTTGGGCGTTATACACTTACCTGTGCACAATTATGCGGTGATGGGCATGCTCGAATGCGTGGTATAATTAAGGTTGTAAGTGAGCAAGAATGGAATCAGTGGCAAAAAATGGAGTCTGAAAAAAATAGTTCTGACAAACAACAAGCCTCTGTATCTAATAGCGACGTGAAGGCCTGAACTTCGCTTCTTTAATTACGAGTTTTAGGTGCTTCCAATGGGAGTGCCTTTTTTATATTAAATGGAATCCAATGCTAGAATGGTTCGATTAGTGGTTTGGAGTGGCTTGTTTTTGGTCATTCTCGCCATTTGCTTTGCTTTTTTTCAAGAGCAACGAACTTCAACTTCTATATCTGTTTCTCCTGATTCTAAAAAGCCAGAAGGACTCCCTGTGATTTCCAAATTAAGCGATTTCAGTCTTACTAATCAACTATCAGAACCTATTGGTTTAGATGACTTTTCTGGAAAGATATGGTTTGCTGATATTGTTTTTACACGTTGTGGTGGTCCTTGTCCTGCTATGACTAAGAAAATGGCTGAACTTCAGTCTTATTATGAAAATAATCAAAATGTAGCATTTGTTACTCTCACTACAGATCCTGAATTTGATACGCCAGAAATAATGAAGCGCTTTGCAATTAAGCATGGTGCTAAGAATCAGAACTGGGATTTTTTGACTGGTAAAAAGACAGATATTGTTCGTCTGGCAGCTGATGAAATGAAGCTCACGGTTATGGATAAGCCACAAAATCAGCAAGTGTCACCTGAAGATTTGTTTATTCATTCTTCTTATTTTGTAGTAATGGATAAACAGGGTAGATTAAGGGGTGCTTTAGAAAGTTTGGAAGAGGGGTGGAAAGAAAAAGCGATTGGAATCGCCACAGAATTATTAAAAGAATAGAAATTATGACTATTCAAGATTTACCGCTTATTAATGCTAGTTTAAATGCACTTGCGACTGTGTTTTTAACATTAGGTTATTTCTTTATCAGGAAAGGAAATAAAACTGCCCACAAGAAATGCATGATAAGTGCATTTATTACTTCAGCAGTATTTTTAACTTGTTATTTGATTTACCATTTTAATACCGAGGTGGTGACACGTTTTGTAAACCCTACTTGGTTTCGCCCAATTTATCTTGTTATTCTTGTTACTCACGTAATTTTAGCCATAGTAATTTTGCCTCTTATTTTTATGACTTTAAACCGCGCTTTGAAGGCTCGCTATGAACTACACAAAAAAATTGCGAAGTGGACTTGGCCAATATGGATGTATGTTTCAATTACTGGGGTTTTGATATATTTGTTACTTTATCAGATTTTCCCTCAACCGAAAAAGATCCCAAGTGAGCAAAAACCTCCGGGCAATCATCTAGTAATTCACTAAATTTCTTTTATGCTCTCGGATGAGCTTCGTTATAAGCGCGTTTGATGCGTTCAGTTGTCACATGCGTATAAATCTGAGTTGTTGATAGATTAGAGTGTCCTAGCATTTCCTGAACGCTCCTCAAATCTGCTCCAGCGTCGAGCATATGTGTTGCGTAACTATGTCTTAATTTGTGTGGTGTTAATGCTGGGTCTAAACCGCAAGCATTTAAATAATTTTTTAGTCGTAATTGAACTAGTCTCGGGTAAATAGGGCTTCGTTTATGTTCTGATGCGAAGAATACTGGTTCGTTTGTTTCTGGAGGCTTAACCAAGCTTAACCAATATGACTGGATTGCTTCTACAGCTGTTTTACCAATCGGCACTTGTCGTTCTTTCTTTCCTTTGCCATGAACATTTACGACTAATTCATTTGCATCAATTTCCTCAGCTAACATGCGGCATATTTCACCGATTCTTAGTCCGCATGAATAAATAGTTTCTAAAATTGCTCGATCTCGAAGGTAAGGTGTTTGCTGGACTTTCTTAGTTGTTTTTTCATTAACTAGAACCTTTCTGCGATACTCGGCCCCTGGGGCATCGAGTAGTTGGACCATTTGCTCAATGGTCATAAATTGAGGTAAGCGTTTGGCAGGCTTTGGAAGAGTTATGCCTTTAACAGGAGAAGCCTCAATTAAACCTCGCCGCATTAGATATTTGTAGAAGGAGTTGATGGCACTGAATCGAAGTCTGATCGCAGCTTGGCTGAAATTACTACGTCCTAAATGCCTTAAGAAAACTCTGAATGTATCTCTTTTTAGATTTTCCCAAGAAGTTGATTGGCCATTTTCCTTCACATACCAATCATTAAACCCGCAGAGTGCCTGCCGATAGTTTCGGAGTGTGTATATAGAGGCATCCTTTTCATTTTCCAGAAATCCGAAAAATTGATCTAGCCAATCTTTGGAGAGATTACTTGGTTCTGCGCTTGGCACTTCATTAGCATATATATTGATATGTTTTTTTGGAGCGTATTTTTGTCTTTATTGAGCTAATTTTTTTAAAAATGAAGATTTTACTTTATAAGATTCTTCTAAGCATATTGTTTTTTATACCAGTTACTTCGGTATTTGCTAACGATTCGTCAAAAATAAAAGAAGTGCCGGATAAATTCATTCGTATGACAATGAATCCGAAGCGCCCAAAGATTCCAGATGCACTTAATACGTCGATTATTAGATTTGTTCCAAAAGATGATAAACTTGCGGCAACAGGGGTTTATGTGGATTTGATAGGAGCGATTCATATTGGTGATCAGAAATATTTTCAGCAGCTTAATCGCGAGTTTGAGAAATATGATGCCCTTCTTTATGAGATGGTTGCGGACAAGGATAGTGTGGGAGGTCAGCCTGTTAGATTTGTAGAGCGTAAAGATAATCAACCAGATGGTGGAGCAATAAAGTCCGATTTTATAAAAAATAAAAAACATCCATCTGATAAAAAAGGTTTTAAAACTGGAATGGCTGTAGTTGGTGGAATGCAGCTTGGAGCTAAAGACATGTTGGGCTTGGCATTTCAGGTGGATTGGATTGATTACTCGGTAAAAAATATGGTTCATGCGGATATGTCTCCAGATAAGTTTGCTGAAACAATGGATAAGAGAGGTGAATCGTTTCTTACTTTGTTTATGGATTTATTTGTTCAAGGTTTAAAGCAACAACAGGTCAATAAAAACAAAGCACCTGGAGATCTCGCTCTGCTTTTTGCATTGTTTTCAAACAATCGCGAGCTAGTGATGAAGCGTATTATGGCGCAACAGTTTGCCGATACAGATGTTTTAGATAATCTTGGTGGTGAAAATGGATCTGCTATTATTACTGAGCGCAATATTGTAGCAATGAATGTTTTGCGCAAACAATTAGATAAGGGAGTAAAAAAGATAGGAGTTTTTTATGGAGCAGGGCACTTGGCAGATATGAGTAGGAGATTGATCAATGAGTTTGATATGAAGTTTGTTGATGAAAGGTGGGTTGAGGCCTGGAATTTGCGATTGCCTTCAATTAAAAAATTTAATAAATAAATGGCTATTGCAGTCAGCCCTTCGTTATATGAAGTGGTGAACTTTGATTGAATTTTTTGAATATATTGTGTTTATGAACTTTAAAATTTTAAGATATGTTAATTAAAAAAAATAAGTATATTTTATTGTTAGCTGCTTTAATTGTCAGCTCGGTTTTCGGTTTAGAATCTGTTCAGGCAGAAGATAAGGGCCGAGTTTTTGAAATGCGTACCTACTTTGCAAATGAAGGAAAGCTTAAAGAATTAAATGCACGTTTTAGAGATTATACTGTCGAATTATTTAAGAAACATGGAATGACTAACATTGGTTATTGGGTTCCGACAGACAACAAAGATAATAAGTTAGTCTATATTTTAGCTTATTCTAGCAAGGAGGCGAGGGAGAAGTCTTGGAAAGGTTTTTTAAATGATCCTGATTGGAAGGCTGCCTACAAGGCGTCTATTAAGGATGGTCGTTTGGTAAAAAAAATAGAGAATGTTTTTTTGAAAGGAACAGATTTCTCAGCAATCAAGTAAGTTAAAACAAATTTGAAATTAAGACGGGCTTTTAAGTCCGTCTTTTATATTTATAGTGGCTTGCACTTGTTAAATTGAAGGCGTAAAATTTTTTTCTTAATCATTTAGCTATGAGTAAACTAAAACCTATAGGAGATTCGAGTAGAAGAGACTTTCTAAAGACTTCATCAACAGCTGCTGTGGCTAGTGCGGCTTCACTTAACTTTATTGCTCGTAGTAGTGCCTACGGGCAAAACAGTGATACAATACGAGTTGGGCTTGTTGGTTGTGGTGGCCGTGGAACTGGGGCAGCTAACCAGGCACTAACAGCAGATGAAAATGTTAAGTTGACAGCCGTTGCAGATGTTTTTCCAGATAAGGTCGATCGAGCGGTTAATATTCTGAAGAAGCAGCACGAAAAAAAGGTTGATGTGCCGCATCAATTTGTAGGTTTGGATTCTTATCAAAAGCTTATTGATAGTGATGTTGATTTGGTAATTTTGGCTACCCCTCCAGGATTTCGCCCTTTGCATTTTCGAGCGGTAGTTGAGTCCGGAAAACACTGCTTTATTGAGAAACCAATGGCTACTGATGCGCCGGGAGTTCGCTCTATTTTGGATTCGGTAAAAATTTCTAAGCAGAAAAATTTAGCAATTGTTGCAGGTTTTTGTTGGAGATATGACCATGAGCGTCGTGCTTTTTATGACAGAATACTTGGTGGTGAGATTGGAGATGTTCAATCAATATATGCGACTTATCTAACCGGTCCAGTAAAGCCGATGCAGCCAGATTCAAAACGTAATTCGAATTGGAGTGATATAGAATGGCAGGTTCGAAACTGGTATAATTTTGCTTGGCTTGGTGGCGATGGCTTGGTCGAACAGGCAGTACATAGTGTAGACAAGATTGCTTGGGCGATGCGTGATACCCCTCCAATTAGTTGTACTGCAGTTGGAGGGCGCGGAATTCCAAACAATAGTGGAAATATTTTTGATCATATTGAGGTGAACTATCTTTATCCAAAAGGTGTTCGAGCTTATATGGCACAGCGTCAACAGCGTCGTTGTCATAATGAGAACAGTGATTATTTAATTGGAACAAAAGGGCGAGGAGATATTGCTCGTGGTATTTATGTTGAGAATGCCAAGGGGCGTTGGACTTATGACGGTAAGCGCGAGAATATGTATCAGGTGGAGCACAATGAACTTTTTAAATCGATTCGTGATGGCAAACCGATCAATAACGGTGAAAGAATGGCTTTAAGTACTATGATGGCAATCATGGGCAGGACGGCCGCTTATACCGGTAAGGAGATCACTTACGAACAGGCTCTTAACTCTAAAGAGGATCGTTTTCCAAAGGATATGAACTGGAAAACTGGTAAACATACTCCGCCTCCTTTGGCACAACCTGGGATCACTCCATTTATCTAATATTATGTCTTACAAGTTGAATCGGAGAGAATTTGGGAAAGCCAGTAGTTTGGGATTAGCTGCAACTGCAACTGCAGCGGTTCTGCCAGGATTTGTCAGAGCACAATCTAGTAAACCTTTCGGACGTATACTTAAGTCCATTAAGTTTGGTATGTTTGGAGAGAAAATTTCAATAGTTGAAAAATTCAAAATATTAAAGGAGATCGGATACGATGGTGTTGAATTAAACAGTCCTGGTGGAGTCAATAAGGATGAAGCCTTATCAGCAAGCAGAGAAACGGAATTTCCTATTCATGGCGTCGTTGACTCTATTCACTGGGGAACTCGTCTCTCATCGCCAGACGAAGCTACGCGTGCCAAGGGTTTGCAGGGTTTGAAAACCGCGCTTCGTGATACTAGTAAAGTGGGCGGTTCGGCGGTTTTACTGGTACCTGGAGCTGTTCGAGATGCAAAAAATGAAAATCATGAACAAGTATGGGAACGTTCTATTCAGCAGATTCATTTAGCGATTCCAATGGCTGCTCGATTAGGCATTCATATACTCATTGAAAATGTTTGGAACGGTTTTCTTTATGATCCTAAAGGTGATGAAAAACAGTCAGCTGACCTGTTGGCAAAGTATCTCGATGAGATCAATAGCCCATGGGTAGGTAGTTATTTTGATATAGGTAATCATCAACGTTTTGGAAAGCCTGCTGAGTGGATAAGAACCTTGGGTAAGCGAATTGTTAAATTGGATGTTAAGGATTGGGGTAAATCAAATAGCTTTTGTAAGATTGGTGATGGTGATGTTGATTGGCCTGATGTTCGAAAAGCGCTTAAAGAAATTGAGTTTACTGGTTGGTCGACTGCGGAGGTTGGAGGAGGGGACCGATCGAGAATTAAAGAGGTTCACGATCGAATGGATAAATACCTACTCGGTAAAGGCTGAACGTTATTTAATACATTACTAATGTATCCGAGCTCAATTTTGAGCCCGTTCTTTTTTTGCAATTCAGTTAAATTTGTCAGTTATTGAAGCTGAGATTATATTGTTCAAGCTGTTAAATTAAAGTGGCTTGTGGTCTTTGTACCACCAGAGTTTTTTATTGATATGGTATTGATTTTGAAATTCATAATGTAGATCTGCATAAGTTATATTACTCCCACCTTTACTTTGTGGCCCTACTAAACGTCCGTTGCCAGAATTGTGTCGGGCATACAGCAAATTTGGGGGGTTTTGTGTTGATCCGGCAGGCCTTGGGCCGCTAGCATTATACATTCGCTCATGGTCCCAAAAGGGAACGACCATATAGTTGGCACAACCAAAGAACATGATTTTATCTGGCTCCGGTACTTGATTGGAATTTCCGTGTTTAATATTTGCGGGTCCTACAATCTGTTCATTAGCTCCATAAGAAAAAACTACATCTCTACTTTCCTTATCAAAAACGATGCGCCGTTTTCGATGTTTGAATTCATTTGATGGGCCTTCTGTGTCAGCTGGATCAGAGAACAATTCCATTGTGCTTAGATATCCAACTTTTCGCATCACTACAAGCCAGTTTGCATGAGCTTGAGTTGATCCAGCAAGTGATTTTGGAAACTCCCCATCGAAGTCTTCTGCATACATGGCGGTTGAGAGGCCAAGTTGTTTTTGATTGCTCATGCATACTGTCTGTTTTGCTTTGCTTTTAGATTTAGCTAAAGCCGGCAGCAGTAAGCTAGCAAGTATTGCGATTATGGCTATGACCACAAGCAACTCAATTAGTGTGAAACCGTGAATACTTTTTTTCATATTGTTTTACAATCAAACGATCATTTAATGTTACCGTGAACATTAGTTAAACTAAAGTTACGACCACTCTATCTAAAGATTTTAGTTATCTTCCTAAGAAAGCATTGCTAATTTGTGTTCCAAAATATTATTAGTTCTGTTGCTCTAGTGACAACATAATAAGTTTATAATCTTGGCAGTTGACCATTGGTGATTTTGGTCGTTTTATTTGTTTTGATCTATTTATGCAGAAATTAAACCTATTTATGGTATTCTTTGCTTTTGTATTAGCCGTTAATGGTGAGAAGCAACCGAATGTGGTTTTGGTGATCACTGATGATCAGGGATATGGTGATCTTTCTTGTCATGGCAATCCTGTTCTTAAGACTCCTCATTTGGATGAATTATATGAAGATAGCATTCGATTAACTGATTATCATGTTGCTCCGACTTGCTCGCCTACTCGTGCGGCGCTAATTACGGGTCATTGGACGAATCGTACGGGTGTCTGGCATACGATTATGGGGCGTTCAATGTTGCGGCACAATGAGATTACTATTGGTCAGATTCTTGCTAATGGAGGTTATCGTACCGGTATGTTTGGCAAGTGGCATCTAGGGGACAATTATCCATATCGTCCAGAGGATCGTGGTTTTCAAGAGGTGCTTCGACACGGTGGCGGTGGGGTAGGGCAAACTCCAGATTATTGGGACAATGCATACTTTGATGGATCCTATTTTCATAATGGTAAAGCTTTGCCCGTAAAAGGATTTTGTACTGATGTTTTTTTTGATCATGCAAAGCAGTTTATCCGAAATGAGAAAAACAGGGATAAACCGTTCTTCGTATACCTTTGTACTAATGCTCCACATGGGCCAATGCATGCACCAGAAAAATATAGCAAGCCTTACGCAAAACAGGGTGTGAATATTGCCAATTTTCTCGGGATGATCGCGAATATCGATGACAATGTTGGTTCAATGCGAGCTTTTCTTAAAGAGGAGGGACTTGCTGATAATACAATTTTCATTTTCACCACTGACAATGGTACCTCTAGTGGTGCAAATATTCATAACAATGGTATGAGAGGTCGAAAAGGTAGTGAGTACGATGGTGGTCACCGAGTGCCATTTTTTATTCATTGGCCGAAGGGGGGGCTAATCGGTGGCCGCGATGTAGATATGATTACTTCTTTTGTGGATGTGGTGCCCACTCTAATTGAATACTGTAATGTTCCTAAGCCAAAAGGAGTAAAGTTTGATGGTATCAATATACGGCCTTTAATAGAAGGTAAGCAAAGTAATTGGCCTGACCGCATTCTTGTAACTGATTCTCAGCGTGTGCGTGATCCAATTAAGTGGCGTAAAAGCTCAGTCATGACTGATCAATGGCGTCTTGTAAATGGTAAGGAGTTGTACGATATCAATGAAGATCCTGGTCAAAAGAAGAACATTTTTAGTGATCACCCTGGTGTAGTTTCTCGTCTTAAAAATTTTTATGAAGCTTGGTGGGAAGAGATATCCCCAACTTTTGGGCAGCCTACAGCTATATATCTAGGGGCAGATGCTCCTTTAGCTGATCCAGTCGTGCTTACTTGTCATGATTGGATTGCCGATGGCAGCACTCCATGGAATCAGCGACATATTCGTAATGCTGAGAAGAAACCAAGCAATACCGGCTTTTGGGCGGTGGATGTAAAGACAGAGGGTGAATACACTGTAGAACTTCGTCGATGGCCCAAAGAATCAGGAGCTGCAATCACTGCATCACTTGTTGCTGGAGCGAACGTACCAGGGGTTAAGCCTTTTCGTGCAGTACCTGGAAAACCTTTTCGTGCAGTACAGGCATATCTTAAGTTGGCTGGTAAAGAACTCATTCAGCCTATTAAGTCTACTGACCGAAGTGTTTTATTTAGACTCAGGCTAAAGCCAGGCCGAGATGAGTTATGGGCTAAGTTCATCGATGCTGATGGTATTCCTATGGGTGCTTTTTATGCATATGTCAGTAAAGTTCGGTAAGCGATTTCAAGATATGAAAAAAACACTAACGCTACTATTTACATTTGCTATAGCTCTCCAAACTGGAGCGGCTAAACCGAATATTGTTCTCGTTTTTATAGATGACATGGGGTGGGGTGATTTTTCATGTTTTGGTAACCGAGCTGCGAAGACACCTCATATCGACCGCTTGGCAAAAGAGGGAATAAGGTTCGAGCAATTTTATGTAAATTCACCGATTTGTTCTCCTTCTAGAATTGCTATTTCTACTGGACAATACCCACAGCGCTGGCGCATCACATCCTATCTTGATAATCGTAAAAGAAATATTCAACGTGGAATGGCTCAATGGCTTGATCCTAAGGCCCCTATGATGGCTCGTTCATTGCAGGAAGTAGGTTATGCGACCGGGCACTTTGGTAAATGGCACATGGGAGGTCAGCGTGATGTTGATGACGCTCCACCAATCACTGACTATGGATTTGATGTGTCGCTAACTAATTTTGAAGGTATGGGGCCAAAGTTACTTCCTCAAACACTAAGACCTGGGCAGGATCCAGCCAAGCCCGGCCGTATTTGGATTAATGCTGAACGGCTAGGTGAAGGAGTTCGATGGATGCAACGTTCAAAAATTACAGGTGGTTTTGTTAATGACGCTATAACGTTTATTGATCATGCTTCAAAGGAAAGTAAATCATTTTATATTAATGTTTGGCCGGATGATGTGCATAGTCCGTTCTGGCCACCAGTTGCGAAGTGGGGTGATAGCAAACGAGAACTATACCTTTCTGTTTTGGAAGAGATGGATCAGCAGTTGGGAAGGTTGTTTACTTATATTAGAAATAACAAATCACTACGGGATAATACTCTTATTTTAGTTTGTTCTGATAATGGTCCCGAGCTTGGGGCTGGTGTAGCCGGACCGTTTCGCGGCTATAAAACTCAGTTGTACGAGGGAGGCGTGCGTTCATCCTTGGTTGTATGGAGCCCGGGACTGATTAAAGTGAAAAATAAAGTTAATCGCAAATCAGTATTTTCCGCAATTGATCTTGCCCCTTCGCTTTTAGATGTAGCTGGAATAAAGCAATCTAGAGGCTTTAAATATGACGGAGAGTCTTTGCCAAATATTTTGCTAGGGGTAAGCAATGACTCAAGGATCGCGCCAATCTATTTTCGCCGTCCTCCTGATAGGGATTCTTTTTATGGAGACAAAGACCTCCCTGATCTTGCGGTCAGGGATGGTAAATGGAAGTTTTTATGTGAATACGATGGGGCTGAACCTGAGTTGTATGACATGGATAATGATTTGAGCGAAAACAATAATTTATCAGAAAAACATCCTGATCTAGTGGCTAAGTACACCAAGTCTTGCATAGAATGGCATCGATCTATGCCTTCCGATAATGGTCCTAATCTTGCAGGTGATTTTCGCCGTAAAAAAACTACTAAGGGAAAAAATCCTAGAAAGTAAGTTAGCTTTTTAATTAAGTGGCGGCGTTGACGGGAGACTTTGGCCCCTCTAGTGTTTGCCTCGTGATCATGAGTTTCTTTTGCCGTTTATTTTTTATTTTTTCATTTAGTTTTTTAGTCTCAATTGCACAGGCTGAAGATAAGCAGAAATCAATTCGTGCATTGCTCGTTACTGGGGGCTGTTGTCATAATTATAAATATCAATCTAAAGCACTGATAGAAGGTGTGGCCAAGGATGCTAAAGTTGATTGGAAAGTGGTTAATGAAGGGGGTAGCGGGACAAGTGCTCGGATTGCATTTTATGATGATCCCAATTGGGCAAAGGAATTTGATGTGGTTGTCCACAATGAATGTTTTGCCAACACTGTAGATGAGAAATACATTCGTAAAATTACTAGCGTCCACAAAGCTGGGGTGCCTGCTGTCGTGATTCATTGTGCGATGCATACATATCGTGCGGCGAAAATTGATGACTGGCGAAAGTTTCTTGGTGTGACAAGTCGCAGACACGACCATCAGAGCCGTTATCCAGTTAAGAAGGTTTTACCAAACCATCCGATCTTGAAAGGCATGCCGGATAACTGGATTACTCCGAAGGATGAATTGTACATTATCGAAAAGATGTGGCCATCGGCTCAGCCCTTGGCGAAATCCAAGAGTGAGCGAAACGGCAAAGAGCACGCAGTGGCATGGACTAATCAATATGGTGAAGCAAAAATATTTGGAACTACATACGGACATTCAGATGCAACATTTGACGATCCAGTTTTTCAAAAGATGATCGCCCGAGGTTTACTCTGGGTCACCGGTAAACTTAAAGATTAATTTTCATTATTTCGTAGTGAATAATGCTTCTCCTAAGGCATTCATCTTTGGAGTAATTCCAAGACCAGGTGAAGTGGATGCAGCTAGTTTTCCTTCCTTACGTTGAGGGGCGCCTTCGGCAATAGAGACAGTTACATAGCTGTTAAAGTCAGTGGAGGAAAATAGTAGTTCTTTTGGGGTGCTGTGCGCTAAGTGAGAAATTGCTGAAGTGATTATGTCACCACCCCAGCTATCTTCAATAGTCATCGCAATGCCAAGCGAGACGCATAGATCGCGTGCTTGTCGAGCTTTTGTTAGTCCACCAAATTTACTAATCTTAATGTTTACAACGTCCATGGCCTGCATGCCATTGGCTCGGAGAAGGATTGGCAGACCGTCAATATTTTCATCGAGAACAAAAGGGTGATCGGTTAATTTTCTAATAGAGTAACACTCTTCAAATGTTTCGCATGGTTGCTCAATATAAACATCGATATCCTTAACAGCTCGCACAACACGTGCTGCTTGATGCATTAACCATCCCGTGTTTGCATCTGCAATGAGAACATCACCGCGTTGTAATTCAGCTGATACGGCTCGAATGCGTTCAATGTCGGTTTCTGGGTCACCACCGACTTTGAGCTGGAATTTTCGATAACCTTCTGCCCGGTAACCGGAGACTTTGCCCGCCATTGCTTCAGGTGATTCTTGAGATATAGCTCGGTACAATAGAAAATCATCGTTATAGCGGCCGCCAAGCAAATTGCATACTGGTTGTCCTGTTGCTTGGCCAAGAATGTCCCAGCAAGCCATATCTAAAGAGGATTTTACATATGGATGTCCTTTTAGTGTAGTGTCCATGAGACGATTGATTTTTGCTAATTGTAAAGGGTCTTCTCCAATTAATGCTGAAGCTAGAACTTTAATGCCAGCTCGTGCTCCTTCGGCGTATGCTGGTAAATAAACTGGGCCAAGTGGACAAACTTCGCCGTGACCTGTGATTCCTTCATCAGTCTCAATACTTACTACAGTACTATCAAATACCTGAACGGATTTTCCCCCTGACCAGTTATAACTACCCTCGTGAAGGGGGAGGTCGACCTGATAAACACTGATTTTGCTGATCTTCATGAATAGAACGCAGATGGTTGAGGATTGTGGCGATCAAATCAATCCGGAATGCGCTTGGCCAAGACAACTTGTTGCCGGATAATGGGCTCCCAAATGAACGAGGAGAATATACCCGTAGATTTTAATGATCCTATAAATGCTAAGATCTTGGCCGTTTCAGAGGACCGATTACAAGGGTTTCAACAAGATCCTTTAGGGGCTATCGTCAGAGAGTCTGGAGTTGAGATTCAAATTGTTATTGAGCGTATCCGGGCTATGCTCAGATCTGGTGCAATTCGCCGTGTTCGCCAAACCTTGTTGGCTACAAACCTAGCCAAAGGTGCGCTTGTGGCATGGAAGGTGCCCATTGAAAAAATGGATTCTGCCTTTAATTACCTATATGAGGAAGATCCCTTCTCAGGTCATGTAGTTACCCGTACTACTGATACAGTTTCAAAAGGTTCCAATTACAAACTTTGGACTACACTCAAGGTACCGCAAGGGTATTCTATTGAAAAGCACGGACAATGGTTGCTTAAAAAAATTGGAGGAGATCATTTTCGTTTGATGCCAGCAAAACGTTTATTTGCCCTTGGAGTAGGTCATGTGCGTCGTAGAGGGATGCCTCCTGGAAGTCGAGCTGAAAAGCCTGCCGAGGCAATGAAGGTAGCAATTGTTGATTTAACGGAGCAGGAATGGCATGTGATGACTGCCGTAAAGCGTGAGTTTGAGCCGGAGGAAATTGTTGAAAATATATGGGCTGCGCGTGCTATTGAAACAGGGCTTTCATTGGATGAATTTTTTCGAATTGCAAAGGATTTAGACAAACGTCGCGTTGTTGGCCGTTTTTCTACATTTTTAGAGCAT
Organism: Limisphaerales bacterium; assembly: GCA_004213515.1. Taxonomy (GTDB): domain Bacteria; phylum Verrucomicrobiota; class Verrucomicrobiia; order Limisphaerales; family UBA1096; genus UBA1096. The sequence goes on along the minus strand of SHAK01000004.1, from coordinate 63,788 downwards.
GTGAAGCTCCATTCTTCTGGTAAACGAGTTACAAAGTTTAACGCGTTATTTCACTGGGCGGTACCTGAAGGACGTGAGATCGAGGCTGGGAGTGAGGTGGGGCGTCACGATATCATGACACATGCCTATTGGCGTGAGGGTGGTCCAGATTTTCATAATGTAAATATTATGGGTGTTGCCCATGGCACAAATAAAGAATTGGTGATGGAGCATAAGGCTGCTATTGACAAGCATCTTGAAAATGTTGGAATTCCCGTAAGTTATACTAATGTTTTCTGGGGTGGACGGAGTGAGATTAAGCCTTCAGAAATTTCACCTATTGCATATCAAGAATGGTGTAAGAAAGTTGGCATTGATCCAACAAGTATGCTGGAAGAGTAATGTGAATCCAAAATGAAGTAATTAGCCAATGGATCCAATATTTATAGTTCTAAGTTTACTTGTTTTAGCGGTAGTCCTTTTTGCTACTAGGGCGTTACCGGTTGATCTTGTGACTATTTTTCTTCTTTTAGCACTAGTATTGACCGGAATTCTTGATACAGCACAAGCTTTCGCTGGCTTTAGTTCGCAGATCATAATTATTCTTGGGTCTATATTTGTTATCAATGGTGCATTATTGGAAGGGCGTGTGCTTGATCTTGTTTCTACTTGGTTATTACGCGTTGCAGGTGGAAGCACAAATAAACTGTTGTTGACCACGATGTCTGTAGTAAGTGGCCTCTCCGGATTTATGAATAACACGGCAGTCACTTCTTTGTTTATAGGTCCTACGATGTCAGTGGCTCGTAAATTAAAAACAAGTCCTTCGAAATTACTAATGCCTGTTTGTTTCGCTTCGATTCTTGGAGGCACATGTACATTAATTGGCACTTCGACAAATGTTGCAGTTAGTGGTGAGATTCAAAGACAGCATGAAGCTGGTTTGGTTGAATGGATTGCTCAAGGTGGGAAAGATCTAAATGGTGATGGGGAACTGGATTCATTGGACTATTTTCTGCATGCTGAGACTAATAATTTAAATATATACAAACCACTTGGTCTTTTTGAAATCACCCCGCTCGGCCTTTTAATTATGGGGGTTGGAATAGTTTATCTAATGTTAATTGGACGAAAGTTATTGCCAGATTACCCTGACGAGAGTTTGGCAGAGGATTTCAATATTCGGGAGTATGTCTCGGAAATTGTTGTTATGTCAGGGTCGAAGCTTATTGGTGAGTTAGTATATAAATCGTCACTGACTCAGATGGATTTTCAAATTATAAAAATTCTTCGTAAGAAAAAGAGTTTTGTGCCTAATGCACGTTCAAAATTTGAAGAGAATGATGTCTTATTGATATCTGGGCGTATTGATGACTTGATGGCCGTAAAGGACGCAAGTGGTATTGAGATTAAGGCGGAAACAAAATTAGAAGATGACTCACTGCAGACCGAAGAAACAAAAATTGCCGAATTGTTAATTACACCCAAGTCGACACTAATTCGGAACTCATTAAAGGAGGCGAATTTTAGGCAACGCTTTGGACTGGCGGTGCTTGCAATCTATCGACATGGGCAAGTGTTGGGTCGTAAACTTGGTGTAATTAAACTTCAAGCTGGAGATTTATTATTAGTGCAAGGTTCAAAAGATCGCTTGCAAGCTTTAGAGAACGATACAAATCTTGTGAGCTTAGAGGTAAATGAAGCTCCAAGTGCAGACCGAAGAAGAAAAGGTTTCATGGCTTTGATTTTTTTTGGTTTTGCAGTTTTGGCCGGTGGTTTCAATTTAGCCCCATTACCAGTTTGTTTTTTAAGTGCAGCGGCAATGACTGTAGCTACTGGATGTATAACTATGCAAAAGGCATATGAGGTAATCGATTGGCGTGTATTAATAGTTATTGGAGGAATGACAGCTTTTGGAGCTGCGATGCGCGAATCTGGAACAGCTAATTGGTTAGCAGGAGGTATTCAAAGTGCTTTTGAAAGTCCAAGAATGGTATTAGCCGGCTTTATTCTACTTACTATGTTTCTTACACAGACAATGTCTAATGCAGCAGCAGCACTCGTGGTTTTACCTGTAGCAATGCAAACGGCAGATACACTGAATGTTAGTGGCCAGACATATGCTATAGCAGTCATGCTTGGTGCTTCTTCATCTTTTGTTGCTCCTTTTGAGCCAGCTTGTATTTTGGTTTCAGGCCCGGGGAAGTATCGATTTTCTGATTATGTGAAAGCTGGACTAGGACTCACTCTGATTATGGCATTTCTTGTTTGGTTTTTTGTTCCAATAATATGGGGATTTTAATTTGATATTTTTTTAAAAAAAAGCCCGGCTGAATGCCGGGCTTTAATTGAGAAAAAAGATGAGATTAACTGAGAGCCTTTTCAATTGCAGCTGTTACCTCTTTGGCATCAGGCTTGGTTCTAGGAGAAAAGCGCTTAATAACTTTACCGTTACCATCAAGTAGAAACTTTTCAAAATTCCAGGAAATCTTATCCGAGCCGCCAGATTCTTTTTTGATTTTCTTGTACAGTGGATGTGTGTTTGCGCCGTTAACCTCAATCTTAGAGTGAAGAGGGAAAGTGACATTGTAGTTGTCGCTACAGAATTTTTTTATTTCTAATTCTGAACCAGGTTCTTGTCTGCCAAATTGGTTGCATGGAAATCCCAGCACAGTGAAACCTTTTTTTGCGTACTTAGAGTGCACGGCTTGAAGTTGTTTATATTGCCTTGTTAAGCCGCATTGGCTAGCAACATTTACAACAAGCATAACTTTACCTTTATGAGCTTTTAGACTTGTTGATTTTCCATCGATATCTTTTAGGGGAATATCGAGTGTAGATTCTTCAGCAGTAACATTGCTAGTGACAGTCAATGTTAGTAAGAGCGATAATAATAATTTCATACCCGACAAATTTCTCAAAAAAGATTTATTTGTCAAACAACTTGCAATGCATTATGCCGGCTTGTTTTTGTTCGTGCTTTTGTTGAGACTGTCCGCCCGTCGATTTGCAATGAAAAAAACTTCGAAAAAAAAACCTAATAAGAAGAAAAGTATTCCCACTCTGCGACCACATTCAGCAATTATGTTGGATGGTCCGGATAGGGCTCCTAGTCGGGCGATGCTTTATCCTACAGGTTTTAAACCTGGAGATTTCAAGAAGCCGATTATTGGTGTTGCTTCCACATGGAGTAATGTAACTCCGTGTAACATGCATATTGATGAGCTTGCTAAGCAAGCTGAAGTTGGGACAAACAAGGCCGGTGGTAAGGCAATTGTATTCAATACGATTACTATTTCTGATGGTATTTCAATGGGTACTGAGGGTATGAAGTATTCTATGGTTTCTAGAGAAGTTATTGCTGACTCGATAGAAACAGTGGTGGGTTGCGAATGTATGGATGGATTTGTGGCTATTGGTGGTTGTGACAAGAATATGCCAGGTTGCATGATTGCTATTGCAAGAATGAATCGACCTGCGGTTTTTGTGTATGGAGGGTCAATTCTGCCGGGATGTGTTAGTGGGGCTTCAAAGAAGCTTGATATTGTTTCAGTATTTGAAGCAGTGGGAGCTCATTCAAATAACAAACTTTCTGATAAGGGCTTAGAGGATATAACTTCCTGCGCGATCCCTGGGCCCGGGTCTTGTGGAGGAATGTATACTGCAAATACTATGGCTAGTGCTATTGAAGCAATGGGAATGAGCCTTCCTGGAAGTAGTTCTCAGACTGCAATTAGTCCTGCAAAGAAACGAGACAGCCGCGAGGCAGGAGCAGCCGTTTATAATCTACTAAAAAAAGGAATAAAGCCCCGTGATATTATGACCAAGAAAGCGTTCGAGAATGCCATTACCGTTGTGATTGCACTTGGGGGATCAACGAATGCAGTTTTGCATTTGCTAGCTATGGCTCATGCTGCAGATGTTAAGCTATCTCTCGATGACTTTTCTCGTATAGGTAAGAAGGTGCCAGTTTTGGCTGACCTGAAGCCAAGCGGTAAATACTTAATGAGTGAACTCGTAGCTGTGGGAGGGATTCAGCCGTTGATGAAAACCTTACTCAAGGCAGGGTTACTTCATGGAGACTGTCTAACTGTTACAGGCAAGTCAATGTCTCAAAATTTATCTAAAGTTAAATCTTACAGGAAAGGTCAAAAGATCATTCAGCCATTAAGTAAGCCTATCAAGAAGGACAGTCATCTTCGTATTCTTTATGGAAATCTGTCTCCAGCTGGAAGTGTGGCTAAAATTACAGGTAAAGAAGGGTTGAGTTTTACAGGTATTGCAAGGCCATACAATTCTGAGGAGAAAGCGATGAAGGCCATTCTCAGTGGGAAAATTAAAAAAGGGGATATTATAGTGATTCGCTATGAGGGGCCTAAAGGGGGGCCTGGAATGAGAGAAATGCTCGGGCCAACTGGAGCTATCATGGGTGCTGGTCTTGGAGATGATGTTGCTTTAATTACTGACGGTAGATTTTCAGGTGGTACACATGGTTTTGTTGTCGGGCATATTACCCCGGAGGCTTACATGGGTGGTCCATTAGCTTTAGTAAAAAATGGTGACTCGATTACCATTGATGCAGATAAGAATCAATTGGTTCTTCATGTAGCTAAGGGTGATTTAGTTAAACGTAAAAGCAGTTGGAGGAAGCCTAAGCCTCGTTATTCTAAGGGAGTTTTGGCGAAGTATGCTAGTGCGGTTACATCTGCATCTCAAGGAGCAGTAACTGATTATAATCTTGATGTCTGATCACTGTTTTAAATCTAAACATATAATTTTTTGATCGCACGAATGCGAAGACAATATCCTTTTCAATTATTCGAACCAAAGTGGCAGGAACTCTGGCATAATGGAGAAATATTCCGTTCTTGGAATCCAGGTGAAAGCGCTCCAACGGGACATCCTTTTCGCGATCGTCACCAAACTGCTGCTCCAGAAAGCATCCCAAAGTATTACATTCTTGATATGTTCCCATATCCTTCCGGGGCAGGGTTGCATGTTGGACATCCGGAAGGTTATACCGCAACGGATATTTTGGCTCGATATAAACGTATGCGAGGCTTCAACGTTTTGCACCCTATGGGTTGGGATGCATTTGGATTGCCAGCTGAACAGTATGCTATAAAGACTGGCCAACATCCGCGAATTACTACTGAGACTAACGTTGCCAACTTCAAAAGACAGATTCAATCACTTGGATTTAGTTATGATTGGAGTCGTGAAATAGATACTACAGACCCTAAATATTTTCGATGGACTCAGTGGATATTTTTACAACTATACAACTCATGGTTTAATTTAGAGACATCTAAAGCCGAGCCCATAGAGACTTTAGTTTGTCCAAAGGAGATATCAACAGAAGAACAAAAACGTTCTTGGATTGATTCTCACCGCTTGGCCTATGTTTCCGAGGCTCCGGTCAATTGGTGTCCTGAGCTTGGAACGGTTCTTGCCAATGAAGAAGTTAAAGATGGAGTTAGCGAGGTAGGTGGTTTTCCGGTAGTTCGTAAGCCTATGCGGCAATGGATGTTGCGTATTACGGCTTATTCACAGCGCCTTCTTGATGATCTTGATGGTATCGAATGGAGTGATTCTCTTAAGGAGATGCAACGTAATTGGATTGGCCGCTCCGAGGGGGCAGAGGTGACTTTTCAGGTTAAGGATTCTAATACTAAAATTACGGTTTTTACTACTCGCCCAGATACATTATTCGGGGCTACTTATATTGTTGTTTCTCCAGAGAGTGATTTGATTGATTCAATTGTTAAGGAAGAAAACCTTGTTGAGGTTCAAGCTTATCAGGTTGAATCCTCCAAAAAAAGTGATCTTGAGCGAACTGATTTAGCGAAAGAAAAAAGTGGTGTTTTTACAGGTGCTTATGCCTTAAACCCTGTTAATGGTAGATTGTTACCAATTTGGACAGCAGACTATGTTTTGGCTGGATATGGAACAGGAGCTATCATGGCTGTGCCGGCTCATGATTTACGTGATCTGGAATTTGCTGAGAAATTCGAATTGCCAACCGAAGTAGTTGTTAAAGCGCCAAAAGGGCAAGAATCGCTTGGTTTTTCCGGAGAGGGCGTTGTTATTAATTCAGATTTTCTTGATGACCTTTCTACCAAGGAAGCTAAGGTTCGAATTATAGACTGGCTGGAGGAAAAATCGCTTGGTTCTAGGACTATCAATTTTAAGTTGCGGGATTGGTTGTTTAGTCGGCAGCGTTACTGGGGAGAGCCATTTCCTATTATATGGGACGAAATGGGACATGCTGCTTTAGACGAGGCTGATTTGCCGGTTTTACCTCCTGATTTGACAGACTTTAAACCGACAGGTTCAGGTGATCCCCCTTTAGCCAGAGCTCAGGAATGGTGTCAAGTTGAGGAAGGAGTAGTGCGCGAAGTCAACACTATGCCTCAGTGGGCGGGTAGCTGCTGGTATTATTTGCGCTATTTAGATGCGACCAATGATGGAAGATTTGTTGGGGATTCGGCTGAAAAATATTGGATGGGAACTTCAAGTAAGGAAGCTACACCGGGAGTTGATTTATATGTAGGAGGGACCGAGCATGCGGTTTTACACCTTCTCTATGCTCGTTTTTGGCATAAGGCTTTGTTTGATTTAGGCTATGTTTCTTCCCCAGAACCATTTTATAAATTGGTTAACCAAGGATTAATTTTAGGCGAGGACGGACAGAAAATGTCTAAATCACGAGGTAATGTAGTCAACCCTGATGAAATCCTGGAAGAATTTGGTGCAGATGCTTTGCGATTGTATGAAATGTTTATGGGACCATTGGAGATGGTTAAACCTTGGAATACTAAAGGGGTAGAAGGTGTATATCGATTTCTTGGTCGTGTTTGGCGAATGTTTATCGACGAACAAACTGAGAAAACATTTGAGCAGCAGTTTACTCTGTCTCCCAAGAAAGGATTAGAATTACTTTCTGAAATTAAATTTAGTGATGCTGTTGCTGATATTGATCCGACCCAAGAGCAGATGAAGGTGCTTCATACTTGTATTAAGAAAGTTACTGAGGATATGGAGCATCTACGATTTAATACCGCTATTTCTGCACTAATGGTTTTTGTTAATGAGGTATCTACTTGGGATTTACGCCCACTTTCAGTTCTAAAAGATTTTCTGCTGCTTCTTTCGCCGTTTGCTCCTCATATTGCTGAAGAACTATATTCTAAAGCCAATAATAAAAACGGTTCTTCTATTGCATATTATCCTTGGCCGAATTTTGATGAAAAGTATCTTGTCGAAACATCAATTGAAATGGTTGTGCAGGTAAATGGGAAAGTTCGCGATCGTTTACAAGTTCCTGCTGAAATAGATAATTCTAAAATAGAGGAGCTTGCAATGAATAGTGAAAATGTGAAGCGACATATTGAAGGAAAAAAAGTAAAAAAGGTGATCGTTATTCCTGGGAAATTAATTAACATTGTCGCCATCTAAATCCTTTTTTTTGAGTGTGATGTAGATTTTAAAGAAAAGAGAATGATATTTTTTGCCGTTTTTTTTAAAGATTGATATGCAACCTTTTGATTATGATGATATTTTAGATCAAATAGTTGATAAGGATATTAGATACCATAAAGATGCTTACCATTTCATACGAGAGGCATTAGATTATACTCAGCAAAAACTCTCTAAAGAAGCGGGTGGAGATGAACCTCGTCATATAAGTGGTCAGGAGCTAACTGATGGTTTACGTAAGTACGCACTCAATAATTATGGGCCTATGACTAAGATGGTGTTCAATGAATGGGGTATTAATGCGACAGAGGATTTTGGAGAAATTGTTTTTAATCTCGTTGAAAATAATCTTCTAGCAAAGACTGAAAATGATTCGCGTGAAGATTTTGCTAATGGATTTGATTTCAACGAAGCTTTTGTTTTGCCATACCAATCGTCAAAAACCAAAATTACTGACCGTAAATCTCAAGTTAGGCCAAACCAAGGAGAAGACTCTTAATATTGTCAAACTTGAATCAATTTTTTAGTTTATGAATTAAATTAGAGGCTTAATTATTTAATTCTAAAAAGTCAGTAACATCTTCGACTAGGCAAACCTGTTCTTCACGAGTTCGGAGATTCTTAATTGTTACTTTATTATCACTTTCGATTGCGATGATCCATTTAGCGCTTAGTTCGACAGCACGCTTAAATTGTTTTTCAGGTTTGGTATTTATTAATGGATATTCGGTAGCTATGCCAGCTTGGCGAAGTCGCTGAATGAGACCAAGTGAAGTATAGCGCATAGTCTCATCAGTAATTTGCACATAAGCGCTAATGATATGCTGAATTTTAGGTATGAGATTTCGATCTTTGAGGAGTTCTGTGAGGACAACGTCTCCCATACCGAATCCAAGGGCTGGTAAGTTAGTTTTACCTTTGGAGATGAGTTTTACCAAGTGGTCGTAGCGACCGCCACCAGCGATTGCTCGGAATTTACCAGATTTATCGAAAGCTTCGTAGACAGGGCCCGTGTAATAAGCTAAACCTCGAATTATTCTGTAGTCTATTTTAATGAAATTACCTAAACCACGGGCTTCAATGTTTTCTATTATGGATGATAATTCTTCTGTTGGTTGACCTTGTGAAATAAATTCGTTGACCTGCTCGTATGAGAATCCAATTTTGTTCAATTTTTCATTGGATGCTTTTTGATCTGTACGTTCCAATTTATCTATAACTTGATAAAAATCGTATGCATCATTCTCTTTGCCTCCGTTTTTTTCAAAGAAGTCTTGCCAAGCTTGACGGCTACTAAGTCGAATAAAAAAATCTTCTTCCGTAAGTTTTAGATTTCGAAGTGTATCTATAAGTAGAGAGATTAGTTCGGCATCAGCAGATACATCTTCTTCTCCGATTATGTCAGCATTTAGTTGAAAATGTTCTCGTAGTCGGCCTTTTTGTTGGCGTTCGTATCGAAAAAGTTGCGGAATAGAAAACCACTTGATGGGTTTTTTGTAATTGCGCGTGTGTGAGGCTGCCATTCGGGCTAGCGTTGGAGTCATTTCCGGCCTAAGCGAAACCTTTCGGTCTCCCTTATCTTCAAAATTGTATAATTGGCCGACAATTTCTTCACCACTTTTTTGAGTGTATAGTTCCAGTTCTTCTATGGGCGGGCCATCGTACTCACGAAATCCATATCGCTCTGCTGTTCTTCTCCATGTTTCAAAGATATACTGTCGTAAATCAAGGCTCCATGAGTCTGTTGTAGGAATTGGTTCAGGGTAAAAATCGCGAAATCCTGGAAGTCCTTTCATAATTGATCCTATAGTGAATGAGTCTGTTTATGACTTTTTAGTGATTATTTTACGAATATCAACCACTTCCATTCTGGCAGCAATTATTGCTTTAATGCCCATGTCAGCGTCTTCATACGCCCGGCATTTTTCTGGTGCAATATTCATTCTTCTTGCAGCTTCAAGAAAGGTGTCTGGTGCAGGTTTGGGGTTTTCTACATCTTCACTTGTCACAATTACGTCGAAATAATGCTTTATACTGCAGTGATTAAGTATTCCTATAACAGTTTCAGAGGTCCCTCCGGAAGCCACACCCATGGGTATTTTTTTAAAGTTTGACCGAACAATTTCCATAACTTCTGGAATCTCTTTTGCTTCGCTGATGAGTTGCATATAAAGAGATTCTTTTTCTTGAGTAACTTCTTCAAAATCAATTTTTTTATCTTGTTCTGATGATAATATGCGAAGCACTTCAAAAGGAGAAACTCCTCCAAGAGCGTAGAATCTGTCTTCAGGAAAAATTAGCCCATATTTTTCTGTTGTTATACTCCATGCCTTAAAGTGAATTGGCATAGTGTCGACGAGAGTTCCATCGCAATCAAAAATTAATCCTTCTGGTTCCATAATTGTAATTTTATTCAAGTGCGGCGAGTCGTTCTTTGAGGTCATTCGCCAGCAGTGCTGAGACAATATCTTCAATTTCACCTTCAATGAATGAAGGGAGATTGTATAATGTAAGGTCTATTCTGTGATCGGTTACCCGATTTTGAGAAAAATTATAAGTCCGTATTCGTTCGTTGCGTTCACCTGTTCCAACTTGAGATTTACGTTCAGCTGCATATTTTTCATGTTCTTCTGCAATCTTAATTTCAAGTAATCTAGACCTAAGTACTTTCATTGCCTGCTCTTTATTTTTTTGCTGTGAACGGCCATCCATACAGCGAACAATCATTCCAGTTGGTTTGTGTTGAATCTGAACAGCTGAGTCTGTGGTATTAACACCTTGTCCACCAGGCCCAGATGCACGGCAAACATTAATTTCGAGATCGTCTGGTTTTAATTCAATATCGACTTCTTCGGCTTCAGGTAGAACAGCAACAGTGACGGTGCTTGTATGGACACGGCCTTGAGTCTCAGTTTCAGGAACGCGTTGTACACGATGGACACCGCTTTCAAATTTTAATTTTTTGAATACGTTTTTCCCTTTTATCCCGAAGATGACCTCTTTGTATCCTCCAAGGTCTGATACACTCGCATCCAATTGTTCAACTTTCCAACCTTGGCTTTCAGCATAGCGAATATACATTCGATGAAGATCGCTGCAAAATAGTGCAGATTCAGCACCACCAGCACCAGCCCGAATTTCGACAATTGTGTCTCGCGAATCTGAAGCGTCTGGAGGAATTATGCCATACTGCAATTCAAGTTCCAGTTTCACATGCTCCTCTTCTAAAATCTGTAAGTCCTCCTTTGCTAAAACCGATAACTCTGATTCAGAATGTTCCATCTGAACTAATTCCTTGTTATCGTTTATATTACTTATGACTTTAAGATAACGTTCACCTAATTCCGCAAGATTTTTCATCCGAGAATATTCTAAAGTCATATCTAAAAAGTTTTTGTTATTATTAGCCACATCTGGAGAGCTAAGTGCGCTTTCCAATTCGTCTCGGCGTTTACGAAACTGTTCAATATGTGGTAAGAGGTTCATAGTATAAAAAAAAGAACGCCCGCGGTAAAACAGTGATAAACCGCGGGCGCTCTGATGAAATTAGCCTAGTTAGTTGTCTTTTTAGATTTTTTTCCAGAAGCTTCTTTAGCAGCATCTCGTGCTGCCTTGGTCTTAGCCATTCTCTGCTGGAATTTATCTACGCGACCAGCAGTATCAACGAATTTTTGTTGGCCGGTGTAAAACGGGTGACACTCATTGCATATGCCAATGAGAAGCTTTGTTCTAGTGGAACGAGTTTTAATTTCGCTGCCGCAGGCGCAACGAATAACTGATTCTACATATTCTGGTTGAATATCTGCCTTCATAAAAAAGGGGAGCGAACCCTACACCATGCATCTGAGTTGACAAGCGGTTTTTTTTAAAAAACTAGGAATTTATGCGTAATATCAAAATAATTATCTAACAGTGACAATTCTTCCAGTTTTTGCTGATTCTTCTTCTGCTGTACATATTTCAACTGCCATCAAACCATCTTCTGCCGTTACACTAGGCTGTTGGTTTAGCTTTATGCATTCGATTAAGTGATTCATTTCACCAACATAGCCGTCGATATTTTCACACTCGACTACTTTCTTTTCTTGGCCTTCCTCAAAAAGCCTTAGTGGTTCGTCTTCTCGAGCAATATCGTAGTCAGCTGTAGCTTTTTCAAAAATCACACGAAATGACATATTAAATCCCCAACCAGGAGACATAGCCCAACTCCCTTCGGCGCTAACCTTTGCTCCACATTCAACCTCATATTGTGTGAGCACGTGATCAATTGCACCGCTAACCTTACTAAAGCCAGAAGAAAAAACAGATTTAGGTTTACCGAACACATGTTGGACAAAATCAGTGTCATGGATATGAAGATCGAACAATCCACCTCCAGATATTTCGCCATCAAAGTAGGACCCTTGCCCCCACGCCGGAGGCTCTGCGATACGTTGGAAGTGAGCACCAAGCACCTTACCGTATTTGTTGCTTTCAACAGCTTTTTTAAGCCATGACCATTGAGGCCAAAAACGAAGGCACATAGCAGTCATGAACTTTCCCTTGGCATTCTTAGAAGCTGATACAATTTCTATTGCATCTTGGAGCGTTCGAGCAAGCGGTTTTTCGCAAATTACATGTTTACCAGAGGCTAGAGCTGCTTTGGCAAGTTGCACATGTGTATGAGTTGGAGAGCAAATATCTATTACATCAATAGACTTGTCATTAAGTAGCTCTTGAAAACTTTGAAAAGCTTTGACTTGAGACATGTCTAATTTAACAGGGTCTCCAGAGTCTAAATTGCCAAAAACATCGCTAAAATCCCCATTAAGACGGTTTCCACTGGGATTGCATATCGCTGCAATATTAGCTCCTTTAACTTGGCGGTAGGCACGGATATGCATTACAGCCATAAATCCAAGTCCGATAATACCAATATTTACATTTTCTTTATCCATGATTTAAAGGTTCACTATGAATTCACTTGCAGTTTTTATATCGATAATTCGTTGATCGCCAGCCTCTCTTTCAATACAGCAATCCCCCTTAAATCCTAATACCTGAAGAGATTCGAAAAAAGCTAACCAGTCGACTTCTCCTGTTCCGACAGTGACTTCTTCACCCCAAGTTCCACTTTGTTTTGTAGTTGTAGCATCCTTAATATGGCATTGTTTTAGGAATGGGGAAAGGGTATTAAGAGCTTCAATGGGGTCGCCTTTTGCATAAAGTATCATATTTGCTGGATCGAAATTCACCCCTACGCTTGGTCTGTTTAGTTGATCGAGAAACAACTTCAGAGTGTCTGCAGTTTCTTGTCCAGTTTCAAAACCGAGATCTATATCTTTTTCGGAAAATAAGTCTGCTATTTGTTCAATGCGACTCATCAATTTTTTGAAATTAGGATCTGATTCCTCATGTGGCAAGAAGCCTGCGTGAAAAGTAACCAACTTGAGATTTAATTCATTGGCAATTTCAGCTATTTTTTGGATGCCTTCCCAGTTTGATTCCCAATGTTTGTCAGGCAGAACGCCTCCGGTTTCTTTTATTGTTTCTAGTGTAGTGTAATCCTCACCAATAGTTCCAAACATACCCGAGGCGATTTCAATTCCTGCAGCAGCAAAAAGCTCTGGGGTTTTATCCCAATTATCAGGGTTGTCTCTAAGGGGATCCAGTGCCAATTGGACACGAGAAAGACCTATTTCCTTTAATTGAGCGATCAATGCTTCTGGAGTCTCAGGTTGTAGAGACCAACTACATACCGCTAAGCGTGCTTCAATATTGTTTGTCATCTTTTTTGGCGCTTGAAACGCATACACAGTGTCCAGATATCATTGAGTCTTACAAGTTCGGACTTTGTCTGGTGTATTGCGCTTTTCAGTTTTGCTTATAAGAGGTAAGGTTTTTGCAGTGTCATATCAGGTTATAGCGCGCAAATACCGCCCACAACGATTTAGTGATGTTGTTGGTCAGGATCATGTAAGTCAGACACTTGCTAATGCCATAAGTAGTGACCGGATTGCGCATGCATATTTGTTTTGCGGTCCTCGTGGTACTGGTAAAACGACATTAGCTAGAATTTTTGCCAAATGTCTTAATTGTACCGATGGACCTAAAGTTGATTACCCTGATGACGATGTTAAGGCGAATGAAATTGCTGAGGGGCGCTCGATTGATGTACTTGAGATTGATGGTGCGAGTAACAGGGGTATAGATGAAATTAGAGAATTACGCGATACAGTCATGTACACACCGGCCTCTTCAAAATATAAAATTTATATTATTGATGAGGTTCACATGCTTACAAAAGAGGCTTTCAATGCTTTGCTTAAGACATTGGAGGAGCCTCCCGAGCATGTGAAGTTCATGTTTGCTACTACTGAACCTGAAAAGGTTTTGCCAACGATCATGTCACGATGTCAGCGCTATGACCTTAGGCGTATTCCGGTAAACCTTATTGCGGATCATCTTAAATTTATTTGCGGCAATGAAAGTGTTAGTGCTGAAGAATCAGCACTTTACGCGATTGCTCGAGGTGCCGAAGGATGTATGCGTGATGCTGAGTCAGCTCTCGATCAGCTCATCAGCTTTTGTGGTGACAACATTACCGAGTCAGATGTTCTTTCGATGTTTGGATTAACTGCTCAAGAACAACTTTTTGCACTGGCGGATGCTATTCTTGCTGTGGACTCTACGCGAATTTTAACAGAACTTAATGCATTAGCTGAGCAGGGTAAAGATCTTGCGCGCTTACTTGGTGACTTACTGGGGCATGTGCGAAATCGATTAGTTTATTCTGTCTCCAAGGGAGATTTAGGAATTCTTGAAATTAGTGAATCTGAAGCTAATGCGTTAAAAAGTAGCGACAATCTTGCGAACGAAAAGGATTTGGCGAGAGTGCTAGACGTTTTGACTGACTGTGAAAGCAAATTACGCACAGCTACTTCAAAAAAAATTTTACTAGAGGTGTCACTGCTTAAGGCTGCACAAGCTAAAGCTGCAATAGGCATTGATGAGATTCTTGGAAAACTTAAAAGTATTAGAAATGAAGACCCTGTAATGCCAGTTAAAGCCTCTGCAGAAGTACCGGTTTCTAATCAAAAAAATAGACAGCCAACTGCTGTAATCCAATCAACTCCAGAACCTGAGCCTGATCAAAATGTAGTAGATGCGAATGATTTGGATGAGCTATGGAAGCAATTATTGGCGGCTGCAAGTAAGGCAAGTCCGTTTATGCAGACTTATTTTCAGCGTTCACAGCCAGTTTCCTTTGAAAAAGGTATTTTTGTTATTGGTTTAGGTGCAGATCATTTAGCACTCGTTGATAATCAACGTAACCATGATATGCTGGTTAAGCAAATCAAGGCCCTTGGTCATGACGATGTGCAGTTTCGATTTGTTGATAATCCACCCCCAGAAGATAAAGTATTGAAGCCTGAGCTTGAGCCAATTGGTGATTTGCCAAAGGTTAATTCGGAGGATGTTTCGAATGATAATAATCAGGTAAAGCCTGATGAGGTCCCAAAGGTTAAAAGGGAACCTCAACCAGAAAAGATTGATCCTGAAGAATTTAAAAATGACGAACTAATCCAAAAAGCTATGGAATTATTTAAGGGTAGGATTGTTGAGGTAAGGAAGTAATAATAAATTTATATGGCTAGTATAGGAAAATTAATGAAGCAAGCTGCAAAAATGCAGCAGCAGATGCAGGAGGCGCAAGCTCAATTGGCTGATAAAGTTGTTGAGGCTTCTAGTGGCGGTGGAGCAGTTAAAGTCTCGGCTACATGTGATGGTGCGGTTAAGTCTATTAAGATTGACCCTGATGCTGTTGATGCTGACGATATTTCAATGCTTGAGGATATGGTTCTAGGTGCCGTTAACCAAGCTCTTGAAAAAGGTAGAGAAACTCAGGCATCTGAGATGGGGAAACTCACAGGTGGTGCTGGAGGTATGGGCTTACCTGGATTTTAGTATTTTTGTGGCTTCGCTTCCCAAACCAATTGAAGCGTTGGTAGTTGAATTGAATAGACTACCTGGAGTTGGACCGCGTTCAGCCGAGAGACTCGCTCTTCATTTGATTCAGGCCGATAGCATTGTTTCCAATCGTTTGGCGGCGGTTTTAGTAAGTTCAAGAAAGCAGATTGTTGAGTGTGATGAATGCGGTGGTTTAGCTGAAAAGAGCCCTTGTACTATATGTTCAAATCCATCGAGGGATAAGCGATTAATTTGTGTAGTAGAGCGCGCAGTAGACATCTTGAATGTTGAAAAGTCAGGTGCGTTTCGTGGTACATACCATGTTCTTGGTGGAAAAGTTTCACCAATGAATGGAATTGGCCCTGAAGAATTGCGCTTGGATGAGTTGGAAAAGCGTTTGATTAATGGTGAAGTTAAAGAAGTGATTATTGCGCTTGGTACGGACGTGGAAGGGGATGCTACTAGTCACTATCTGGCTAAACGCTTATCCAATCAAAACGTTGAAGTATCACGTATTGCCCATGGGCTTCCTGCAGGATCCGGTTTGGAATTTGCTGACGAATTAACTCTAAGCCAAGCTTTAGAGGGAAGAAGAGAATTGGAGGTTGAGTGAGTCAGTATTTACCTAAAGTAGTTGTATTTGATCTTGGAAAAGTATTGTTAGATTTTGACTATGATATCGCAATTCGTCGTTTTGCTAAAAGAAGTGATGCTGAAATTGATAAGGTTCACGAATTAATTAATTCATCAGTTCAGTATGATTATGAATCTGGTAAACTTACTACTGAGGATTTTTTTGAATATGTTCAAGAAGGAGCTGGTTTTCAAGGTGATCGTGCTGAGTTTATAGAATTTTTTTCAGATATTTTTTCGCCCATGAAAATAATGCTGAAATTCTTTAATAGGGTTAAGGCAGAAGGTGTTCCTACATGTGTTTTTTCAAATACAAATGAAATTGCAATTGAGTATATTTCTAAACAGTTTCCGTTTTATGATAGTTTTGATTTCTATGTTTTATCTTTTGAAGAAAAAGGAATGAAACCAGATGAACCGATTTATCGTGTTGTCGAAAAGAAAACGAAGCAGACCGGAGAATCAATTTTGTATATCGATGATCGTCCAGAAAATATCGAGACTGGAAACCGATTAGGTTGGCAGACGATTTTGCAGGAGGATGAAGTAACTTCTGTAGCAAAAGCAGAAAAATTACTCCGAATCTAAGATGTCATTGGCATAGGCTGCAGCTCCATAGGCGCCAGCTAAATCTCCTAGTTCCGCTGGAATTAATTTAAGCTCGTAGTCGTCTGTTTTCCATAAGATAGGATCTAAAAAGTCACGAAGGGGATTAAATAGTTGGTTACCAGCATTGGCGATCCCTCCTCCAATAATAATTGCTTCAGGATCAAGAATATTCGAAAAAGAGCATATTGCTGTGGCCAGATCTTCAATGGATTTAAGCCAAATTTTTTCTGCTTCTTTATCGCCTTTTTCGATGGCAGCTATCATTTCTCCAGTATGAGAAAAACGATTATTGGAGCGCTTTGGGACAGAACAATTGCCGATCGCCAATTCGAGGCTATTAGGGCAATTGCAAATATCAATTGGCAGTCCAGATCCGAGACTTGTATGACCAAAATGCCCCCCTTTACCAGTGCGACCTCTTAAGAGTTTTCCTTCTACTAGAGCAGCTCCTCCTACTCCCGTGCCAAGTGTAAGAAGGATGACATTTTTGAAACCTTTTGCGGCACCAAGCCAAGCCTCTCCAAGTAAGGCAGAATGACCGTCATTAACTACTGGAACAGGTTTATCAAGGCTTAGATAATCTTGCCAGTTTAGATTGACTAGTCCCTCTAGTCTGTCAGGCATATGAATGATGCAACTACCATCTAAGGAGGCTAGTCCGGGGGCGGATAATCCGACATTGTCAGCTGGTGAATCCTGTTTTGCTTCAGTTTCTTCTATGGTTTGCTTTATGCAGCGGCCCCAATCCATTTTAATTGAGGGATCGAAGGGTAAATTGTGCTTGGCCAGTGTTTCGCCTTGAGGGGATACAACAACCGCCTTGACATGTGAACCTCCCAAATCGATTCCAATAGTATAACTCATTTAAAACTCCCCTCGCTCAATGACCAACCTCCGTCTATGGCCAAGACTTGACCAGTTATAAATTTTGCTGCATCTGACATAAGAAATACAGCTGCGCCATTTAAATCTGATGGCAATCCAATTCTACCTCCGTCTAAAGGTTGTTTGCTTTTTATGAAGTCCATAATTTCATCATTAGCTTTTGCTCTTTTGGACATAGGGGTGTCGATAAGGGACGGAGCTAAAGCATTAATCCGAATATTTCTTGATGCATAGTAGGCAGCTGTTGATTTTGTAAGGCCAATAATACCCGATTTTGCTGTCGCGTATGCATGAGTTGCAAAATGTTTTGACGATGGAGACAGGCCCAAAATAGAGGTCATATTCAAAATTGTTCCTGATTGACCAAGGGTTGTAAATGTTTTCAGCGCAGCACGGTTAGAGTAGAAAACTGAAGAGAGATTAAGCTCGATTGTTTTTAACCATCCCTCATCTGTAACCTCATGTAACGCTCCATCTCCCATTTCACGACCACTTCCTCCGGCAACGTGATACATCCCGTTAAAATCACCAAACTTCTTTAAAGCTAAATCGATTGCCTTAATAGCTGTTTTAGACTGAGTTGCGTCTCCAGCGAAACCTTCGGCTGATTGTCCAAGTTTAGATATTGCTTGATCAACGCTTTTCGAATCTATTCCTACAACAATAATATTTGCCCCTTCTGTTATGAACGATTTAGCAGCGGACAAACCAATGCCGGTTGTTCCGCCAATAATCACAAAAGTTTTATTACTTAGTAATTGATTCACAAACCGAGTTTTTTGAAACGTGTCTTTATGTTTTTGTAATGGAAATCAGTAGAACAGATAGACTCTAACTCGCCTTTTTTGAAATGTTTTTCAACTTCAGGATCGGAAAGTAGTTGTTTAAGAAAGTCTGCATCTTCACGGCCGTTATGCTTGGTTTTCCATGTCTCCATGGCATTCCTTTGGACTAATGAGTATGATTCTTCACGAGTCACCCCTTTTCGAATAAGTGCTAGTAATACTGATTGCGAGTTCCACATGCCAAGAGATTGGTTCATATTTTTTGCCATGTTTTTTGGATAAACAAGCAATCCTTTGGTTAGCTCTGTAAGCTTGTGTATCATGTAATTAAGCAGTGTACATGAATCTGGGAAAATAACTCGCTCTACAGAGCTGTGACTAATATCGCGTTCATGCCATAGGGCAACGTTTTCAAGAGCAGCAATAGAATTACCGCGTAGTACTCGTGCAAGGCCAGTTAGGCGTTCCCCAGTAATTGGATTCCGCTTGTGAGGCATTGCGCTGGATCCTTTTTGGCCTTTAGAGAAGAACTCCTCTGCTTCCAGAACTTCTGTACGCTGAAGGTGACGAAATTCAGTTGCCCAGCGTTCGATGCTTGCACCTATGATTGCGATGGTTGTCATGAATTCGGCATGAATATCTCTTTGAACTACCTGAGTTGCGATTGGGGCTGGTTTCAGTCCGAGCTTTCTACAGACATAAGCTTCAATTTTTGGTGAAAGATGCGCACTAGTTCCAACAGCGCCGGAAAGCTTGCCAATTGCGACACGTGGTCGAAGTGTTTCAAGTCTTTCCAAAGCTCGACCAAATTCGTCGAACATTAATGCCATTTTAAGTCCGAATGTAGTTGGCTCAGCATGGATACCATGACTTCGGCCGATCATAGGAGTAAATATGTGTTTGCGAGCTTTGGTACCAATAACTTTGCGGAGTTTTTTTACATCGGCGATAAGAACCTTTAGTGATTCATTCATTTGTACTGCAAAAGCAGTATCAATGATGTCACTGCTGGTTAGACCAAAATGAAGCCAACGACTTGCCGGTTTGCCAATATTTTCTGAGACATTAGTGGTGAATGCAATTACGTCGTGATTCAGTGTTTTTTCAAGTTCTCGGCATCGTTTGATAGAAAAATTCGCATTGCTTTTCATTTGCTTTAGATGCTTTTTTGGAACAAGTCCTTCATCGCAAAGTGCCTCTGCAGCAAGTAACTCAATATCCAGCCAGATTTCTAGTTTCCGCTGTTCTGTCCAAATGTCCCTCATCTCGGGGCGACTGTAACGTCCTATCATGCCAAGACAGTTTAATCTACTTATGACGTCGCGGCGAGTGAGATGTGAGTTTCAGTCACTTGACCCCTTAGGAAGGAAATGTCAAAGATACTGCATGCGCCGAATTCTTTTTGTTATCTTTGGCTTGGTTTTTTCTAAATTTTTTGTTGAAGCGAAGGATTACTATGTTCACTCATGGACAAAAATTCACGCTAACAAACATTTCTGGGCTGAAGGGGGTGCTGTGGGCGATTTTAATCGAGATGGGCACGGTGATTTAGTAGTTGGCCCATATTGGTATGCAGGCCCAGCTTTTGAGGCAAAGCACGAAATCTATCCGGCTGTAGAGTCATTTGAGATGAAAGATAAAGCTGGAGAGTTGATTAAAGTGCCAGGATTCCCTGGAGCCATTAGTGGTAAAAATGGCTACTCGAAGAATTTCCTTTGTTATGTATATGACCTAAACAGTGATGGCTGGGATGATGTGTTGGTTATGGGTTTTCCTGGAAAAGAATCACCTTGGTATGAAAATCCAAAGGGTAAATCGGGACTTTGGAAAAAACATATTTCTATTATGGTTACAGATAACGAGTCGCCGCACTTCACGGATATTACCGGAGACGGTAAGCCGGAAATTGTTTGCAATTCAGAGGGTTATTTTATTTATGCCGAACCTAACTGGAAGGAGCCAGAGAAAAAATGGAAAATACACAGGGTTACAGCCAAGGGTAAGTGGCAACGTTTTACTCATGGCATGGGGGTGGGTGATATCAATGGTGATAATCGTAAGGATATTATGGACATGAACGGATGGTGGGAACAACCGGAGTCGCTTGAAAGTGATTCTCAGTGGAAGTTTCATCCTTTCAAATTTTCACCAGGTGGTGGAGCTCATATGTATGCCTATGATGTAGATGGGGATGGTGATAATGATGTTATTACTTCAATTGCAGCGCATGGATATGGTTTATGTTGGTACGAACATCAGAAGAAAGAAGGAAGAATTCATTTTGTACCCCACACGTTCATGAATGCTAAGCCTAATGAAAACAGATATGGTGTTAAATTTAGTCAATTACATGCAATTGACTTGGTGGATATGAACCGTGATGGATTAATGGATATAGTTACTGGTAAACGATTTTGGGCTCATGGTCCAAATGGTGATGCTGAGCCAAATGCTCCAGCTGTGCTTTATTGGTTTGAGTTACAGCGAGATAAAAATAATTCAGTGGACTGGATACCTCATCTAGTGGATGCCGATTCTGGAATAGGCACTCAAGTGATGGCAAAGGACATTAATGGTGACGACTGGCCTGACATCGTAGTAGGCAACAAAAAAGGAGCTTTTGTTCACTTGCAAAACCCAAAAAAAGTTTCTCGAAAAGAGTGGCTCAAAGCTCGGCCCATTCCCTATAAAGCCGATTGACAAATCTAATCTAGCGACTGACTTTCTTTTTTATATGAAAACAAATTGGATCTATGCTTTGGCTTTTTCTTTGACCCTAGTTGCTTGTGGGGAATCCCCGAAAACTGATAATAGTGCTAAAGAGAATAAAAAGTCTAAATCGGCGGAAACGGCTTCTAAGGATGATAATCCTCTTTTAGCACCAGTAAATTATGTTGGAGCCCTTGGTAGAGCTAAGAATATATCAGAGAAAAAGATAAATTTGGCCAATATACAGAATGCTATTAATCAATTTAAAGCTGTAGAAGGTCATTATCCTAAGTCTCTAGTTGAATTAGTAAAAGAGGGTTACTACGCTAAATTGCCAGCTCCTCCGAAAGGCAAGCGATACCTATATAATTCAAAGACTGGTCAAGTAGGATTAAAATAATTCTTGTTAGTAAAATGGTGGGTTTTGTGGGACTTTTTTGTTCTGGAGCAGTTGATGTAGTTTGTTCGTCATGCCTAGATGACAAGTATTGATTGATTGATGGGTGAGTTGCCAAAAAAACATTATCTCGATTGGGATAGTCCTTTGTTGTCTTTGTCTACGGAATGGTTAATTTCTCTTTCATCAAAAAGATCCCTTGATTTAAGCGACACACTTATATTACTGCCGACTCAACAGTCTGGGCGGCGCTTGCTTGAGTCCTTAGCAGTTACTATGGGTAAGCGCGGTGGTGGATTGCTTTCACCTCGAATGGCAACTCCATCTATTTTGCTATCAAGTGATGGCGCTCAAAAACTTACTGATGAATTCGTCTGTATTTGGCACTGGATGCATGTACTGCAGGCTCAGGATTTAAAGAATTTCCCTGCTTTATTCCCAAGAATTTCATCTAAAGTTGACTTCAATTGGCACCGATTAATGGCTCGCTCACTCCACGATTTGCGAGGGAAACTAGTAGATGCTGATTTGGATTGTGCCGCTGTGTCGAATATGGACTGTTGTCAAGAGAAGGGACGATGGCAGGAACTTGTTAAATTGGAGTCGGCTTATCGGAAATCAATGCAGCATGTAGGTCTGATGGATTTGCATGATGCTAAACGTGACTTAGCTGTTTCTCCCGAGTTACCGAGCAATGTGAAACAAATATTCCTCATGGGAGTGACCGACCTGACACCATTATTGCAAACTGCACTTGAAAAAATAGTAAACAAAGGAATCACTGTAGAGTTGGTTGTTTTTGGGCCGACTGGTGAAAAGGAATTGTTCGATGGCTGGGGTAGGCCTATTCCAGACGAATGGATTAATCGTAAATTAACTCTAAATACTGAACAGCTTCATCCTGTTTTGGATGAGAAGGCGCAAGCAAAAGAAATTACGGATTTACTCAAACGATATGGTTCGGAAGTTTATGATACTGCTTCAGTTGGGATTGCTGATGCGAGGGTAATTTCTCACCTTAAGCATGAACTGTCTCAGACAAGTATCCGTAATTTTAATCCAACAGGTGAGGCTTTAAAGCATTCTTCTTTGTATGCGTTTTTGAAATCACTTTTAGTGGTGATGCAAAATCCAACTTTCACTAACTCTGATATTTTTCTTAGAATGCCTGATTGTTGGGCATGGCTGGCTGGAAAGGATAAACTTATTGAGCCTACTCAATTACTCGAAGGTTTGGATGAGCTGAGGTTTAGGCATATACCATCAAGTTTAATTGCTGTAACTAAACTTGATTTCGTTAAAGGAAAAGAATCAGAAAATATTAGTAGACGAATTATGGCTCGTTCTGCACTGCGACTTCTTCAGGATCAACTTCAGGCATTTGGCAGAGGCCGCTTCTCCGTAAAGCTTTTGGAGTTTCTAAAGGCATCGTTTAAAGGGCGAGAGTTTCGCAAAGGTAATGCTAAAGATTCTCTTTGGAGAGAGATGTTTATATTACTCAAAGAGCGTCTAGTTAAGCTTGATGGGGCAATACCAAAGAATGAAAAAAGTAACCCTGTGATCGAGTTAACCCTTTTGCTGGATTCGATTGGTTGTGAGTCGATGGTCGAAAGACGTTCATCTTCGACAATCGATTTACAAGGATGGCTTGAATTAGCTTGGGAAGATGCCCCTCATTTACTTATAGCAGGTGCAAATGAAGGCGTATTGCCGGAGTCAACTTTTGGTGACAAGTTTTTGCCAGAAAGATTGCGTAAACAACTTGGTTTACGCTCGAATGAGGAACGTTTTTCTAGAGATGTTTGGTTATTAGAATTGTTATTATCGATACGAGAAAAACAAGGGAGGGTGGATTTCTTTTTGGGACGTCAGCGTTGTAATGGAGATCCTCTAAAACCTTCTAGATTGCTATTTCGTTGTGATGATGCCGAATTACCAGGGCGAGTAAATCATTTGTTTTCCCAGTTGGCTCCTCTTAAACAAGCTCCGGCATGGAGTGTTCCTTGGAAGTTGTCTTGTGCTGTTGAAGTCCCTTTAAAGAATTTAAGTGTTACATCTATGGGTGATTATCTTTCATGTCCATATCGGTTTTTCTTGAAACATGTGATGCGGATGCAGACTTTGGACATTGATCAAAAAGAGTTAGATCCGCGTGGGTTCGGTAATCTAATTCACGATGTGCTTGATGCTTATGGTGCGGAAAAGAAAATGAATGAAGTCCAAGATCCTGAACTTATTCATCATTATTTTGCAAAGGTCCTAAAGGAACAGATAAGGCATAAATTCGGTGAACAAATAACATTACCATTATTAGTTCAAAGTGAGATAGCACTTAAACGACTTAGTGTAGTTGCTAAGATTCAAGCAGATGAGATGAATCAAGGTTGGGAGATTATAGGAACTGAGGAATCATTTGAACTTTCGATAAATGGTATAATTATTCGAGGTCGGATAGACCGAATCGAAAAAAATAAAAAAACTGGAGAGGTTCGAGTACTCGACTACAAGACATCTAATACTTCGAATGATCCTATCAAGAAGCATTGGAAATTGTTTAATAAGGAAAAGCATGAGGATTTGGTAAGCGATTACGCAAGATTCGATATTGAAACCAAGTCATACCGTTGGATTGGGTTGCAACTTCCATTGTATGCATTAGCCCTTAAACAAAAATATCATTCAATTTCACTAGGTTTTTTTAATATTCCCGAAGTAGGAAGTGATATTGGTATTAAATTACTTGGTACCTGTGATAGTCATTTGTTATTGGCTGCACAGAATTGTGCGGAAGGTTTGGTTGAAGACGTTAAGGCTGGTCGGTTCTGGCCACCGAATCCAAAACCGGAATATGAGGATTACGAATCAATATTATTCGGTGAAGATAAAAGAACTGCGATGGAGCCAGAGATCAGAGTTGCCCAATGAAAATTGTAAATACGCTTATTAGGGCTTCCGCTGGTTCTGGAAAAACCTTTCAGCTAACTAATCGGTTTATTCAACTATTGGTGAATGGGGTGCCCCCTGAAAAGGTAATCGCCTTAACTTTTACTAAGAAGGCGGCAGGTGAGTTTTTTGAAGGGATTTTGACGAAGTTGTCAAATGCAGTTATCAGTAATGAAGAGGCTGAATTATTGATTAAAGATATTTCATCTAGTGAAAATGCTTCGACTACTCTCAGCCAATCTGACTTTGCAAGTGCTTTACGCAGACTGATTGAGAGTATGCCTCAGCTTTCACTTGGGACCATCGATAGTTTCTTTCATCGAATGCTCGGCCTTTTTCCTTTCGAGTTTGGGCTAAGTGGCGAATTTGAAATAATGAACGACCTTGAGAGGAGGAGAGCGCGTTCGAATGTGCTTGAGTGGATGTTTGACAGTCGGCAAGTAGACAGAAGTGCTCGTGCGGCAATGATTGAGTCGCATCGTCTGGCTTCTGCAGGAAAAGATAAACGTGATTTTGTTTTGGCATTTGCTCGGCATTTAGATGATTGCCATGAGTTGTTTATGCGTGAGTCTTCAGGAAAGTATTGGGGAGATCCTTTTCGTATTTGGCCTGAAGGTAATCCTTGGATTAAACAGAGAGATGAATTATTTAAAATGGTTGAGGTGCTTGAAAGTGAACTTGAGCTGCAAGATAATTTTACAAAACAAATTTACAATGGATGGTCGAAAATATTTGATCACTTAAAGACATGGGCGCCAGGTAAAAGCCTATACCATTCAAGTAAACCAACTGTTTTGTTTAGTCAGGTGCTGAAGGATTTATCCATTATGGGAGGCGGAGAATGGGAGTTCATACATAGTAATAAATCTTATACTGTTAGTGATTTATTTGAATGTCAATTAGCGCGTATGATGCGTCATTGTATTGCATGTGAATTAGAAAATAAGCTTCTTCAAACAAAGGGGATTCATAATTTATTGGGTATGTTTGAAGAGCATTATGATGACCAGATTAGAAGGGCAGGGAGGTTAACCTTTTCAGATTTTCCAATGCTTCTTTCGCCAAAAAATAATTCTCCAATTTTTGGGGGAAGAGGGCCAAATAGGCTAGAAATTGATTATCGCTTAGATGCCCAATTTGATCACTGGTTATTAGATGAATTCCAAGATACGAGTAGAGTGCAGTGGCGAGTCTTTGAGGGCTTAATAGATGAAGTCATGCAAGATCCAGAAGGGCAGCGCACTTTTTTTTGTGTAGGTGATCCGAAACAGTCAATTTACCAATGGAGAGGTGGAGACCCTACATTATTTGATTATTTAGAAACTCGATACCAAGCTGGTGATGGTGATGAATTTCAAGTGCAGTCACTTGAAAAGTCATGGCGATCCTGTTCGGAGGTTTTGGATCTTGTGAATGCTGTTTTCGGAGATCCTTTGGTCTTGAATGCTTATGACGAGTACGGCATGGCTGTTGAGCGATGGAGCCGAATATGGAAAAAGCACATATCAGCAAGGCTGAAAGATACTGGGCAGGCTCTTTATTTGACTGTCGAAAATGATACTGACCGTTTCATGCTGGTTGCTGATTTGATAAGAGAAATTAGACCCATTGAAAATGGTTTGAGCTGTGCAGTGATTGTTCAAAAAAATGAGGTTGTTCGTAATATTGTGAATTTTCTCAGGGGTGAGATACCTGAGGTGCCAGTTGTAGGTGAATCCACAATCCGTCCTGGAGCTGATAATCCGCTGGGTTCAGCTTTGTTATCCCTATTTCGTGCAGCAGCTCATCCAGGTGATGGTTTTAGTCTTGGGCATATTTTACTTACACCTATTCGAAAACATCTTCCCGAAGACTCCAATGAAAGACAGGTTTTTTTAAGGTCTATCCAGAATAGAGTTTATGAGTGTGGCTTTTCGGAAGTTGTAGAAGAGTGGATAAGTAAAATCTTTGACGAACTCGACGAATTTAGCCGTTGGAGGGCAGCCCAGTTTTTAGATATGGCACGACAGTTTGACGAAACAGGACTTCGTGATATAGATGAGTTTACTCGATTTATCCCTGAGCAAGAATTCACCGATGCAGTTGAAGGTAATGTTGTTCAAGTTATGACTGTTCATAAGGCTAAGGGATTAACATTCGATACAACAATTTTACCGGATCTAGAAGGAAAACGATTAGACGAGTCGCGTCGTGAAGCTTTGTACACTCGAAAACTTCCTGATGGAGAAATTGATTGGATAATGGCGATGCCTAACTCGGATATTTGTGGTGCTGACGTGCGATTAAAACAGGCATCAAATGAAAGTCGTTCCGATGGTTGCTTCGAGAAACTTTGTCAATTCTACGTCGCTTTGACCCGGGCAAGTCACGGATTATACGTCATTACTAACGAGTTGAAAAAAGGAGGGGATTCTCTTAATTATCCTAGATTGTTGAACGATACCCTAGCTAAGGATAAGGGAGAAATACAATTTTTTGGTAAATGTAAATCTGAGGCTAAAGTGCTTTTTAGTCGAGGTAGTTTTAATTGGATTAAACCAAAAAGTATACCTTCTCACAAAGACAGTTCGAAGATTAAGTTGGTGAAAATTAAAAGGAAATATGAGTACACGTCCAAGCATTCCCCATCATCACACAGTGAAGATCATAAAAAGCCAGATCTTTTATTAGATGATGTGGCAATTAAGGCATTAGATCATGGTCAAGCGGTTCATAAAGTTTTTGAAAGTATTGAATGGTTTGATGAGTTCAGTTTAACAAAGTTACAATTATTTAAGGCAGATTATCCTGATGCTTTTGCTGAAGTTGAAAAATGTTTGGAAGATAAAAGCTTTGTGAAAAATTTCATAAAACCAATTGATTTGGTGCAGTTATGGCGAGAGCGAGCGTTTGATGTGGTTATTGATGGAGAGATGGTTTCAGGAGTATTTGATCGTGTGCATTTGTTTTCGGATAACGCAGAAATAATTGATTTTAAAAGTGATAAGATAGGAGGTGCTGGTGTGAAGCTGCATATATTCCAGTTACAAAGCTATCGGAAAGCATTAGCGAAACTGACAGGGCTGGATGAATCGGTTATTAGGTGTAAATTATTTTTCACCTATTCTCGTGAAGTGTTAGAAGTGGAGTAATAGTCTTTTTTTTCGCTGGTTAAAAAAAGATAACGCCCTCTTTGTAGAGGGCGTTATTGTGATTTCTTCTAATTATTTAGACGTTTTTCCATGCTCGCTCTTTCGCGGAAGCGAGTACAGCATCACATACCTTTGCTGTATCTAGGGCATCTCGGAAGGTAGGATTACAAGGAGCGTTTTCATCAAGGCTTTTAAGGAAATCAGCGACTTGATGAACAAATGTGTGTTCATAACCTATGCAAAGGCCTGGAACCCACCATTTATCCATATAAGGCATGTCACCATCAGTAATATGAATGCTTCTCCAACCGCGTGTGTTAGACTCATCACTGTGATCAAAGAATTCTAGACGATTTAAATCATGTAAATCCCATCGAATGGATGCATTGGCTCCGTTTATCTCAAGAGTGTACAATGCCTTATGTCCTCTTGCATATCGTGTTGACTCAAAAAGTCCAAGAGAGCCATTTGAGAAGTGGCAGTGAAAAATGCACGCATCATCAATCGTTACTTCCTGTTTCTCCCCAGTTGCCTGATGAACGCGTTCTTTAATAAAAGTTTCAGTTACAGCAGAAACGTCATTAATGCTGCCGTTGAGCCAAAGAGCTGTGTCTATACAGTGAGCAAGCAAATCTCCAGTTACGCCACTGCCGGCTGCGGCTGCATCTAATCGCCATAGGCCTTCGCCTCCTTGTGGTAAGTCAGCACTTATCGTCCAATCTTGAAGAAAGTTGGCGCGGTAATGAAATATTTGACCGAGCTTTCCGGATTCAATGATTTGTTTTGCTAGGGTTACAGCAGGTACTCGTCGATAATTATACCAAACTGTATTGGCTACACCTGCTTTTTCTACGGCATCGACCATTGGCAGGCTTTCTTCAGCTGTGCGGGCAAGTGGCTTTTCACATAAGACCATTTTACCAGCCTCAGCGGCAGCTATTGCAACTTCAGCATGCTGATCATTCGGCGTGCAGATGTCGATTGCATCAATATCTTCCCGTTTTATTAATTCTCTCCAGTCGGTTTCAAAGTTTTCATAGCCCCACTGTTCCGCAAATGCCTTTGTTCGATCTTCTGTACGACCACATACTGCTTTGAGAACTGGACGATGCTGTAGGTCAGGGAAAAAATCACTGACTCGTTTGTATCCGTTCGAATGGGTTCGCCCCATAAAACCATAACCGATTAAACCAATATTAAGATTTTTTTTCTCACTCATGATGATTAAAAATTAATTCCAGCCGTGGGCTTCTCGCACTTCAATCATTGCTTTTAGTATCGTATTCCAAGTATCAGGATCTTCAAGGGTTGAGTTAGGAAACATACATCCGTCCCAGCAGATATGTTTAATTCCACGAGTTTGAGCGTCTTTTAGCCAATAACCAGCACATTTAGTGATGTCCAATTTACCATTTGGATCATCGGCAGTGCAGTGTTTCCCTGTCTTATCATGGCTTCCTGCGCCATGGACTTGCCCATCGTTTTGGGCAACATGGAAGTCAATAGTCCAAGGACGTAGAGCATCGGTCATTTTCTCATAGGCAGGCCAAAATTGATCGTCTGTGTATCCTTCTTTCACAAGGGCATGCTCCGGTGCGTTGTAGCCAAGTGTGTAAAGGTATGTGTGGGCTAGATCAGCTTGAAACCCAAGCGCATTTGGCATGCCGACACCTTCAAGCACGTCGAGTATGTCTTTCCAGCTGTGCATGCCAGCCCAGCAGATTTCACCTTCAGCCGCTAATCGTTCGCCGTGGTCTGAAGCAATTTTTGCTGCCTCCTTGAATGTTTCAATTATAATGCTGGTATTGCCTTTGGAATCTTCTCGCCATTTCTCGATGCCAAACTCGGCAGAGTCAATGCGGATAACTCCATACTTGCGAGCACCATGTTCGTTAAAAATCTTTCCAATACGGCATGCCATTTTTACGGCATCCAGAAATTTACCTCTTTGTTCTGCATCTCCCATTGCAGAGTCACCGATTGTACCAGGCCATACAGGAGCAACCAGTGAACCAATATCAAAACCTTTGCCGGCAATTAGATCGGCAATATTTTTTAATTCATCATCGCTAGCTTGAGGGTCAGTGTGTGGGAGGAATAAAAAGTAATCAATACCATCAAACTTTTGTCCATTAACCTCAGCTGCTGCCGTAAGTTCTAGCATTCGTTCAAGACTGATTGGAGGTTCTTGTCCTTCATCTGTGCCTTTGCCTACGAGCCCGGGCCACATTGCATTATGTAATTTTGGTGCACTCATATATTTTTGCTTATTTCTAAATTGTAACTAAAAAATTAGCGGTTGATTTTGAGAGAGCTGGGCGCTGAGGTCAAGCCGTTGATTATTGCTATTCAAGCTACAAAAAGAATTCGAGCTTGCAAAAAAGAAGAGGTGTTACTAGGAATCCAGCCCCATTTTATTTAGATTTTCTGATTGCCCGCGTGGCGGAATTGGTAGACGCGCATGATTCAGATTCATGTCCCATTAATGGGGTGCAAGTTCAACTCTTGCCGCGGGCACCATCTTTTAGAGGGGGAATACGCCTCTAAATTATTTTCTACCAATTCCTTGGAGCTATTTAATAAACGATTTTCTATGCAATAATAGTACCCAAGGGGGGAAGTGGGTGCAGATGTTTTACGGTGAGAGGTGCTAGAGATCGATTTGCTCAGGAGTGAGTTTTATACAAAAGGAATTCTACTTTCCTTCAGCTTTCAATTCTTCACCCGTCTTAGCTCCGTGCTTGCGGAGAAATTCTGCAGTTTTATTTCGTTTATTTAAAAGCGCTTCATCAAAAGGTGTATTTCCACGAATATTTCTTTCATTGATATTTGCACCATTAGTAAAAAGTAATTCAGCTACTTCCGAAGCATGTTTTTCTGAATAACTTCTTACCACCTGATGCAAAACTGTATCTCCCGATTTATCATGATACGGTTTATCATCGTTAATCATACTTCCTGATCTAAGCTTTATATTCACATCCGCTCCTTTAGATATCAGTATTTTAGTCAATCCTAGATACCTTTGATAACTCTTACTTGCACCCTGAGAAGCTCCGTGTGTTGCTTTAAACAAAACAGTCTCTCCTGTTCTCTCAGTCTTAGCATTCACATTTGCACCGCTATCAATAAGCAGCTCAGCAATCTCTTTATTGTTACACATATGCAAAGGAGTATGATGCGTGTCATCGATTGCATTGACATTTGCACCTCTACTAATTAGCAATTCAATTGTTTCTAAATTAGTTCCATTCCAATTGCCGTTTACAGCATGGTGTAAAGGAGTCATTCCTGGTTCATCCTGTAGATTTACGTTTACACCTTTATCTAAATACTTTTTTACATCTTTAATATCTCCACTATTTACATGAGCAAGAAATTTAGATTCGGTGCGACCTAGGAAAACTGAATCTACGTGTGTATCACACCCCACCAAAAGCACTGCTGCGATTGTTGTGAGTATGTATTTCATTTACCTTTATATCTTGGCCCCATTGTTAAACTGCAATGACCGTAACCTATCTTTATAAATTTTTTATTCTTTTGAAGCTCATATTCGCCAATCACATCATATACTTCGATTCGACTTGCTGTAGTTGAACCAACAAATAATTTGTCTCCTTCTGGAGTGAATTCGATACCTTGGCCAATTCCTCCGGCATCAAGATGATAAAGAAGTCTTGCTGGCTTAGATGCAATATCAAGAACTGCAATGCTATTCTTATAAACACCAAGACATGTTGCTACTGCCATTTTTCCATTAGGATGGAAAGCAAAGCTTTCTATTCCTGGGCCAACTTGTTTAATAACACTCGTTACTGCTGGCTTATCTAAAGTAAGATCAACTACTGGAATATCGGAAAGCTCTGGACTGAAGACAGATGAGTCTTGGCAAACCAATGCAAACTTACCGTCCAAACTAATTCTTAGTATGTAGGTTCTGTCCATAAACTTTGTATCAACTCCGTCGTTTATTCCAACTTCACTCAAGTGTTTCACTTGATTGCTTTCTAAAGAATACCAATGCATAGTGCATGGCGAAGTATTCTTAGTGTCACCTTGAGTCGTAAGAATGCGATCACCTTTTGGATTTATCCAAAAACACGGCAACCCATTTGATTGTGGACTCTTGCTAACTTGAATTAGCTTTTCGTTTTCAATTTTATAAATATAAAAATTTTCACTAGCGCCAACTACAAAATGTTTTTTGTCAGGGTGGGGCAATACATGTACCGGATTATCCTCTAGTAAAACCCTATGTACTACCTTTAAATCTGGTGCTGTTAAGTCTATTAAACTTAGCATGTTTGATAATTGAGGAATGAGTTTCTGCTCGGAAAGATCACTGGGTGTGATGTCTTTGTTTGTGACAGATTCACCAGCTGGATAAATTAAATTGGCATATTGAGTGCGTCCTCTCCAACCGTGATTAGCAATAATACCAAAGCGTCCGTTAGAAGACATTGCCATAGTTGGAGTGCCAAGAATAGTTGATGGAACTGTTCCATAAACGGTCTTCGTGATTGGAGGATGATCTGGTCCCAAGTGAACTACAGTTATCGAGTCTTGAGTTTTAACTGCTCGATCGTTGAGTCCCTCAGGCGTTTTTCTCCATGTAACATCTGTCTCACCATCATTAGCACTAAGAAGAGTGATGGGTGATTGAGTAGTAATAAATGGTTTGTCAGTTGCAACAAGTGATGTCGCTAGTGAAATGAATAGTAGGATTGTAGTAGAGGAATGATATTTCATAATCGCTTAAAGCAACAAAATATCAAAAACACTGAGTTAAACCATTATTTTCTTTTCTTGTCTTAATAATTCACTTTGTCAGAAATCAGGTGACTGTCCGGAGCCTCTGATGTTCTCGTTGTCATTCATTTGATTTCAGAAGCTAGCAAAGGTTTTAATTTGTTAATTGGAATTTTTAAGGAGTATTTAAATTCATTTCTAATTTTGACCTTATTCCATTTTGGATAGTTCTTTACTCGAAGTTCTTCGATGCTATTCAAAAGCCAACTATCGTTTTTTTCGTTAAAAACTAATGAATATATAAATGACATTTTTTTTCTGGGTGTGTTATTTGGTGTTGTAATGAAAACATCTAACAAAGCGATTTTGACAGAATTTTCAGTCAATGGAAGATAGGAGAGCTTGTGAAGTTTTAATGCGGTGAATTTATGTGGATGGCAAATAGTAGGGTAAGTCTTATTTCTAATCGAATGATAAAATTTTGTTATGTCTTCATGTGTAGATAGGACTAGATTTGGATTTCCTTTAAAACAAAAGTTTTCGTTAAAAAGTTTTCTTATGTTTTTCTCCGTTAACTCGTTTTCATTTAATATTCTTATATAATTATAAAAGGTGTCAAAAGCGCTCTTATATGGATGTTCGCTTTCCGGGACGGCGTTGAGCTTTTCTTCAGCGAGTAATTGCCCGCAAAGGGCGAAGATAGCTGCGATAAGAAGTGTTTTGTATAGTTTCATTTTTAATTAGTATCTTATGCTATAACTCTTTTTATGTTCGATATATGAATCTAAGATATTATGCGCAGTCGAGAGCTAAAGAAGAAAAAATAAGATTGGAGTATAAAGACCAATATCAGCAATTATACGGAGTAGATTGGTGCTAAATTGGTTGCGCCTATCATGAAACCAACCGAGTGCAAAGGCGCTTATTGCTATCGCTATAAACGCTTGCTGAGCTTCGGTTTGTTCAAATACTACTGCAAATAAAAGACATAGTAAGCCAAGGCCAATATCAAACCATGAAAGACGGTGTGCAAAACTAGACCGCGTGTTAAGTAATGAATCTGAATTATTACGATCATCAGTTAGTGCTTCCCAAACTGTAATATGTGAGCAGCTCATTGCGCATAATGCTCCAAAGCTAAATGCTGGTAGAATTAAATTTATCCAAGCATCAGGTCCTAAAGACCATACCTGAATAGAGCAGCCCATGGAAAATACAACTCCAACATGCCACTCCTTAGGCCAAATTGGAATCCGAAAAACGGGAAGCCAATGTGTTGCGACAAAGTGAAGGGCAGTTAGTGAGAATACTACAACGCCTGCAATCCATGCTAGACTGTTAAGGCAATTAATAGCTAAGATTAATGATATGACTAAAAAGAAAGCTGAAATTCCTAGCCATATTTTTTGTCCTTTTTGATGGATTTTATGGCGTCCTGTTTCTGTTTTTATCTCGGAATTCAAAGCGTCAAGTAACCGGTCAGCGCAGTACACTAACCAAGTGCAAAAAAACAAAAGCATTCTATCGCCTAATGTAAGATTTATGCTTGCGATCCGAGCAAATTGTTCTTGCCATATTAATGCAAGAATCGGTGAATCAAGATTTAAAAGGTTTGGCCAAAGCCACCATGGGGTTCGGGAGTTGTTGGCAATTTCTTGAATAGAGCTTGGTGTCTTGTATGAATTAGATAACTGTTTCTTTTAAAACTCGGCGGCCAATATCTGTGAGCTTTCGTATGCGTCCAGTATGTTTAAAATAAATTCTTTTTGCTTAAGCCCCATAAAATCTATAATGATCCATGCCTTAGAAAGGAACTGTCGAGGATTTGTCCAGCTTACATGCTTCATAAGATCAGGTGCATATTTAACAATAATTTATTTGAAGGCTAGTCGAAAATAATTTCATTAAAGATATCTGCTTTTTTTCAAGGTTTGCATTGCGAGAAAATAAAGGGCTAGTTAGATTTCTAGCAGGTAAATATATGAGTGATAAATTAATGATGACTATCGCCCGTACCATTAATGATGTGGTCCTGGTTGTTTTAAAAAATCCTGAGATTCTCGAGCCGATTGGTATTTCACAGGAGAAATTTTTTACAAAAGTTCTGGGTTATGATGAAACTGGGATTTGGGTTCAGTTTCCTGATTTTGAACTGCCTTCACGAGTTGGGCAGGATGCAGGTATCTGGGTTCCTGAATCAATGCAGGAGGTTAATGCTTCTGCCATGATCCCTTGGGGTGCGATTGCTACAGTAATGCATTTTCCTGATGTCAAAGGTTATGATTTCCCGAGTCCTTTCAATCGGGATATAGGATTCAATCATCAAGGTGAAGGATCGTAACTAATTTGAATAAGTGTAGCGTTATATGAAGGGTTTCCAATGAAGAAGAAATATACACGACGAGATGCGCTTGTAGGCTCTTTTCTTGTTGTTGGTTCAGCTGCAGCTAATGAGGTGGAAACTTCCAAGTCTATAACTCCGGCTCAAATTGAAGGCCCGTTTTATCCAGATATGGACAATAATCTTACCAAGGTTATGGGTTCTAAAAAAAAACCAATTGGTAAAACGATTTATGTTCATGGCAAGGTTTCAGATAAACAAGGGAAGCCAGTAGAGCGGGCTGTTGTTGAAATATGGCAGACCGACAATAAAGGTATCTATAATCATGCCGGTGATCCTCGCCAAGCTGATCGAGATATAAATTTTCAATTCTTTGGGCGTAGCGTAACGGATAAAAATGGACGTTATGTTTTTAAAACGATCAAGCCGGCCGCTTATGGAGTTCGGGATGATTGGCAGCGCCCGCCTCATATTCATTTCAAGGTTTATAGGCGTGGGTTTGAAGACCTTACCACTCAGCTTTATTTTTCAGGTGATCCACTTAATATTAAGGATGGTATTTACAATAATATTCCTGAAAAAAATCGTAAAAATGTTACTGTTGATTTCAATTTGGCTATAGGATTGGACTCTAAATTGGTTAAGTATATTGGAGATCAGTTTGGACAGAAAAAAGGGATTGAGAATAGTTCTACCGTTGGGCTATTCGACATTGTGATTAATACTGTGGTCTAAATTATGTATTCGATATTCTCTAGATTTCTTAAAGGATTTGGTAAAGCTTTGATTTTAGCTATCGCCAGCCAGACTGTTCATGCTTTAGATCAATCTAGTTCACTTCCTCCGGTTAATATTAAGCTTCCTAGCGAACTAACAGCTGATGAAATTATTGAGCTGGCTCGGGAAGCTTCTAAGAGGAATGGGCAAGGGGAAGCTGTCTTCAAGTTTTACAGGAAAGCATCTTTTGATGAACTTGATACCAAGGGGAATATTATTGAGAAAAACAGTAAAACCTATCTTGCATTTACTGATGATCGTGATCAGCAATTACGCAAAGTAAATGGCCGTTCAGCTACACGCGAGGAGAGATATCGTGAATATAGAAAGCATCAGGAACGTCAGCGGCGTTACCTTAATAAACGAAAAAAAGGTGATGTTAAAAAGCGTAATGAAAGTCTCTTTACAAGAAATATAGATCTATTCGAGAATAAGTTTATTCCCATTCTAGAGGGTGTTGAGAAAGTTAATGATCGAGATGCTTTTGTTATTGGGCTTAAACCTAATAAAAAAAATAAATACAAAAGTCGAACTGTGAACCGTATTTTGGATCAACTGAAAACCAAGGTATGGATTGATAAAGAGGAGTTTCAGATTTCACAGATTAGAGCTAGATTGGCTAAACCTGTAAACTTTCTGGGAGGTATTGCAGGTTCTATTAAAACTATCAATATTGATGCCACTCAAAAACGGTTGGGTAAGGACAATTGGGTTGATGGAAAAGTGAATGCCAAATTTAATGCTCGTATCGCTTGGAAAACATATCAGTTCAAAATGGAGAGCCTTTCAACAGATTTTGAACGCACTGAGCGCATTCAGCCGGAGTCTTGACTTCTAGTCCGAGCAATTAAAAGAGATTATATTTCGTTAGTTTGAGTCTGCTTATTCGCTAAAATCGGGTGCATTGAAATGTTTTCTCAGGCGATAGAATTCTTTTTTTAAATCATCAAGTTTTTTTTCGTAAACAGGCTCAGAGTGAACGCTTTTAAGTTCATATGGATCTTTTTGAAGGTCGAATAGATTCCATTCATTGTTAGTTGGAAAGTACATCAGTTTGTGACGGGCTGTGCGGACTCCAAAGTGCTGAGGGACTGCGTGTTCACCTAATTCGTAGTAAGAGTAGTAAAGCGATTGACGCCAACTTTTATCTTTGCCTTGAAAAAGATTAATAAGAGATCTCCCTTGTACTTCTTTTGGGATATTTATTTTTGCGATATCTAAGAAGGTTGGGGCATAATCGATATTTTGGATTAGTGCAACAGGCTTTGATCCGGGCTTGATAGTATCTGGCCACCTAATGATAAAAGGCATACGAAAGGATTCTTCAAACATCCACCTCTTATCGTACCATCCGTGTTCACCAAGGAAGAAACCTTGATCAGAGGAGTAGATAACAATTGTGTTTTTTGTAAGATTGTTTTTGTCAATATATTCAAGCATACGGCCTACATTCTCGTCTACTGCTTTAACGGTGCTCAGGTAATTACGCATGTAGCGTTGGTATTTCCAACGAACTACATCTTGGTTTGTCATTTTACCTCTGGAAAAATTCCGGAGAAATTCTTGGTTTAGTGGGCTAAAATAGGAATTCCATTTCGTTTTTTGCATTGGATTCATTCGACTGTATTCTGGCGTTCCATAGCGGTCTGGTTTTGGGAGTTTTACCCCTCCTCGCTCATCTTTTCTTATTTTTACGTCATAGGCCCAGTCGAAGTGTCTATCAATCTCCATTTCGTTTTTTGCTAATGTAGAACTTCGATTTTCATAATTATCAAATAAGGTTTTTGGCTCAGGTATTTCAACGTTTTCATAAGCCCCTAAATGACGAAGAGCGGGTGCAAAGGTTCGATGCGGTGCCTTATGTTGGCACATGAGAAAAAAAGGTTTTTGATTAGCTTCCTTCTTACGTTTTTCAAGCCAAGCGATTGCTTTATCGGTTGTAATGTCTGTTGCATAGCCTTCGAAGCGCTTTCGTTTACCATCCATTTGAATAAACACAGGATTGTAGTAACTTCCTTGACCAGGAAGTATTTCCCAATGATCAAAGCCTTGAGGGTTGGTATTAAGGTGCCATTTTCCAATTACTGATGTGTGATATCCACTGGCTTGTAAAGCTTTGGCTACTGTCCATTGGTCAGGGTTGAATCGATTCCCATTTCGCATGAAGCCATTTATATGGCTATGTTTTCCAGTGAGAATTGTAGCCCGCGATGGTCCGCAGATAGAATTTGCGCAAAACGAGTTTAGAAACAAAGCACCTTCATTTGCTAGGCGATCTATGTTTGGTGTGGGTGCCACTTTAGCTAATGGGCCACCATATGCTGAAATTGTTTTGATTGCATGGTCATCTGAGAAAAGAAACAAAATGTTTGGTCGTTCGGTTGCTTGTAATGTTATGCCGATTAAAAAAGCCAGATAAGTATATCCATATTTCATAAGTTGTATTTTATATATTAACTAATACTCAAATAAAAAAATTATATTGTCTAAGGTGATCGGTTTTCAATTTTTTTAGTCCTAGTTGTGAAAGTTAGCCGAATGAAAGAGTTGTTCAAGAAAACAGCCTCGGTTGCAAACTCATTTAAGTCTGTAGACTTATTTATTTAGGTTGCTTAGTAATTGGGGATCTTTAAAAATTTAAGAATATGTTACGACTTAGAAAAAAGTATACTATCTATGATTTGCAAAAGCTCAAAGGGAAGCGTTGTCTGACGCATATTCATGTTAAGTCACCAGAAGAGGCGGCTGCAGCAGAAGAAGCTGGAGTAGATTTAATGAGTTGTAGTTTTGATTCGTTAGAGGCTCAAGCAAGATTTCCGCAAATAGTAGAGGCAGCTCCGGAAAGTTTTATATCTTGTGCTACCCCTCACGGTTTAGCTTCTAGTGATGAGGCAATTAGAATTGCTTTTAATGCTATGGAACTTGGAGCTAGTTCAGTTTACTGTTCTTGTAGTTTAAAGATAATAGAGAATATGGCTAATGAGAGAATTCCTGTGGTGGGGCACATTGGCTTGGTTCCTCGTCATGTGACGTGGACTAATTACCGTGCGATTGGTAAGACAAGTGATGAAGCTAGGTGTCTTTATAATCAAATGAAAAAGCTTGAAGATGCTGGGGCCTATGCTGCAGAGATTGAGGTTGTACCACACCAATTAGCAAGATTTCTTAGCGAGAAGACTAAAATGATTCTTATGTCTCTTGGCTCCGGTACAGGTTGTGACACGCAGTTCCTGTTTTCCTGCGACATACTTGGTGATTATGAGGAGAGACTGCCACGCCACGCAAAGGCTTATCGGGATTTTCAATCTGAAAGAAAGAGACTGCAAAAAGAGCGTGTAGATGCATTTCAGGAGTATATTAATGATGTTAATTCAGGAGTTTTTCCTGATAATTCAAATCTAATTGAAATGGATGAATCTATTTTCGATGAAATAAAAAAACAATTAGAATGACAATTCGATTAACAGGAATTGCATTTTTTTTTTCATTCACAGAGCAACTTGATTTTATATCTATTGAAGGATACTTTTTGTGGAGAATATTAACTAAATCAACTTTATTTTTAGGATTTTATGCGGTTTTTTATATTAAATTTTAAATTTTTGTTAGCTTGGGTCTTTTTTGTTACAGCGCTTGAGGTCCTAGCTGATGAACCTAATGAGGTTAGTTTTAGTTTAGATGTGCGTCCTATATTATCTAACTACTGTGTGCATTGTCATGGGCCAGATGAGGAACACCGTAAGGCTGACTTGCAATTGCACACACAGGATGGATTGTTAAGTGGTGATATAGCAAGTCGTATAGTCGTCCCAGGTAAGCCGGAGGAGAGTCTTCTTTTTCAGCGTATTACTACACATGATAAGGACGAACTAATGCCACCTCCCGAAAGTAAGAAGGAGATGTCACAGGAAGAAATTGCGTTGATTAAGAGATGGATTTCACAGGGAGCCAAATGGGAGGATCACTGGGCGTTTGTAACTCCAAAGACACCCCAATTGCCTGAGGTTCGGCGCAGCGACTGGCCCAAAAACTCAATCGATATCTTCACACTTGCAAAAATGGAACAGCAGGGATTAGAACCATCGAGGGAAGCTGATCGTCGTACATTAATTCGTAGAGTTTGCTTTGATCTCACTGGCTTGCCTCCATCTCCTAGGGAGGTAGAACGTTTCGTAAACGACTCGGAGCCGAATGCATATGAGAAACTAATAGATTCTTTATTAGCTAGTGAGCGATACGGAGAGAGGATGACCTTAGCTTGGATGGATGCTGCTAGATATGGAGATTCTAGCGTATTTCATGATGATGGAGTTCGGTTTATGTGGCCTTGGCGGGATTGGACTATCAAGTCATATAATGACAATAAGCGCTTCGATAAATTTACTATAGAGCAATTAGCGGGGGATCAAATTGAGAATGCCAGCATTGAGCAGAAAGTGGCGTCCGGATTTAATCGTAATCATGGAACAACTGATGAAGGTGGAGCCATTGATGAGGAGTATCGTGTCGAGTATAATGTTGATCGGGTTAAAACAACTTCTAATGTTTGGCTTGGGTTAACAATGGAATGCGCCCAATGCCATGATCACAAATACGACCCAATATCGCAGAAAGAGTATTACCAGTTTTATGCCTACTTTAATAAAAACTCTGATAAAGGAATGCAGACTCGAAATGGTAACTCAGCCCCATTGATCAAGGTGCCTAATATGATGCAAAGCAAGGAGCTTCAGAATCTTAGAAATAATGTTAAGCGTTTGAAGTTGGAGAAATCAAAAAAACAGCCTTCTTTAAAAGAAATGGACGAGTGGATTGCTGATAATCGTGCTTCTGAATTACCAGAACCTCCAGAATTAGGTGGTTGGTACTTCCTCGGAAGCTTTACTGCAAAAGATAGTAATGAGGCGTTCAAGAAAGACTATGGTCCAGAGAAAGTTGTGGATTTAGATAAGGAGTATGCTGGTAAAAAATGGGAGAGCCGCAAGTATGAGGATGGTAAGGTTCATACTATTGAACTACCTGAAAAAAGTGCTTCTTATTTTTACCGAACCTTAAATTCTCCATCTAATCAGAAGGTGAATGCATCATTTGGCAGCGATGATGCCATAAAGGTTTTTTTGAATAACAAACAATCATTAGCAAACAATGTTAGTAGAGCCCCTGCAGCTGATCAGGAGAAGGGTGTATTAAATCTTGTAAAGGGTGAAAACCATCTCTTAATAAAGATTATTAACAATGGGGGGCAGGGTGGATTTTACTTTAAGCTTGGTGGATCCAGTTTGCCTGAATTAGTGATTAACAATCTTCGACAAGATATATTGAAAGCTGACCATGTAACTAAGCTCCAGGAATATTATAAAAAATCTGTTTGGCCTTTAGGGAAAGAATTAGATGCAAAAATTAAAGTCGCAGAGAAATCAGCGGGGGACTTCGATAAATCCATTGTAAGTGTTATGACTATGGGCGATTTAGCAAAACCAAGAAAAACCTATGTGTTAAATCGTGGTCATTATGCATCCCCTAACAAGGATGAAGAGATTTTCCCAAATGTTCCTGCAGCATTGCCTGGTCTTCCGAAAGAGGCTCCAAAAAAACGTTTAAGTTTAGCCAAGTGGATTATGGATGATGATCACCCTTTGACTTCGCGTGTGACTGTTAATCGGTATTGGGCAAATCTTTTTGGTTCTGGATTAGTAAGCACGGTTGCTGATTTTGGTACTCGAGGTGCGTTGCCAAGTCATCCTAGATTGTTGGATTATTTGTCCCGTGACTTTGCTGATAGTGGATGGAACGTTAAACGGATTTTAAAACAAATTTTGATGTCAGCAACTTATCGGCAAACTTCTGCTTCGAAACTTGATAAAATCGAGAAGGATCCTGAGAATATATATCTTTCCCGTGCTCCACGTTTTCGACTACAGGGTGAATTTATTAGAGACAACGCCCTTTCGGTAAGTGGTATATTAAATAATAAATTAGGTGGGCCAAGTGTGAAGCCATATCAGCCCCCTCGTATTTGGAATGAGGTAGCTCTTAACGGAGGATTATTTTACAAACGGGATGAAGGTCAAAAGCTATATCGTCGTTCGATGTATACATATTGGAAACGGTCTGCTCCAATGCCTAGTATGGTTGCATTTGATGCTCCGACCCGTGAAAAATGTGTAATTCAGAGGCCTCGCACTAATACTCCAATGCAAGCCTTGGTAACTATGAATGATGTGCAATTTGTTGAGGCTGCTCGAGTTTTTGCACAGCGGATTTTAAATCAAGGTGGAGAGGATTTTGATTCGCAGATAGATTATGCATTTTTGCTTGCAACCTCTCGACCAGCAGATGACTTGCGGAAACGTACATTTCGGAATCTTTATGATAGTCAGCTTAAAGAATTCAGAGGTGATAAAAAACGAGCTGAGGATTTACTAAAATTTGGTGAAGTAAAACGAGATATGTCGGTTGATTTAGCTAAGCATGCAGCTTGGACAACTGTAGCAAGTGCTATACTTAATCTTGATGAAGTTTTAACCAAAGAGTGAAAATAATATGATTCCTTTACTCAATTCTGATCATTTGTTGGATCGGCGAAAGTTTTTAAATATTGGCGCCCGTGGAATGGGGGCGTTAGGTTTAGCTTCGCTGACACAACCGGAAATGTTAAATGCTGCTAGCCGAGGGTCTTTAACTGAGACGCATTTTAAACCTAAGGCCAAGAGGGTCATATATTTGTTCTTTTCAGGTGGGCCATCGCACATCGATATGTATGACTATAAGCCGGCCATGAAAAAAATCCATGGAATTGAGTTGCCGGATTCTATTCGTAATGGTCAACGAATCACTGGGATGACTTCCGGTCAGAAGTCTTTCCCGTGTGTTGCTCCAATGTTTGAATTCAAGCAGCATGGACAAAGTGGGGGGTACTATAGTGAGATTTTGCCTAATATTGCTTCAATTGCTGATGAAATGACTTTAATTCGAAGTGTTAATACTGAGGCTATTAATCACGATCCCGCCATTACTTATATTAATACGGGAACACAGCAGTTAGGTCATCCAAGTATGGGGGCCTGGTTAAACTATGGATTGGGGAGTCCCAGTGATAATTTACCAGGTTATATCGTAATGATTTCAAAGGGAAGAGGAGGTAGTCAGGCACTTTATTCTCGGTTATGGGGTAGCGGATTTTTGCCATCCAAGCATCAGGGCGTAAAATTTCGGAGTTCTGGTGAGCCGGTTCTATATTTAAACAATCCTCCAGGTATTAATAGAGACTCTCGTCGTGCTATTTTAGATAGTATCAATACAATAAATCTTGATAAGTTTAAACAGACTCAAGATTCTGAAATTCAGACTAGAATTGCTCAATATGAGATGGCATTTCGAATGCAGGCCAGTGTTCCAGATTTAACGGATTTAAAGTCCGAACCAGATCATGTTTTTGACTTGTATGGAAAGGAGTCTAAGACTCCAGGTAAATTTGCTTACAACTGTGTTCTTGCACGTCGTATGCTAGAGAGTGGTGTTCCTTTTGTGCAATTATTTCATAGAGGTTGGGATCAGCATGGTAATTGTCCTCGAGACATACGTCGTCAATGTGAAGATGTCGACCAACCTGTTGCAGCTCTTGTCCGTGACCTTAAGCAGCGCGGTATGCTTGATGATACTATTGTTATATGTGGAGGTGAATTTGGGCGAACAATTTATTCACAAGGTAAGTTAACAAAAGACAATCATGGGCGAGACCATCACGGCCGTTGTTTCACTATGTGGATGGCTGGTGGAGGTATTCGAAAAGGTCATGTGCATGGAGAGACTGATGATTTTAGTTATAATATTGTAAGAGATCCTGTGCATATCAACGACCTGAACGCTACAGTTTTGCAATGCTTGGGAATTGATCATGAGAGATTTACTTACCGTTATCAGGGTTTAGACCAGCGTCTAACCGGGGTTCAAGGGGCCAATGTTGTTAATCAGATTTTGGCCTAATTTTCCAAGTTGTAAATAATTCGTCGTCAATGAGCTTCTGAGCGGTTAGTTGAAGCCTTGTAGATTTAATCAATTGCGAGAATCCGATTCCATCTGCAATTGTTGGAGAGTTGCGTCCACCCAAAAGGCGAGGGCAAATAGTGAGATGTAATT
Source organism: Limisphaerales bacterium (assembly GCA_004213515.1). GTDB lineage: Bacteria > Verrucomicrobiota > Verrucomicrobiia > Limisphaerales > UBA1096 > UBA1096. Next base: position 20,279 of record SHAK01000004.1, on the reverse strand, counting down.
CATCCACTAAACCTTGACGAATTAATGCGAAATTCAATTCTCCTCCACCTTCGCAAAGTAGTCGTTTAGAGTTATATCTTTGATATAGATATTTAAGTGCTCGACCTAGTGAAACTGTTTTATTTCCATAGACTATTACTTTATCAGCTACTTTTTTTAACTTTTCTATATTTTTAGTCGTAGCTTTTTTAGAAACAAAAATTATTATTGGAGAATTTCGGTTATGAAAAATTTTAGAAGTAGGGTTTATTGTTCCGGAGCCGCTGACTAAAACTCTTGTATTCTGCTTCTGTAATCCATTGGAAATCCTCAGCTGTTCGTATTTTTTTCCGCCTGCATCCATAATAATATCTCCAGACTCAATAGTTCTTGCTCCGCACATTACAGTATCTACAGTAGTGCGTAGTTTAAGTAAGTGGTCTTGATCCCGCTTAGTTCCAATAGAGATTAATTGTCTATTTGCTGATGCAATTTTACCGTCAGCAGACATTGCCATATTAATTAAGACAAATGGTCGTTCTCTTTTCATAAGTGTAAAAACATTGCGTCTCCATAACTGAAGAAACGATATCGCTTTTCGATTGCTTCTGTATATGCTTGTAAAATCAAGTCTCGTCCTGCGACTTCGCCTGGATCTGCGAAGGCGCTAATCAGCATTAACAATGTTGATTTTGGTAGATGGAAGTTTGTAAGTAATGCATCTACAATACGAAAATTATAGGGAGGATAGATAAAAATATTAGTATGGTTTTGTTGTGGCTTGATAAGATTATTCTTATTCACAACAGACTCGAGGACTCGCATGCTTGTTGTTCCGACAGCGATAATACGGTTGCCTCTTTTTTTAGTTCGCTGAATTGCATCTGTAGTCTCAGTTGATATTTCAAACCATTCATCATGCATTACATGATTATTAATAATATCACATTCTACTGGCTGAAATGTACCTGGACCGACGTGTAGAGTGACTTCGGCTATACTGATTTCTTTATCCTTTAATTCATTAAGAAATGCGTTTGTAAAGTGTAGCCCTGCAGTAGGTGCGGCAACAGAGCCTTCATTTTTAGCGTATACGGTTTGATAAAGTTCGCGATCATTATAATTATTCATCGGCTTGCGTTCGATATAAGGAGGGAGTGGAGTTTCGCCGATTTTTGATAATATTTTAAATACATCTAATGTTGTAGGCCACTGAAGGAGATATTTTCCAGTATTACTTTTTTTCATAATAGTAATCCAATGATCGGTAGGATTGCCATTAAGGTCATGTAGTTGAATCCGAGTTCCAATATGAATTCGTTTACCTGGCTTAAGCATACACCACCACTGACTAGAGGTGATTTGATTAGTCAGTAATATTTCAACCCGGGCTCCGCTACCTTCTTTCTGCCCTCTTAATCTAGCTGGAATAACGCGAGAATTATTTACTACTAGTAGGTCTCCAGGGTTAAGATAGTTAATAATATCTTTAAACTTTTGGTGAATAAAACGTTTGGCTGAGCGTTCCACAACTAAAAGTCGACAGGCGTCTCTTTGTTCAGTCGGCTGCTGAGCTATTAGCTCAGAGGGCAGTTTATAATCGAAATCACTAGTTCGCACGGCTTTATTTAACTCTTTTTTAAGGTAAGAGCGATTCTTTGGTTTGTCTTTAAATGGGGCCAATAGAACCGTCAGATTAAAATAATCTGACAAAAGCTGTATCGTTAAAGATGAGCGTTTATATGAAAAGAATAGGTTTAATTCATTTTAAAATGCTGAAAAAATAAAATAATACCAAATTTCATATTGACCTTTTGGGTAGAGAAAGGTAAGAAACGGGAAAGATAGGGACGCAATGGCAGTGTTTATTGCCTTTTGCATTGAAATGTCAGCCACCTTGGATCAGTCAAATATTGTTTTTACCGGACGTTTTCGTCATGGGATTGACGGTTCTAGGCGTGTCATGGTTCCTTCAAAATGGCGTCCGAAATCGGGAAAATCAGAGTTAACCATACTCCCGTGGCCCATTGGACAGCAGCAGTATTTGTTAGTGCTTCCTCCCGCTCGTTGGAATGTTTTGTTGGAGAGATTGAATGAGATGTCGCTTTCAGACGAAGAAGCGGCCGTTGTTGAGAGAGTGATTGGAGGAAGTTCAGCGCATTCGAAGCTTGATAAAGTAGGGCGCCTTTGTTTGCCAGAGGAGTTAGCAAAAGTTGCAGGCATTAATCATGAGGCTGTTTTGGTCGGCCGATTAAACAAGTTTGAGATTTGGTCTTCTGATCGTTTTGAAAATGCAAATCAAGGCAGCGAGGCTTTGGCGGCAGCTGCAATCAAAAATTTAAACCTATGAACCTTATGCAATACTTGTCCGTTGGTGGCGCACTTGAATCTCCATGGGAAAGGAAATCTTCAAGGAGAATTGGCCATAATGATGGCGGTCTTACTAGCTCAAAGCCGATACATTTTACTGATTCTGATCAGATAAATGATGGACAGAGCGAATTTGGCTTTATTGATCCGTCTGAAGTCGATCGTTCTTCGCAACTACCATCTAATCACCTTGATTTAAACCACGAAGAGTCCAAGCCTCAACCATGTGATCATATGAAGGTGCAAAGCCGAATCACACCGACACGATTAAATGTGGTTCGTAATGATCTTTTGGGTTCAGATATTGCTTTAAAACCGAGTCTTATTTCTGAGGAACCGCAACGCACCTCATTTTTTAGGAGGTTACGGAATAGGTTTAATATGCTTGATCAGTTTATTCGATTAGTTGGAAGAATTTCTAGATCTAGTAATAGTGTTGTGCCTAAAGCAGCGGCAGGTCGTACTGAGAAGCTAGAGGGTGCTAATGATAAGGAATTCCAAGATGCGATTGAGTTGGCTAAAGATTATAAGACAGACGTTGTCGTCAATGGAAAGGTTGCTTGGCTTTACTCCGATTGCGTAGAAAAATAAAAGCATGATTAAAGTGCTTGGTATTCATAATGAAAGGTGATCAGTTTTATTCACGAACCCGTCTTGTTGGAAGAAGTTTTGGCAGCGCTTCAGCCTGTAGCTGGTGGTTTGTACGTGGATGGAACGGTTGGGGGAGGTGGGCATGCGGAGGCAATTCTAAAAGCTTGTTCGCCCGACGGGTGTTTGGTGGCATTCGATCGAGACGATTGGGCATTAAAGGCTTCGGCCAAGCGATTAGCTCATTATGGTCCTCGTTTGGAATTGCATCACGAAGCGTTTTCAAGCATAGCCAATCATCTGAAAAATCGAAAATGCGATGGAGTTTTATTGGATTTAGGTGTGAGTTCGCCTCAGCTCCAAGAGGGGGTTCGGGGTTTCAGTTTTCAATCAAATGGTCCACTTGACATGCGTATGGATCGACGTCAGCCAATTACTGCGGAAAAGTTAGTTAACGAATTAGATCAAAATGAATTAGCTGAAATTTTTTGGAAATTGGGAGGAGAAAGAAGGTCGCATCGTATTGCTCGCTCAATTGTTGAGCAGCGAGAAATGCAGCGACTAGAAACTACTGAACAGTTAGCTCAAGTTGTGGAGCTCGCCTGTCCAAGGAGAGGTGCTAGGACTCATCCTGCAACAGCTGTTTTTCAGGCGCTTCGGATGGCTGTGAATGATGAACTAATCCAGATAGAACTTGGGCTTGAGTCTTGTTGGTCAGTCTTAAAGCCGGGTGGTCGTTTGGCGGTGATAACTTTTCATTCTGGTGAGGATCGTCTGGTTAAGCAGTTTAATCGACGTTTGGCCAGTCCTTATACTTTGAGAGGTGAAATTGATTTACCTGAGTGGCGAGAGCCTCGAAAACCTTTGGCTAAAGAGATAAGGCGTAAGGCGATTAAACCAACCGAGCTTGAGATAAAGAAGAATTACAGAAGCCGAAGTGCTCAGTTACGTGTTATAGAAAAAATTTAAGACTCATGGCAGCTAGGAACCGTAAGCGTAAAGAAGCCCAATTAAGTATTGGATCATGGGTTAAAGCATTATCTTTTTGTGTTGTATTAGGAGGTCTAGCAATGGGCTATGTCTGGCAAAAGTCACAGATCCACCAAATTGGTATTTTACTAAATAAAAAGGAAGTGCGACTTGAGCTATTAAAAGGCGAGAATGAGCGTTGGTCTCAGATGCGAGCAGAGATGCGCTCGACTCAGAAACTTTATGAAAGAGTTAATAAGCTTGGGCTTGGTTTAATGATGCCTACACCTGAACAAGTATTGAAACTTTCGGATTTAACTCCAGAAGTCAAGGAGCTGGAGCGAAGCGAAGTTGGGGAATACCGTACGGTAAAGCAGACGCCAATTTGGGGCAGTCAAAGGAGAGGAAAATGAAGCTGTTAATTAACTAATTGTGGTAAATATAATATCCAATACTCACCGAGGAAGAGTGATATTTTTAGTTTCACTAATAACTGCTGCTTATGTGGGACTAGGGGTGAGATTGGTTGATATTCAAGTTTTTCAGCATGAAAAACATGCAGCGCATGCGGAAGATAATACCAGCCGTAAAGTAATTCATGCATCTCGGCGCGGAAATATATTGGATACACGAGGTACTGTTTTGGCGACAAGTCGTATAGCCAAAACGGTTTGTGCGGATCCTTCATTAATCGGGACTAATCAACTTTTGGTAGCCCGTACTATTGCTCCAATTCTTGGTATAGATGTGACTAAGCTGGCTGAGCGAATGGAGCGAAGAGTGTATTTGGATTCTTTAGGAAATGAACGCGATGATCGGCACGTTATCCTTAAGCGTAAGGTCTTATTGGAAGACTGGCAAAAGATAACTAATGCTTTAGCTCAATTGGAATTTGGATTTGATATAAAGTCGCTACCTCGTAAGAAACGCCTTAATTACTATAATCTCAAATATCGCTCTATTTTTACAGAGAAAGTTGATTCACAGCTGCGTGTTTATCCGAGTGGAAATTTGGGAGCCCATGTTCTTGGATTTGTGGGTGTCCGTGATTCTGGAAGTTCGAAAGTTCCGGTTGAGGGGCTTGAAGGAAAGCATGGAATTGAAATGGCTTTAGACTCTGTATTAGAGGGTGTCCGCGGTTGGCGTGAAACCGAGACTGATAGAGGCCGACGTGAAGTGGTAGCTTTTCGAGAGTATGATATCAAACCAAGAGATGGTATGAATATAGTTCTCACTATCGATGCGAACATACAATATATTGCTGAAAAAGCACTAGAAAAGCTTTGTTTAAAGCATACTCCTGTGAGTGCGTGTGTTGTAGTAATGAGACCTAAGACAGGAGAAATCCTAGCTTTATCTAACCGTCCTACTTTTGATCCTAACAAACCGGGTGATTCTACGGCTGCCAATCGTCGAAATCGTGTTGTTACAGATATGTTTGAGCCTGGATCAACTTTTAAAATTGTTGCGGTATCTGGGGCTCTTAATGAAAGAGTAGTCAGATTATCTGATCGTTTTAACTGTGAAAATGGTAAATTTTATTTTGCGGGAAAAGTGTTAAATGATCATCATGCTTATAGTGAATTATCTGTTGAAGAGATTATAACTAAATCTTCAAATATTGGTACTGCTAAAGTTGCGATGAGGCTTGGAGCGCATCGATTACACCGTTATATCTCACAGCTTGGATTTGGTGTGAAAACAGGAGTATCACTTCCAGGTGAAGTCGCTGGAATCCTTCATCCGATAGGAAAATGGAATAAGCTTTCAATTTCACGAGTTCCCATGGGACATGAAATTGCAGCTACTCCTATTCAGCTGGTATTGGCAATGAGCGCTGTAGCAAATGGAGGTAGCCTAATGAGACCCATGCTTGTCGACAAATTAACAGATCGTGATGGGAATGTGGTAGTTGACTATCCAAATTCAGTCGTTCGTGAAGCAATTCGAGACGAGGCTGCTAAGCAAATGGTTGAAGCTTTAATTACTGTAGTGTCTCCAAATGGTACGGCTAAACAGGCTTGGCTTGAAGACTATGTTGTTGCAGGAAAGACGGGTACAGCTCAAAAAGTATCTAAGGTAAGGCGTGGTTATGACCCGGGGAAATATTATTCATCTTTTATAGGTTTTCTTCCTGCTCGAAAGCCGGAATTATGTATTGGAGTATTTGTAGATGAACCACAAAATGGTTACTATGGTGGACTTGTTGCAGGGCCTGCGTTCAAAGAGATTGCTGAAAAATCTGCTAATTATCTTGGTGTTGAGACATCAGGGCTACAAAAAAATTCGATAAATTTAAAGGAGAATTTAGTGTTAAGATGATGGATCCTCGAACGCTTGAATTTGTCGAAGAAGGCTGCCAAGGGAGACTTGTATCTGGAAATTATAAAACATTTGTTCACCGAGTTTGCATTGATTCTCGGTTGGCTAAACCTGGTGATCTATTTGTAGCTATAGAAGGAGAGAAGTTTAACGGTCACGACTATACTAAACATGCTTTCGACCAAGGAGCTGTAGCCGCATTAGTCAATGATTCTAAAGTAAATAGAGAAGTTGTTGGTGCTAAAGTTGAGGTGTTAGAAACACGTAAAGCATTGGGTTTATTAGCATCTTATTATCGTCGCGACTTTGATGTTCCTTTAATAGCTGTTGGGGGGTCAAATGGGAAAACCACTACAAAGGAAATTCTTGCAAAAATACTTTCAAGACGTTTCAGAACACTTAGCAGTGAAGCAAGTTTCAATAATCAAATAGGTGTTCCGTTGACTCTTCTTCGCCTTCGTGGAGATCATCAAGTTGCGATTGTAGAGATTGGCACTAATCATCCAGGAGAGATGGAATCACTGCTTTCGATAGCCCGTCCAAGGTTTGGTGTGATAACTAGTATTGGTAGAGAGCATTTGGAATTTTTTGGAGGATTAGAGGGGGTTCTTCTTGAAGAAGGTTTCTTGGCTGAATCATTACCAGAAGATGGTTGTTTATTTGTTAATGGTGATATTGAAGGTTTGGAAAAGTTGCGTGAACGGTGTTGTTCTAAAATTATTACTGTTGGAGAATCAAGTCAATCTGACTGGATTATATCAAGGATAGATACAAGCAATAATGAGACTATTTTTGAATTAATTTCGCCGAAGGGAGATTGGAACGGGGTTTATCGTGTCAATCTATTAGGACGTCATAATGCCCAAAATGCTGCTCTTGCTATTGCGGTTGCAGTTGAGATGGGCTTGAGCCAGGAGGAACTGCTTCATGGCCTAGAAGATTGTCGGGCAGCGTCTATGAGAATGGAGCTGCAGACACATGGTGGTGTCTCAGTAATCAACGATGCCTACAACTCTAACCCTGACTCCCTTCAGGCGGCTTTGGAAACGCTCAAGACGTTTCCGGTTAAAGGCAAGGTCATTGCTGTTCTCGGTGATATGGCCGAGCTTGGAGAAGCTAGCGAAAATGCTCATATCGAAGCAGGTTTACTGGCGGCCAAGCTCGGCCTGAACGGCTTAATTGCAGTTGGAAATTGGGCTAATGTTATGGTTCGTGCAGCGCAAAATAATGGATTGGCAAATGTAGCAGAATTCGAAGATCCAATACTAGCTGGCAAAGCCTTGGCATCTAAACTCAAACCTGGAGATCTAGTGCTTATTAAGGGAAGTCGTTCATCAAGACTTGAACAAGTAATGAAAGAGATTAGTCGAGCACTTTGAATATAGTAAGAAAATGTTTTATTACTTAAGTCAACTACCTCAAAGCTTAGTCGATAATGGCTATTCAGAATGGGGAGACTGGCTCTCCTTTCTTCGAGTATTTCAGTACATAACATTTAGAGCTGCCGGGGCTTCAATAACGGCTTTGCTGATTTGTTGGTTGCTTGGGCCAAAAATTATTAACCTTTTGAAACGGTTAAAGTTTAGTCAGGAATATGAAGACAAGGCGGAGGTAGCAGGTGGTTTAAATGCTCGCATTTTAAGTAAAAAAGGTACTCCTTCCATGGGGGGTATAATGATTGTAATTGCACTTGATTTAACTGTGCTGCTCTGGGCTCGTTGGAATGAGTTTCTAGCCCTTACACTGATGTCGGTAATTGTCCTAGCGACTTTAGGTTTTTACGATGACTGGATCAAAGTTTCCAAGCAAGACATGGCCGGCTTAAAATCAAGAGCTAAATTATTAATCCAACTAGGATTAGGAGTTTTTATTGGTTTTTATCTTTGGAATCATCAGTCAATGAGTCATTTGATAAGTAAGCTTATGATTCCGTTTTATAGCGAAGGAATTACTTTTAAAGGTGCTGGATTAGTTGGAATATTAATTACAATTTTAGCAATTGTTGGTAGTTCAAATGCGGTAAATTTGACCGATGGACTAGACGGTCTTGCAATTGGTTGTACTTTAATTGTTGCATTTGTTTTCATTATTTTAACGTATATTGCAGGAAATGTAGTTATAGCAGAATATTTAAGGGTTCCTTATGTAGAAGGGGCTGGTGAATTGACAGTCTTTTGTGCTGCAATGATTGGTTCCGGACTTGGTTTTCTTTGGTTTAATTGCCATCCAGCTCAAGTTTTTATGGGGGATACAGGTTCGCTTGCTCTAGGAGGTTCTTTAGGTGTTGTTGCAGTATTAATTCACCAGCCATTCGTTTTAGTTATTGCGGGAGGAGTTTTTGTGATAGAAGCGATTTCTGTTATAGTCCAAACAGGTTGGTTTAAGTATACGCGAAGGAAATACGGAGAGGGTAAAAGAATTTTTTTAATGGCTCCACTTCATCATCATTTTGAGAAGAAGGGTTGGCATGAATCACAAGTAGTAGCCCGATTTTATATACTAGGAATCTTATTTGCTGTATTTGCATTAAGTACTCTAAAATTACGCTAATGTTTAACTTAGAAGGGAAAAGAGTTTTATTGATTGGCCTCGGAGCAAGAGGAAGGTCTGCCTGTCGTTTACTTAGGAATAGTGGAGCAAGTGTTGTTGCTGTTGATTCGGATAATTCTGAATTTTTAAAAAAAGAAACTGATCTTTTAGTGAAACTAGGTGTGGAAGTACATTTGGGTTTGGATAGACCGAATGTAAAGTTATTGTCTGAGTTAGATTTAAGCGTTGTAAGTGTAGGAGGGGTGCGAGAATCTAAATGGTTATCCGCTTTAAAAAAGATTAATATTCCGGTGATCGGTGAACTGGAATTAGGTTATCAGCAACTAAGATGTCTAAACATTGCAGTTACTGGAACTAATGGAAAAACATCAGCTGCGAAATTAATAGAGCAATTGCTAATTGCTTCTCAACGTGAAACAGAATTGGCTGGAAAAGTTGATTGTCCTGTTTGTGATTCTGTTTCATATTCTAAGGATTTTGATTATTTAACTTTGGCGGTTAATTCTTTTCAGCTTGAATTGACACAATTTTTTCAACCCACCGTAGGTGTTTTGATGAATATTGATCCTGATCATCAAGATCACTATGGAGGAATGGTTAAATATATTAATGCAAAATCTCGAATGTTTTCTAACCAGCAATCATTTGATTGGGCGATTGTTCAGAGTGAGGCCTTAGCTCAAATTCGTTCTTTAGGTATTAAAATACCATCTAAGATTGTAACATTTAGCTCTAGTAATCGTAGAGCAGATATTTATCTCAACAGGGGCTTAATTGTTAGTAGAGTTCCGGGATGGGAGGGTCCTTTACTTGATTTTAACGAATGCCTTTTGGAAGGTGCTCATAACGCAGAAATTATTATGGCTGCGTTGGCAGTTGGCCGTGTTCTCAAAATACCATTAGAGCAATCTGTTCCGGTCCTTAAAAATCAAACTCCATTACCTCATAGATACGAAACTGTTGCAGAAATTAATGGGGTTCGGTTTATAAATGACTCGAGATCAACGAATTTTGCTGCAATGCAAAAAACTCTTTCGTCAGTCCCTTTTCTGGGAGATCCTAATATTTGGCTAATTGCTGGAGGAAGAGATAAAAAAAGTCCGTTTCACGATGTCGGGCCATTATTGTCTCAGCGTGTCAAAGGGGCTTATTTAATGGGGGAAACTCGAGAAAGAATAAGGGCTGCATGGAGCCTCTTTACGCCTTGTCGCTTAATCGAATCGCTGGAAGATGGAGTGATGCAGGCATCTGAAATAGCTGAAGATGGAGACGTAATTTTACTCTCGCCAGCGAGTGAGGATTCCAGTAGTTTTAATGGCTATCAACATCGTGGTGAGATGTTTCGGCAAATTGTCGAGCGTTTGGCTGGTTGCAAAAGTTCTGAAAGATCAACCGGTAAGGCCTTTTCAGCCTCAGAAATATCAAACGTCATGTCGCGATGAGGTACCTTCTTCAACCACAAGATATAGTGTTTCCCTTTTGCGCTTTTTCAATTGCGTCAATTTTAAAATACATCAAAGGAGTATTGATTAATCATGTCTAGACAAAACCCCCTTCAACCTAAAAGTTCATTGCTTGAAAAAAATTCTAGGAATCGTTCCGGCTTACAGATGGTCCTGATCATCATGGCGGCACATGTTATTTTTCTAGGAGGATTGTTGTTTTCTGGCTGCCGTCAGGAAAATTCTATTCCTCCCTTAGTCGGTAAGACTAACTCTATTCCTAATTTACCACCCATAGTTGATGTTGCTGTGCCTCAGTCAAATAATGTAAATATAGTGGATTCTCCCCCAATAGCAGAACTTACAAATAGTTTGGATTCTGGGCCTCCTTTACCTGTTCCATCTGTTAAAACAACGCAAAGCCCGAATGGCAGTGATCAATTTGTTTCTGAGGTGGTTCCCTTGGTTCCAGTGCCAACTCTAGATTCTACCGAAGTGCCGATTAAATCTGATCAGTCAGAATATATAGTTTTAAAGGGTGATAATTATACAACTATCGCTCGTAAGCATTCTGTGACAATTGCAGCACTGAAAGCCGCTAACCCGGCAGTTGATCCAAATAGAATAGCTATAGGCCAAGTTTTGGTTATTCCTGCCCCATTGCTTCAGAAGGCTGAGCCTGATTTGCTTGAAGGTATAATTACATATGAGGTTAAGGCGGGAGATAACCTTTATACAATTGCGAAAAATCACAAAACAACGGTTAAGGTGATTCGGGATGAAAATAATCTTAAAACATCTAATATCCGTCCTGGGCAAAAGTTGATAATTCCAAAAACAATTTCGGAATAAACGAGATATCTTGAATGAAGTATGTTTCGACCACTTTAGTGTTTGTCGTTTCAGCGTTTTTAGCCCTGGGCTTGGTAATGCTTTACAGTTCAATGATGGTTCATCGTGAAGGCTCTTTTATGGGGGGGCAGCTTTTGTGGTGTTTAATTGGTTTAGTGATTTGTGCTGTTGCAGCGCAGTTAGATTATCAGTTGTTAAAAAAGATCTCACTGCCGATGTTAATTTTGGCTTTTGTTTTATTGGTGTTAGTCTTGATTCCTGGGATTGGTATAAATAAAAATGGAGCTAGTCGTTGGTTGCAATTGCCTGGCACAACATTTCAGCCATCAGAATTTGCCAAGATTGCCTTGATTATAGCCTTAGCTCACTACTGTGAGAAGAAAGGACGCAAAATTCATTCTTTAGAGTATGGTTTACTTCTGCCCGGTTTGGTTATAGGCATATTTTTAGGATTAATTTTTATAGAACCAGATTGGGGGAGTGTGGCTTTGATGGCAGCGGTTTGCGGTTTAATGCTTTTTTTAGCAGGCACCAAAATTCGCCACATGGCATTACCTGCGATTATAATTATACCCATAGCAGGATATTTGCTTTCCCAAAATACCGTTCGTCTTAATCGTATTATGAGCTGGTTAGACCCTGAAGGAACCAAACAGGGTGTAGGTTATCAGGCTTGGCAATCTTTGATTGCTTTAGGTTCAGGGGGGACTACAGGATTGGGTTTGGGTAATGGAAGGCAAAAACTCGGTTTTGTGCCAGAGCACCAGACAGATTTTATTTTTTCAGTAATTGGCGAGGAATTAGGATTAATTGCGACAATGGCAGTTGTTGTGGGATTTGCGCTTTTTGTTATCTGTGGTGCTTTTATATCACTAAAGTCGAGTGATGTTTTTGGATTTCTGCTTGGGTCTGGTTTGACATTGCTGATCGGATTTCAGGCATTTATTAATATTGGAGTAGTTACTAGTACTTTGCCTAATAAGGGATTACCTTTGCCATTCATAAGTCGCGGTGGAACAAACCTAGTAGTTATGCTTTTTTGTGTCGGTGTTCTTTTAAGTATAGCTCGTTTTTCTCGAAGTGAAAAACCAGTCAGATCTAAAAGATTTGGTGATTCAAGAGTGATTTCTCCATTTAGCGCTGGTTGATTATTATGGATCCTTTGCCTAAACGAGTTGCTATTGCTTGTGGCGGAACGGGAGGCCATTTGTTTCCAGGAATTGCGGTAGGTGATGAGCTAGTTGCCCGTGGCTGTGAGGTCATGTTGTTAGTAAGCCCTAAAGAAGTTGATCAGTGTGCGGTGAAATCTGCTTATGGCATGGAAGTTGAGTCATTATCAATGATCGGCTTAGACCGTAATCCTTTGAAGTTTGGTTATAGATTTTTTCAATCGGCTAAGTTCTGCAGAAAATTGTTTTTGAAAAAAAGGCCCATGGTGGTTCTGGCGATGGGAGGGTTCACTAGTCTACCTCCAGTTATTGTTGGTAAAACGATGGGGGCGAAGATTTTTTTGCATGAAGCTAATGCTGTGCCAGGTAGAGCTGTTAAAATGTTATCTTCGATTGCGGATGAAGTATTTGTACAATTCCCCAATTCATTACTGGGAACGAAAGGAACGAATGTCCGTGCCACTGGACTACCGGTCCGTGCAACAATGGAGCCTATGCCTAAGTCTGATGCTCGAACTGTCCTTGGATTAGATAATGATTTGCCCGTTCTATTAATTATGGGAGGAAGTCAGGGTGCGGAGGCAATTAATAAGGCTATACTTGATTCTTTGCCTTATTTAGCCAAATCGCTTCCAAAAATTCAGTTTATTCATCTAACTGGTACTACAAGTTTAGAGCCAATTAAGTCAGTATATGATTCACTTGGATTGCGGGCTTTAGTTCGACCTTTTTTAACAGAGATGGAATATGCACTTGGAGCTGCGGACTTAGTGATTAGCCGAGCTGGCGCTTCCTCTCTTGCTGAATTTTCAGCAATGGAATTACCGGCAATCTTAGTTCCGTATCCTTCTGCAGTTGACAATCATCAGAGATTGAATGCTCGAACCTTTGTAGAAATGAAAGCGGCTCGATGTTTTCATCAGAAACAATTAACGCCTAGTTTATTGACTCAGCAATTGAAAGAGTTGTTTAGTCAACCATTGAAATTGAAGGAAATGGGAGAATCGATCAAACACTGGAAGGCAGAAAGCGCTACAGAAAATGTTGTGAAACGAATTTATAAAATGTGTAGCTGGGAATACTCTGAAGAGGATGCATTCCTTGTCGCTGAGCATGATTTAAAGGAGATCGAGGTATGAGTTTTACATCAGCAAACCCAGCTAAGGTAAGTCTCGATGATTTTAAATCAATTATGGAAAGTGTGGTTGAAGATGGAACCACAGTTTTAAAAAATTTTGCGATAGGAGATCTTACTACACTTCGAACGGGGGGTAGAGCAGATCTGTTTGTCGAACCTAATACCCATCAAGATCTTTCTGCTCTTATAAAGGTATGCAATGAGTATGATTTACCGGTTACAATTTTAGGATTAGGTTCGAATTTTTTAGTAGTCGAAAGTGGAGTGCGCGGTCTGACAGTTAGACTAAGTAATAAGCATTTTACAGCTATAAAGACAACTAAAGGGAATCGCATTCGATGTGGTGCTGGTGCTCGTATGAAGAAAGTTGCTATTGAAGCTAAATCTAATTGTTTATCTGGAATGGAATTCCTCGAAGGTATTCCGGGGGCTATTGGGGGGGGGCTACGAATGAATGCTGGTGCTTGGGGGCGTGAAATGTTTGATATTACTGAAACTATTAATTATATGGACATGCACGGTAATATGTTTGAGATCGAAAAGAAGGATGTCGATTTTTCCTATCGAAGTTGTTCTTTCTTGCAAAACAATATTGCTCTTGAGGCTGTTTTATTTGGACAACCCGCTAGTCATGAGACTATAGCCGAAAAAATGGCATCCTATAGTCAAAAGCGGTGGAAGGCCCAACCTAAGGCTCGTAGTGCTGGCTGCATATTCAAAAATCCTGATTCGATTTCAGCGGGGCAATTGATTGATGAGCTTGGATTCAAAGGAACTACTGAAGGTGGTGCAATGGTATCTGAAGAGCACGGTAATTTTATTGTTAATAAAGGAGGTGCTACCCCAGGGGATTTTCTTAAATTAATCGAGCGTATTAGGCAAAGGGCTTACGAAAAACGAGGAGTCGATCTTAAAACAGAAGTTCAAATTATTGGGAGAGTGGAAAATAATGAGTGATGCTCTTAAAATCTGTGTTATGTTAGGCGGTTCATCTTGTGAACGTGATGTCTCGTTAAGATCTGGTGCTGCTGTAGCGGAGGCACTTCGTTATTTAGGGTATCAAGTAGTTGAATTAGATCCAGTTGATGGAAAATTTGAATTATCATCCGATATAGATTTAGTGTTTTTAGCGTTGCATGGTACTTTCGGTGAGGATGGTATAGTGCAGAATGAATTAGATCATTTAGGAGTGCCATACACAGGCTGTAGTGCTGAAGTGAGTCGTTTGGCATTTAATAAAATTAATACTAAGCGAATATGTGAAAAACATGGATTGATTACTGCTAAGGATAAAGTAATTAAAGATGCTGATTCTAAACTTCCAATTGGTCTAAGTTTGCCTTTGGTGTTAAAGCCGACGATGCAAGGATCAAGTATAGGTCTTGAATTTGTCGAAACTGCATGTGCTTGGCCAAACGCTCTGCGTAATGCTATGAAGTATGGTGGACCTGTGATGGTAGAAGAAAAAGTAGTTGGTCGTGAAATTACTGTTGGAATCTTAGGTGGTGAGTCTTTACCAATAGTTGAAATCATACCGAAGCAGGGTGATTATGATTATACTAACAAGTACACAGCTGGTGCTACAGATTATGTTTGCCCTGCACAATTCAATGAATCGTTGACACGTCGAATTAAGACAGCTGCAGAATCGTCATTAATGGCTTTGGGTGGTGGTGATTGTGCCCGTGTAGATTTCATAGTGCGTGATGATGGTGAACCGGTATTGTTAGAGGTTAATACTTTACCGGGCATGACTTCTACTAGTTTGCTTCCTAGAGCAGCGAAAGAGGCTGGATTGAATTTTTTTGAGCTTTGTCAACGGCTTGTAGAATTAGCGTTGAAGCCAGTAAATCAGTTAACACAAACAGAATCGATTTGAAATGGCACTGAGAACTAGAAAGAAGAATAAAAAGACGGGTCAGAATAATGTGCTTTCAGTCACTGTGAAATCAAAGCAGATTCGTAGTAAACGACTCCGTTTCTTGCGCTCTTTCACGATTTTTGCAGTTACCATGATGGTTGTTCTTACAACTATCTGGTTAGGAGGTAATTTAGCGTTGAACCGGCTTGTTTATGAAAATGAATCTTTTGCCGTATCCGATATTGACTATAGAACTGACGGAATCATTAGTGAGTCTCAACTTAAGGACTGGGGAGGAGTTAAGATGGGCGATAATTTACTTTCGCTCGATTTGCTAAGAATTAAGCGAAACATTGAATTAACTCCGCGTATCAAAATGGCTTCTGTCGAGCGGTTTCTACCTGATACACTTCAAGTTAGAGTAACTGAGCGAGTACCGATGGCGCAAATTTGGATTTGGCAGAGAGGCAGGGATCATAAAGAACAATTTGATTGTATTAGGTTGCAGGTGGACGAATCTGGTTTTGTGATGCCACCAATAGTAGGTCAGTCAGTTGTTTTTCCAAAGCATCAGTCCGAGTGGGCCCTTCCAGTGATTGCTGGTATTGATCTTAAGACTCTTCGCACCCTTGCTCCAGGTCGAATGGCGAACTTGCCGAAACTTAAGTCTGCACTAGCTGTGATTCGAGAGTATCAGAAATCAGCTATGGCGGGCGAGATTGATTTGCGCGTAGTTGATTTATCTCAACCTCAAATTGTACGAGTGACTACGGGCAATGGGGGACAGATTGATTTATCTCCCAATAGACTGCAGCAACAGTTCAATCGTTGGGCTACAATTCGAGCACACGGTCAAAAATATGGTCTAGCCATTGAAACAATGGATCTTTCTGTGACTAATAATGTGCCAGTTCGTTGGATGCTTTCACTTAATATTGCGAATGAAATTCGACAGAGCCAAAAAATGGCAGGCAAGTAAACTGTGGTATGAGTGATTCACAAATTATAGTTGGACTCGAAATAGGAACATCCAAAGTTTGCGCAGTTGTAGGTGAAGTTAGTGGCAATCAAGTAGCAAATATTATTGGATTAGGGCAGTCTAAATCTCGTGGAGTACGGAAAGGAGAAATTGTAGACGCTTCAGTTGTTGAGGAGGATGTGCGAAATGCGATAGTCGAGGCGGAGCATATGGCAGACGTAGAGATTCAGTCTGTTTTTCTTGGTGTTACGGGAAGTCATATGCGAGGTTTTAATAATACAGGAGTGCATCCGGTAGTATCGGCCGATCGAGAAATTAATGATGCAGATGTCCAGGATGTAATAAAAAATGCTAAAGCAGTCAATTTACCAAGTGACCATTCGGTTGTTCATGTTATTCGACAGCATTTTAGTGTTGATGGCCAGGATGGCATCCTTAACCCGGAAGGGATGTTAGGAGTGAAAATGGAGGTTGATGTCCATGTCGTTAGTGGGCGTTACAATCGATTGCAAAATCCAATTCGTTTGGTAAATGGACTGCACCTTCAGGTAGAGAATATTGCATTTAATGGTTTAGCATCTGCTTTAGCGACTCTAAGTACGGAGCAAAAAGAACTAGGTACTCTTGTAATTGACCTAGGTGCTGGTTCTACTGAATATACAATTTATTCTGGTGGAGTGATTAAGCATACTGGGGTTTTGGCAGTTGGTGGAGATCATGTTTCTAATGATTTGGCCTATGGTTTAAAAGTGCCACTTGGTCGTGCTGAACAACTCAAAGTCGATAATGGTTCCGCGGTTATAGATGCGGAATTAAATGATCCTATTATTGATTTATCAACTGACAATATTATTCCTGGAAAAAAAATTAATTTAAACCATCTTCAAATGATTATGTCGATGCGCTTACGAGAGATCTTCGAATTGATAGAAAACGATATTAAACAGGCGGGATATATTGATTATTTGCGAGCTGGAGTTGTTTTGTGTGGAGGTGGTGCACGGACACCTTATATTACAAAGTTAGCTGGTGAAGTATTCAAGTTACCCGCAGCAATTGGCCGGTCGAGCACTGTTAGCGGAATTAAAAATGCTCTTGATGAGCCTGAGTTCTCTACTTCGATTGGATTAATTAAATTTGGTGCTTTCCAGACTCAAACTATACCAAATCAAGGAGGTTTTGGTCGCGCATTACGCAAACAGTTTGTTTCATTATTTGGCGTAAGAAAATGATAATTATAATTTCATGAAAGAGTACGATCTTCCAGTTATTCGTTTCATTGGTCTTGGTGAGACTGGGGTGAAATTGGTGGAGACATTGGCAATGATTGGTCTTAATGGTGTCGAATCATACTCCTTAGATACTGACAACAGAAGTCTGTCTCGTTGTCATCAATCCAAGACTCTATTGTTAGGTAAATCAATACCATGCGGTTTAGGTGCTGGTGGAGATATAGCATTTGCTAGAGCTGCGATTGAGTCAGATCGGGATTATTTAGCAAAATTAGTTTCAGAGGTAGATCTTGTTTTCGTTATTGCTGGTATGGGAGGAGGAACAGGAACTGAAGCAGCATCATTTGTTGCCCGTTTAGCTAAAGAAGCTGGTGCCTTAGTAGTAGGTGTAGCTGCCACTCCTTTTAATTGTGAAGGATCCAGACGTTGTAATAAGGCTGCCGGCGGTATTCGTGATCTTAAGCAATCTTCAGACGTTGTTTTTCATTTTTCAAATGAAGAAGTCATGCATATGTCAGGAGGTGAAACTACTTTGAATATGGCGCTTGAAACAGCTAATCGCTACCTTTGTGAATCGGTTTTAGGATTGTGCCGGATGTTGATTGAACCAGGCTTGTTGAACGTATCCTTTGGTGATCTTAAGTCTTCAATGAAAGAGAAGAATAGTCTTGGTTCTATATTATGCGTTGAGAGTGATAGGGTAGATTTTGCTTCTGATATCATGGAGAAAATATTGGCCCATCCTTCTTCCTTGAATGGAAAGGCATTCAGGGAAGCGACAACTTTGTTGGTTCATTTTTCAGGAAATGATAATTTATCCTTAGCTGAAATAAATAAAGTTATTGAATCCATTAGTTTGTGCGCTTCAGCTGTTGATTTAATAGTTGGTGCCACGGACTCTAGTAAGAACAGTTTATTGCAAGTAACTTTGGTTATTGTTCAAAAGAGCAAAACTATATCTTCTTTAATGGAAACAAATGAATCGAAAGATTTTACACCGAATGAAGCACACAATTTGAGTGGCCCTGAAAATTTCATGCCATCTGGAGATAATAGTTACGTGAATTTAGGTGTTAAATCAAAAAGCGCAAATCGAGGTGGATTTGCGTTTGCGCCTCCAGCTCCAGCTTTGGAAACTATTTCACCAGAAATGAAGGAAAGCTTGTTAGAGGCAGCTGCAAACCAGGAGCCAAATCGCAAAAAGAGAAAAGGGATTAAGCAAGAAATGTTGCCTTTAGAGATAATTTCTAAAGGCCGCTTTGAAAAAAGTGAACCAACAGTTCATAAGGGAGAAGACCTAGATCAGCCTACTTATATTAGACGTGGAATTTTGCTCAACTAACTGCCTTAAGATTAATCGAAGATTATTATTTATTTGGAGGAGAACCCTCAGCAACTAGGCGAAACCCTGTATGACTTAGCCCCGTATCAGGGCTCGTTTTCATTCGAGCAGAGGGACGATATCCAGTGCAATATAGCTCGCTGCAAAGAAATGATCCACCGCGAGTGATTCGCTTTGCTAAATTTGGTTCTGCAGGATCAAAGCTGGTATTTGGACCCTTAGGATTTTTTTTAGGGCTTTTTTCGTAATAGTCATTTTTGTACCAATCTTCGCACCATTCCCATACGTTTCCAGCCATATCATATAGTCCATATCCATTTGATGCGAATTGTCCCACAGGCGATGACATTCGATAGCCATCTTCAGTAGTATTTTGATTTGGAAAACGTCCTTGCCAAAAATTAGCAATGCATTGGCCATCAGGTTTTAGCTCATTTCCCCAAATATACTTTTTTTCATTCGATCCTCCTCGAGCTGCATATTCCCATTCAGCTTCTGTTGGAAGCCTATGTTTGACTCCAGTTTTTTTAGTTAACCATTTTGAATATTCTATTGCATCAAACCAGCACACATTAACTACTGGATGATCATCTTTGCCTTTTATGGAGTCATTTGGTCCATTGGGGTGTTTCCAGCTAGCTCCTACTTTCCATGTCCACCAGATTCTATGGTTATTTAGAGGTGGATTTCCTGGTGGGGGTTCAAAGACAACAGCACCAGGAACCAATTTTCCTTCAGGTACACCAGGGAAATCCAAGGGATTTGGTTTTTGTTCGGCAAGAGTTAAATATTTGGTAGCGTTTACAAATTCAGCGAATTGTTCGTTAGTGACTTCAGTCTTGTTGATCCAGAATCCATCTAATGTAACTTTATGTACTGGTAGTTCATCAGGCTTTCCATGTTTAGAGCCCATATTAAATGTACCTCCAGGAATCCAAACCATGTTGACTGGTTTGAAGTTTTTTTTCTTAGATTTATTTTGTTTTTCAAAATCCGGTTTTTCTGATTGAAGAGCCTTTTTGTGGGTATTTTCTGAGCATCCAATCAGAAATATTAGTAATCCAATGAGAACGGTAAAGACAGACCGGGCAGCGTTTGCAACGAAATCATTCATAAAATAGGTTCGCTAATTTAAATCAGCAGATAAACAAAACTACCAATTTAGCCAAATTGGGTCACGGCTTTACGTTGAATCTAGTAAGAAATAGTTTAAAAAATTATTTTCTTTAAATAAAAATAATGAAAAACCGGAATTTTTTTATGGAATTAAGCATACTCTTTGGTAAATTTCCGCGCCTCGTTTTGGCTTCTGTGTGGTACAAAGCCTAAGAATTCGAGTATATTTAAATAAAAACCTATTTTTTGACTTGTGGCTTCAAAGAAAAAAATCGTCAAAAAAACAAATATTACCGCTAAAAAAGTGGTGAAAAAGTTACCAGCCAAGAAAGCTGTAGCCAAGAAAGCTGTAGCCAAGAAAGCTGTGGCC
>SHAK01000039.1 GCA_004213515.1 Limisphaerales bacterium | reverse complement strand
CATGGGAAGAAGCAAAGCCCATTTACGATTTTCTTGATGAGGTTATATACAAGCCTTTTGGATCTCCATTGGACTACGACCGAATCCAATCTACCCGCCCAAAAATTGTTAAGGCTCTGCAGTAATTTTTTCTAAAAACCTCTTTGGATTTGCCTTCATTTAATGAATCTGTGTTCCTTAGGGGTAAGATATAAAAATCTGAAAATTTGTAACTAATCGACTGTATTTTGTCTATAACGTTACAATTGTGTCACGTTTTATGGTCGTTTTAGCAACACAATGCTGTCTTAATTGCCTGTTCAAAGAAAAAAATCCTATCATGAGGAAACCTTTTATAATTCTTATAGCTTTTGTTTTATTTGCCCTTGGCAACTACTCCGCTCAAGCCAAGACCCTTAAACTCGATGATCTGTTTCAAAAAGATCGAGTTATAAAGGTTGATATAAGGGTATCTCCAGCAAACTGGGACAAGCTACGATTAAGATCCCGTAATTTTTTCGAAGCCCTTCAATCCAGCCGTCAGTTTGAGCCTCCTGCTACTCCTTACGAGTACGTGGAAGCGACTGTTACAATTGATGGGGTAACTTATCCGAAAGTGGGCATCCGAAAGAAAGGATTCATTGGCTCTCAGGATACAAACCGACCATCCCTCAAAATCAAACTAGACTATTTTGACGAAGATCAAGAAATAGACGGATTAAATAATCTGACTTTTAATAATAATAAACAGGATACCACTCTGATGAATCAGTTTATGTGTTATGATCTATTTGATCAGGCTGGATCTCCTGGCTCACGCTGTGGCTTTGCTAATATCATAGTAAACGGCAAGAACCTTGGCATTTATTCGCACGTTGAGTCAGTCCGCAAACACCTCCTTAAACGAGAGTTTGGAAGCTCAAAAGGAACCCTTTATGAGGGAACTGTTGTTGACTTTTATAAAGACTGGGAAGGAAGCTTCGATCGCAAAACTGGAAAAAAGAAAAAAGGCCTGGAATCAATTCTTGATGTAATCAACGTAATGGAAGGAGGAAATGGCACCCCTATTTTTAGTGGGGCATTTCCTGGGAGAGCACTCGTTCCTGAAAACGGAGACTTGGATAACGAATGGTTTAAACCAGATTTTGACGACTCAAAGTGGACCCCAGGAAAGAATGGAGCCGGATTTGAAATGCAAGAAGGCTACGAAAAGTTGATTCAGAAATCCTTTAATTTCGAGGAGAAAATGAATGGAAAAGCCACCTCACTTTACCTCCGTTTTCCATTTGAGCTAAAAGACATTAAAGCACTTAAAGACACTAACCTCGCTCTTCGCATGAAGTGTGACGACGGCTTTATTGCTTATATAAACGGCCAGGAAGTTGCCCGTTTTAATTCACCAAAGAACCCATCTTGGAATTCAGCAGCTACAGGAAGTAAAGCCGATGCATCAAACATGACTTTTTCTGATTTTGATATCTCCGAGCATGTCGACCTTCTGAATGAGGGGCAAAACCTTCTAGCTATCCATGGAATGAATAACAGCCGGGAGAGCAGTGATTTTCTCATTGTAGCGGAGTTAGCAAAAAATGATTTTAAATTTGAAAAGGAATTATGGAAACATGTTGATGAAGAATCTTTCTACAAATTTTGGGCGCTTGAAGGGCTCGTAAGCTTTTGGGATGGGTACTCTGGAAATCGCAATAATTTCTTTGTCTACTTAAATCCTGAAACAGATAAATTACACTTTATGCCTTGGGGAACAGACTGCGCTTTCCAAAAGTACAGTCCGCTGGGTGTCGACCGGCGATCCCCTCGTTCGGTTCGCACCGTTGGCATTATAAGTCATCGCCTTTATCAGCTGCCTTCTGTTCGAAAGAAATATGCCGCTACGATGAAAGCTCTACTTGCTGAACATTGGGGAGAACAAAAACTTTTAGCTGAAACAGAGCGGCTTGAGGCCATGCTGGACCCCTATCTTTCTCCAGAACAAAGAAGGCGGGTCCGTTATGAGCCAATCCGCCAATTCATACGAAATCGTCGTGCTGATGTTGAAAGCGAAATCAATGGTGACGACATGCCTCTATGGAATTCTACACCTGAACCTCCTCCAATAATCGGAGGGAGGCCTAATGAACGCCGAGGAAGAAGAGGAGATAATGAGAGACGAGGGCGAAGAGATGAGGGGGAACGTGGAGAGAGAGCCAAAGCAACCTCCTTCTTTGACGCTGCAAAAGAGGGAGATTTTAAGCTCGTTAAAGAATACTTGGCCAAGGGGGTTGAAGTTAACGATCCCGATGAAAAGGGAGGATCGGCAATTGGCTTGGCCGCACTAGCAGGCCAAAGCAAAATGGTTGGATTCCTGATTGAAGAAGGCGCAAATGTGAATATTGCCTCTGGAGATGGCGGAACGCCTCTCCATGGGGCAGCCTTCCTCGGACAAGTGGAATCCGTTGAGATCCTTATTAAGGCAGGGGCCAAGGTAAACGCACAAAATCAAAGAAAAGAAACTCCGCTTGATAGTTGCTCCGGATGGAATGACGAAACCAAAGGTTTTGTTGAATTAATCTCTGGATTCCTTCAAATCGAAATTGACGTTGAGAAGGCACGTGCAGGACGATTAAAGGTTGAAACATTACTTAAAGAAAATGGAGCAAAAAGAGGGGCGGAATTAGCCAGCGCCGGCTTTGGGGCTCTTTGGAATGCAGCCAAAACAGGAAACTTGGCCGCTCTAGAAGCAAGTTCCAAAGACAATTCAGCATTAGATTCACACGACGACAAAGGGATCACTCCTCTTTCATGGGCTGCCAATGCAGGGCAAACAAAAGCCGCTCAATGGCTCATCGATAAAGGTGCCAACGTCAATGGTAAAAACATGGATGGCAACACTGCTCTTCACGGAGCCGCATTTTTCGGAAATTTAGAAGTGGTCGAGCTCTTGCTTAAACATAAGGCTAAGGTAAACGCTCGGAGCACTAAAGGGGAAACCCCTCTTGACACCGTCTCTGCAAAGTGGAGTGAAGAGACTAAAGGAATCCTCCAATTTATAGCCGGGATTCTTGAACTCAAAATCGATATCCAACAAATCGAAGCTAACCGCCCTAAAATTATCGCGTTACTACGTAAACAAGGCGGACTTACAAGCAAGCAACTAGATTAGTTTGGAAATTCCCCTGCGTGAACGCAGCCCATTTGATTGATGGGTTTTTGAATCAAATATTTGTATCTGTATCCACTCCGCAGATTTACCCCCAATGCAACGCTACCATGACTTTGATGCCTTACGTTCTGCAGCCATGCTTTTGGGCATTGTTCTTCATGGGATGATGTCCTTTGTGCCGCTGCCTCTCGCAGTATGGCATACACAGGATGTGGCCCGTGACGAATCTTACTTATTTCTTCTTCATGCAATTCATGGTTTTCGATTGCAGCTCTTTTTCGTCTTGAGCGGGTTTTTCACAATGATGATGTGGAAAAAATATGGCCTTAAAAAACTTCTAAGTCATAGGGTTAAACGAATTCTGCTTCCACTTATAATTTTTACCATCCCTCTACTTCCCATATTCATTGCAACCGACTATTACGGCAGACAAATCACTGCAAACTATGACAGTAGTTTATCTATTTGGGATGCCTCAAAGGCAGGAGACCCCGATGCTATCAAACAGCATATTGCTTCCGGGGCTAATCCTAATACTGCAGATTTGATCGGGGTAACACCATTAAGTTGGGCTACTCGACTGGGTCATATTCCCGCAGTAGAAGCTCTGCAATTACAAGGGGTAGATATCCATGCCGCAGAACCGGATGGAACAACTCCCCTCCACAATGCTGCACTCTTTGGAAATTTGGAGATGGCGAAATTCTTGGTCAGCTCCGGTGCAGATATAAACGCTGAAACCTCTCTTGGTTATACTCCATTGTCGCTTACCGAAGTTGATGAACTTAGCACTGTCATTATTGCTGAAATGATGTCGGTACAATTAGATGACACCCAGCTTGCTGATCGTCGGGACGAAGTTATTGTCTTTCTCAAAGAGAATGGAGCGAATTTAGGAAGTGCAAATCTAGAAGAACCCCTTGCCTGGCTTTATCCATTCCTGCCTGGAATCAAACCCCTTGTAAACCAGCTCCCTGCTGCAGGTCAGTTAGGCATGGAATTGGCAGCCATCTTTTGGATTCTTTGTGTCCTCCCAGTATTTCAGCATCTCTGGTTTTTGTACTATTTATTTTTAATTGTCTTGGGCTTTGTTGCCGTTACTTGGATCTGTCGAAATAGAGGCTGGAAGCCCGTTCCTTCTTGGATGGTTTCCTGGCCATTCTGTCTAATATGGGTAGTTCCTTTAACTCTTGTTCCACAGTTTTTTATGATCACTGACTTTGGCCCTGACACTGCAGCAAGTCCTATTCCTTGGCCTCCTTTGGTTCTTTATTACTCAATATTTTTTGGATTTGGAGCCTTGGCCTTTGGGCGCAAATCTTTTGATTCAACAGCAGGCCGATTCTGGCCTATAGCTTTAATCCTGGCCGTCCCCGTCCTTTTACTTGGTATATCCGAGTATTCAGAACGTGGCAGTTTGTTTATCTCTACCCAAACCAATTCTCTATCTGCATTTTTTCGCCACCACTTGCTTTGCACCATATTAAGTGTTTTGTATGCTTGGCTAATGATCTTCGGTTTGATTGGTGCGTTTCGAAAATTTTGTTCCGGTGAAAATCGCAGCATCCGATATCTATCCGATGCATCCTATTGGCTATATATTGCTCACCTGCCCGTAGCCATGCTGCTACAGATATGGATCGCGAATGCTCCTTGGCCAGGTGCATTGAAATTAATATGCATATGTACCATTACGACATTATTTCTTTTAGCGATTTATGAAATTGCAGTACGCTACACTTGGATAGGAGCTATGCTTAATGGCCGAAAATATCGAAGTAATTGATATTTGCTCTATGGTAAATCGACAGCTATTCTCCGCGCTCTCTTGTCAGAGGTTACCCCTACAATCCGCAAAAAATACTTAACCCTTTATTCATGAATTTCCTAAAAATGCTTTGGAAAGCCATCGACGTCTTCCTTGCCATGTCAGGCTTGCGTCTTGACTCAGGGCGAATGCTTTTTGCTTGGATTCCTTTATTAGGACTATCAACAGGCCTTCTCTACTACGTAGACCAAAATGGTTATCACATTCCGTATATTATTTGCACTTGGATCTTTTATTACCTAGGCATCAGCTTGATTCTTGGAACCAACATCAAACGGG
Source organism: Limisphaerales bacterium (assembly GCA_004213515.1). Lineage (GTDB taxonomy): Bacteria > Verrucomicrobiota > Verrucomicrobiia > Limisphaerales > UBA1096 > UBA1096. The sequence goes on along the minus strand of SHAK01000039.1, from coordinate 16,723 downwards.
TAATGGCGCAAAAGTTTGGGGAAGACAAAGCTCTCGCGTTTTATGATATGATCTGTGGCCTCATGTTTTTTAATATTGGAACCGGTATAAGTGCGGCTGCACTTCATAATACGGAAGCGTTTGAATTGTCACTGAACTTGAAGTGGGGGTTATTTGCACTGCTTTCTTTTGTAGGCTTTGGAATTAAGTTTTGGGCCACTTGGGTCGTGGGCATAAACACTTATTATTTTCGCGACCTATTTCTTGATCGCGCACAAGGCGAGTTTACGGCTGCTGGCCCCTATAAGTTTCTTCCTAATCCTATGTACGGGGTTGGCAATTTTCATGCATATGCTGGTGCTGTAATGACTTGCTCAACTTTTGGGCTTTGGTATGCGTTAGCATGCCATGTTGGAATTTACGGATTCTACTTTTTTGTAGAGAAACCTTTTATAAAAAGGGTCTACCTAGAAGGTTGACTAGATTTAAATATCTAGAAAATCCGATATAGGCAGCTTGTTATCCCAATAAATCTTTGGCTATCGAATTGAGATATAACGAATTCCTAGGGAAAGGTTTACTAGTCAAAATATTCTAAGTTAGCAATTGACTGTTGAGCTTTTTTTCTTGTTTTAAAGTCCTGCATTCTATTATGTGATTTCAGTCTTCATCCTTATTATTATGTCTAACAATAAGACAGAAACCCCCATCGCAAGCTTCGGCCAATTTCTGGTTATTGCTGGATTAATTATCATTTATGGAGTTGGCGCTTTTTGGATATGTGCAGAACTAATTCAAGGGGGCAAAGGTGAGGAAAAAATACCCTTATATATTCAATATGGGGTTCCAGTTTTATTCAGTGGAGTCGGAATACTTTTTTTTACCGTACTGTTTCAACGGGTAAAAGCTGCAAAGACCGATAAATACAAGGACGTACAAATCTAATATGAGCGACTCAAAAATTATTCTTGTTACAACCCCAAATGTTCCTGAAAAGACAGTCGTACGCACACTAGGGCTTGTACGTGGGAATACCATCAGAGCTCGCCATGTTGGCAAAGACATCATGGCAGCGCTAAGAAATCTTGTGGGCGGAGAGGTGACCGAGTATGCCAAACTACTAGCAGAAAGTCGTGAACAAGCTCTCGACCGCATGATAGCAGAAGCTGAAAAACTGGACGCTAATGCAATTATTGGAATCCAATTTCAAACTTCAGTAATCATGGGGGGAGCAGCTGAAATGATGGCCTATGGAACTGCGGTAATTATAGAATAAATTAATCTTATAGATCTATTCTAAAAGCAATCGCTGAATCGCTTATTTCTTTTTGTCTGCACCCTTTGGCAAAACTTTCATCACACCACGCATCATCATGGCGTGACCCGGAAATGTGCAGACGTATGGATAATCACCTGGTAGTGGTGCTATAAAACTAATCACAGTTTCTTCGTCGTAATCGATCATCGTCGATCCCCAAAGAATTAAAGGAGTATCAGGCCTCCATTGTTTTCCAAAGCCATCGTTGCCCAAAGCAATTGCGAGATTGGCAACCTCATCAGCTTTTCCTGGTTTAACAACAAGCAAGTTGTGCGGAGGAAAATCCTTGTTCTTAAAAGTCAATAAAACGGGTTTTCCTGTCTCAACATCAAACTCCTTCACGTCATAAACCATTTTATCCTCAACTGTACTAATGGTAATTTTAAAGGGCGTTTCTCGAATTGCCCCAGTTACAGCCATATCCAAGGAATAAAATCCTGTGCGGGCAGTAACAAAGAGTGTCTTGAGCTCTTTCCCTCCGAATACGACATTTGCCGGGCTTTCAGGAAACTTTAAATCTGCAATCTGTTTCCCCTTTGGGCTAAACACCTTAACTGAACCGGAGGTAAGGTAAACATTCCCATGTTGATCAAGGGTCATGCCATCAGAACCACTTTCACAAAATAGTTTTCGATCCTTCAGAGTACCGTCTTCCTGAATGGTGTAGCTATAGATTTTGTTATCACCTATATCCGCGATATAAAGAGTTGCTCCATCGGGAGTGCCGACTAGTCCGTTCGGGGTTTTGAATCCATCGGCGACCCTTTTTACATCTCCTCCTCCAGGTTGAATATAATAAACATGTTTTCCGTCCTGAGAGAGTTCTTTATTACCATAGTTAGGATCAGAAAAATAAACACCTCCCTTAAGATCAATCCATAGGTCATTGGGTTTATTAAATTTTTTCCCGTCGTAACGCTTAGCCAGAGAGCTGGTATCATTTCCGTCTACAGAATAGGCAACCACACGCTTTGCATTTCCCTGACATGCAAAAAGCCTGCCATCATCAGCGAAGTATAACCCATTCGCTCCGTTGGTTTCCTCAGCAAATATCGAAAGCTCTTTATTTGAAGCGGACCATTTATGAATACGGTTATTGGGAATATCAGTGAAGTAAACATCCCCATTTGCGGAAACAGCTGGCCCCTCAGTAAACTTGAAGTCCCCTGCCAATTTTACTGGCTTAGCTTGCGGCAAAACTAAATCTGCAGCCCTCACTTCATTTGCCAAGGCAAGAAGGGTGCAAGCTAGCGCCAATCCCAACGAACGAGACGTTGTCTGCAAAGAAACAATCATTCTTTAAGCTAAATACTCTTTATTTATTCTGATCCCAAAACTGTTTCACCGTCTTTGCAGATATGCGTGCATGATCAACTGGCGATCCAAGTACGGTCTTCAATAGTGCATCGTTGTGCGTATCATTTCTCTGATAAACCCATAACGCCTCTAATAGATGATGGGCATCCTCCTTCGATTTTGGATCAAACTGTTTCACCCACTTATCTGTAGCTGCAAGCACCTTGTCACTAGGATGTTCTGAAAGCTCAACCCGTGCCCGATGCCGAACGCCATTGATTGGGTGCTTTAAAAGATCGAGCAATTTCTTGATAGACTGGCCATCAACTTTCACATGTTTGGAAAGCTCCCGTCCTTCATAAGTTACGCGGTAAATGCGACCATGGTTTTTATTACGGTTTGGATCCCGAACATTATGCTGCATATGTCCAACAATAACATTTTGCCAGTCTGAAACATAAAGAGCCCCGTCGCCCCCTACCTCAAAATCGGTTGGACGAAAATTACGGTCTCCTGAGACAAGCAAGTCCTTAGTCTCCGAACCCCAAACATCTCCTTCATCATCATATGCCATGGTGTATTGCTTAATGCCAAGAAACCCTATGGCATTAAGAATCAAGAAGTTACCATTATTTTCCTCGGGAAAATGATCACTTGAAAGAATTCCGCTCGAACAAACCGGGCGAACTGTCTTTTTTAACAATTCTTGCATCTTGAAATTACCTTTACCGTCCGGGCGAACTTGATAGGCCCTGCCCCCTGTACCATCTGTCGCATAATGATAGCCCCAGTAATCAAAACTAATTCCATGCGGATTTGGGCTATTATTAGCATGTCGCTGAAAGCGGAATGTTCGAGGATTAAAGCGGTACATTGCTGAGGCCGTATCACGTTGTGGCCCTTGCCATGGTGTTTCAACATTGCTGACGTGAAAAACACCACGTTGATAATATATGTATCCATCTGGGCCATATACGATATTATTGGCAGCATGGTGAGTGTCGGCAGAGTCAAGGCCATGTAGCAACCGCTCCTTAACATCCGCCACGTCATCTCCGTTGGTGTCCTTGAAGTAAATCAAATCCGGACAACTTGCTACAATCACCCCTCCATTCCAGAAATCGAAGCCGGTGGGATTATGTACACGTGCAAAAGTAATCATTTTGTCAGCTTTACCGTCTCGGTTTTTATCCGGCAAAATAACAAGCGCATCCTCTATCTTTTTATGTGATGGATTTCGCATCGGCTCCCACTTTGGATAGGTCGGCCAAACAGCTGCCCAAATGCGTCCCTTGGTATCAAGCCCCATCTGGACCGGGTTAATCATCCCCTCAAACATTTCTTCAGAAGCAAAGACATTCGCCTTCATATTCGGAGCGAGCTTGAGTTTACTCACTGTAACCTCAGGCGTGTCATATTTAACTGAACCCTCCTTATTGGAATTACTACTTGGCGATTTACCTCCTACATTCGAAACTACATTAACCGGTTTAGGAACATTGCTATCATCTACTGCAATTTTTTTGCCCTTGGCAGCTGCATGGACAACCTTGTCCCGATTGGTAGTCATGACATCAATCATCTTGAGTTCGTGCTGCAATACTTCTCGGTTGGTTTGACCTGCAACAAATTTTAGCCCCGAACGACCACCCCATACATCATTGCCATCCGTAGCACGATAGCGATTATACCAGTGCCAGTTTTTGTTTAAGACCGCATCCTGAATTCGGGTAAGTTTTCGCCTGCTTACACGAGGGTTTTTTCCAAATAAATTTTTATAAATGCCCTGAGCTAGCTGCTTATTCCCTTCACTCGTAAGATGGATGCCGTTAACGGTCAGCGGCTTTCTGCTTTTTTCATAAAGTCTGCTCGAAAGTGAAAACAGATCAACAAAATCAACTCCTTTTTCGTTGGCAACCTTACGTGTAACTTCTGTATATTTAGAGAGCCGTTCATTATTAGCAGCACCATCCGGCAAGTTAGCTTTTCCTAGGTTTTCATGTGAGATTGGAGAAAGCAGCACAATACGAGGAGCGCTCTTACCGTTGTATTTTTTCTCTTTCGTCTCATCGACCCACTTGGCTAAATCCGCCATGTAGGCATCCGGACTATTATCAAAAGACTCGTTGTATCCCCAAAAGGCAAGAATGACATCCGCCTTGGAAATTTCGAGATAAGCATCCGCACTAGGAAATCCATTATTACGAGGGCGATTGTTCACCTTATCTCCTCCGAAACCATGATTACGAAATACTAACTCTTTTTCGGCCATGGTGCCTTGTATATAACTTTCAAGCCATCCGTGGTGCTGCATTCGCTCAGCTAGGGCGTTACCAATAAACACTACATGTTCACCCTCATTGAAGTCCAGTGCCTGAATGGAACTCCCGGCGCCAAGCCCTAAAATAATCGCCGCTGTTAGGCCATGAAGCCTTGCTTTGATATTTTGAATTTTGTTCATCATATTTAAATCATTTACTCTTCCGCTCATCCGAAAAACAAGTTCCACCGATTATTAATGACGAGCAGGTAGCCCCTATATGTTATTCAAGTGGAGAGATAAAATTACCAGCACAAACTCCCGAAGTAAATCGAGAAAACCTTGCTTTCCGCCGGTTGGCAGTCCTTACCCAAAAGCTTTTCGAAACAAATCAATACTCTCGGCAACCCCTTCATCCGCAGGCGCCTTCCCTTCAAATTCTAGTGAAATATATCCAGAATAGTTTACATTCTTCAAAATCTTGGCAACCCGATTATAGTCCAAGTCCAAAGTATACCACTCTCCTCCTCCATAGTATGTCTTGGCCTGGACGAAATCTGCTTTAGGAGCAACCATTTCCAACTTAGGATATGGATCTTCAAGAAAATTACCTGTGTCCATCAGTAGTCCCAACCACGGAGAATTAATTGCGTTTACAATGCGTAACAATCCTTCAGGAGTACGAGTAAGCCCCCAATGATTTTCCAAAGCGAGCATGACCCCGCACTCAGATGCCTTAGGCAGACATTTCTCAATCGAGTCAATACACCACTTAAATCCATCATCCAAAGTATATCCTGGTAAAATTGGCTCCTTGCCACGAAGTTCCATTAGTTTATCAAACGACTTTACTGTCCCCCAGCGGCCGGAATTTAGCCGGATAGACGGAATGCCCATGCGATAGGCAAGTTCGATACACTTTTTTGTGTGCTCTATATTTCTATTTCGAACAACCGGATCGGGATCGACAAAATCCTGATGAATTGACAAACAAATTAAATCAACACCGTTCTTAAAGGCGTGCCGCTTGAGTTTCTGCAAATAACCATTGTCTTCCGAGTCCATCTGCCGATGCAGGATGTCGACGCCTTCAACGCCAAGCTGAGCTGTTTTTTCAATCACAGTTTCAATAGATACTTTTGGATCACGAAAATGCCAGTATGAGTATGAGGAAATTCCCAATTTAATCCTTTTTGATTCTGCCTCTGAGATCTGTTCCAAATTGGTAGTCGCACAGCCGACCCCTGTAGATGCGAGAGCGCCAAAAGCCGTTGTTGAGCCAATAAATTGTCGTCTTGATATCGACTGAGCTGAGTTGTCCATGTGCAGCCATTATTGAGGGGCTTCTTTTGAATGTCCAGCGCCCGCCAAGCAGTAGGCTTGACGAGGCGGGTGTACCAAACCTAATCTCCCCCGCCTTTTACGTACCGACAATCGGTATGTTTAAACATTTTTTTGAAGAAAGAATAACGTGGAAGTCTCAGTAACCGACCTTTCTCCCTGTAAGAAACAACTCCGCATCGAAGTAGATGCCGAGACCGTAGATGCTAAATTTGATGCCGTAGCGAAGGACTTTCGCCGTCAGGCTCAACTCCCTGGCTTTCGACCCGGCAAAGCACCTCTGGCTAATGTTATGCGCTCATATGGCGACAAAATTGCCGATGAAGCAAAACGCGCCCTAATGGCCGATAGTTATGGGCAAGCACTCAAAGATAAGGATTTGAAGCCCGTTATCATGCCAGAAATTGAGGAGCTTCAGTTTGGACACGGAAAACCTTTTCAATACATGGCCACCTTGGAAGTTTCTCCCTCTTTTGATCTCCCTGAATATGAAGGATTGGAAGTAGAAAAGGAGCGCCGTAGCGTAACGGATGATGATGTCAAGAAAGCCCTCGCAAAATTACAGGATCAACGTGTTGAATACAAAGATGTTGAACGGCCAATGGCTGAAGATGATTTTGTTGTTGTTAACTACAAGGGAACCATTGATGACAAGCCAATTACTGACACTGTCAAAGTAGCTCGGGGACTCAGCGAACAGTCAAATGCGTGGTTACATCTTAAACGCAATCCTCTTGTTCCTGGATTAGTTGAAGCTTTAATCGGCGGCAATAAGGGAGATAAGAAAACCGTACCGGTCAAATTTCCTGAAGAATTCATTTACGAGGAACTTGTCGGCAAGGAGGGACAATTTGAAGTTGAGATCGTTGATATTAAGGAACAATCCCTTCCGGAACTTGATGATACATTTGCAAAATCATTTGGCGCAGAAGGTATCGATAAACTTACTGAAGGAGTAGAAGCGGATCTTAAAAACGAACTGGAGTATTCCGAGAAACAATCTATTCGTAATCAGTGCGTCCAAAAATTACTCGAAAAAGTCACCTGTGACCTTCCAGAGACTATTGTCAACCAAGCTACCCGTGCTGTAGTTCACAATATTGTGCAGTCTAATCATAACCGCGGCGTATCGAAAGATGTGATCGAGGAAAACAAAGACGACATTTATAGCAATGCCAAATCTAACGCTGAAGTTCGCGTGAAGGCCAATTACATTCTTGCTCAAATTGCTGAGAAGGAAGGGATCAAAGTTACCGAACAAGAATTAAGCCGCCAAATATCTGCTATGGCGATGCAGCAGAAAATTAAACCCCAAAAGATGGCCGACCAGCTCAAAGAGAATGGCGGCATCTATGAGGTCCAAGAAGAAATTCTTAATTCAAAGGTCATAGATCTGCTTGAAGAAAAAGCCAAGATTACAGAAGTCGATCCCAAGCCTGCGTCTGATAAGGATTGCTGTGATAACCCTGGAGAGGATTGCTGCGATAACCCCAAGTAAAAATGGCAAGCTCCCAGCTTAAAAAAATACTTAAACCTCTTTTTTAATTTTTTTGTATTATTCGTTTTTTCTGAATAATACGACAAATTATTTGTCTCGTAGAATTCTGAGCACTTCTCGCGTTCCCCATCTTGTGAAATATCATTGTTCCTTTGATTGACTTCAGCCTGTGCTTACGGAGAATTGGGCGTGCATTTGTTTTGCCGAATTAATTTCATCCGAATTAGTCTAATTATAGGCTTTTTAGTGATGGTATTTGGCCCTGCATTATCAAGCGTATGTTATGGAGCCGAAAAAGAGGAAGTTTTTTGGAGTAGTCACATTCGTCCGCTATTCAAAAATCACTGTTTAAAATGCCACGGAGGAGTAAAACAAAAAGGGGGATTAGATCTACGAACCCTTGCCTCGACACTTAAAGGAGGCGAATCCGGCTCCCCCGTTTTATCGGGTAATCCTGAGGGGAGTCTTTTATATCAGGTGCTTCTTCCAGGTACAGATCCCCACATGCCTCCTGGAGAAGGAAAGCAACTTCCTGAAGCTGAGATGGCTTTAGTTAAAAATTGGATAGGAGCACACATTGACAAAGCAAGTTCTGACAAATGGCCTTCAGTTTCCGGAGTCACTCAACCAAAGTTAGAAACCTTGCCTCCAGCTGGACTAGCTGGCTCAAGAGTCATCGATAATTTAATCCGTACTGGGTGGCGAAAGAAAAAGGTTTCCCCTTCTAAGCAAGCGACAGACCGAATATTTGTTCGCCGGATTTATCTCGATCTTATTGGTCGAATTCCTACTCCTAGCGAACGGGATGCATTCGTTCATAATGAACGATTGCGCAAACGAGAGACACTGGTCGACTCCCTCCTTGCTAACGCCGAATTTCCATCACACATGCGGGAAATGTTTGATATACTCCTGCTAGGCCGTGTGGATAAGGGGAAATTAGCACGACGAGAAAATAATAACTGGCACTCCTATCTTGAAACTGTATTCCGAGAAAATCGCCCTTGGAATGAGTTTGTTCAGGAAATTATTTTAGCGAGATTAAATGAAGGGCATAATCGAGGTGCGGCATGGTTTCTTTACGAGCAAAACAATGACCACCAAAAGATGGCGGAATCAATCGCCCCTGTAGCATTCGGGGTTGATATTCAATGTGCACAGTGTCACGACCATCCAAGTGCGCCGGAAATCAAACAAGCTCATTACTGGGGGTTAGTTACAGCTTTCAATCGAAGTAAGAACGTTAACACAAATAAGGGCCCTGGCGTATCTGAGTCGGCTATTGGGGGATTTATAAGCTACAAGAACCTTGCTAAAGTTAGCGCCCCTGCTGAATTAACATTTTTGAATGGTAAATCGATCGCAGAGAAAAAACCCAAAACCAATGAAAAGGAAACAGATGATCCTTCAAAATACCTGATTCCTCCAACGCAAAAAAACGCGCCCTCTCTCCCTAAGTTTTCTCGTCGCGAAGCATTGGCTTCAGCGGCGATAACAGATAATCCTAGATTGGCTAGAGCTTTTGTTAATCGAATATGGTCAATGCTTATCGGCCGCGGGCTTGTTCATCCAGTTGAAGAAATGAGCTCGGAATATCCTCCAAGCCATCCTGAATTGCTTAGCTGGCTTGCCACAGACTTCGAAACTTCCGAATACGACATAAAGCAGCTAATCCGCAATATTGTGCTAAGCGAAGTATATCAATTGGACTCTATACCTCCGGGCCCCAATCGGCCCCAACCAAACACTTTCGCAGTTGCTATTGAAAAGCCCCTTCACGCCGAGGTCCTTTTTCGCTCCCTACTAGTCGCAACGGGGCGATGGACCGGATATGGCGGAGTTGCAGCCAATGATCAATCACTCCGGTCGGTTTTACTTGCTCGGTTTCCAGATCTATTTCCAAGGCTCTATAACGCATCCATACAACAGGCCATGTTCCTTTCAAATAATCCGCTGGTTCGAGACCTTCTGCGGCCCTATAAAGATTCTACAACGGGATTATCGCTTCCTTCTATTTTACTCGGTTTGGCTAACCCGGCTGAGAAGGTTTCAAAAGCGTTCAATAATGTTTTTGGCCGACCTCCAAACAAGGAAGAATTAAATCGGTTTGAGGCATTCTTAAATAAGCGCGAGGATCGACCCGCTAAGGGAATTGAACAAATGCTATGGGCCATGGTCTGTAGTCCGGAGTTTCTTATGAATCACTGATGAAAAAATCTCATTCCTCAAAACACGATCAATGCGGAAGCCCTGAACACGGGCTGCACCGCCGCCGCTTTTTGGAGGGATTAGGCGGAGGAATCGGATCAATCTCCGCCGCAAGTTGGGCGGGCCTATTTTCCAATCCTGTTTTTGCAGAACAAACTAAACGCGCAAATAAACGTTGTATTCTTCTTTGGTTATGTGGTGGGCCAAGCCAATTCGAAAGCTGGGACCCCAAACCGGGCAGACTAACTGGGGGTCCATTTAAAAGTATTCCCACCAGCCTGCCAGGCATACACGTCAGCGAGCTAATGCCCAAATGCGCAAAGATTATGGACAAGCTTGCAGTTGTTCGTTCGATGAAAACCGACTTGGAGAATCATAATACTGCAATCGATTTATTGAACCGGGGAGATAAACCTCGCCCTCCATTTGTCCGCCCTACTTTAGGCTCTGTTTTAGGCCAACAACTTGGTCAACTCGACAGTCCTATTCCAAATTTTATCTTGCTGGACCCTTGCCCAGAAGGAAATGAATTCAAGGGTTTCAAAGCTGGTAATTGGGCTGGATGGCTGGGCGCGGAATACGGTCCCGTTCGACTTGGCGGTCAATATAAACTGCCCGATGTTGCTCGCTTGGCCGACATTACCACAACCGATCATGAGGAACGTGAATTGCTTAGGCAGTTTATTGGCCGCAAATATGAAAACGACCGACAAAGCGCAGCTGCCGCATCTCAAAACGCTGCTTTTGCCCGAGTAAAGGGGCTGATGAGTTGTGCTGATTTGTTCGATCTCGATCGCCTACCAAAAAAGGACCGAGATCGTTACGGCCCTGGAACCTTTGGGCTTCACACCCTTTTGTCCAGGCACTTAGTCGAAAATGGCGCTCCATTTGTTATGGTTGCAAATGGTATGCCCTGGGATAGTCACGTATTTCACAATGAGATATACCAGATGGTCATTCCAGATCTCGACAACATCATTTTTCAGCTCATGACAGACCTCGAAGAGCGAGACATGCTAAAAGATACACTTGTAGTTGCCATGGGAGAATTTGGGCGAACCCCGGGAATTAATGCAGCTCGCGGCCGAGATCATTATCCTCAAGCCTGGAGCCTTATGATGGCAGGGTGCGGAATTAAACAAGGCGTAGTGGTAGGCGAAACTGACAAAGATGGTTATGGAGTTATTAGTAAGTCATACAACGAACGTAATCTGTTCGCTACAATCTTTTCCGCTCTAGGGCTAGACCCACATAAACAATACGATCTGCCTGATCTTCCTACATTTCATTATGTTGAAAAAAAATCAGCTCCCATTCATGAGATTCTTGCCTGAGAAATGGATTCACCTAAAAAACAACTCTCGGTAAAGGTCAAACAGATACAGGAAATAAAACTTCCTTCAGCTGCCCTTGGGCTGGCTCTTACGGAAGATGATAACTTTTGCCATGTCACCGGCATGGACGGAGGGGTTCACAAAGTTAATATTGATTCAAAAAAGACCAAGAGAATTGGCGAACACCAAAGTTATGCAGCTTCCCTGGAGTATCTCTCCAATCAACAAACACTTATTTCCGCTGGATATGATGGTCATATTATCTGGCACGACTTAGTAAAGGGCAGTGTTTATAGAAATTTAAAGGCTCACGATTTTTGGAGTTGGCAAATGAAAATTTCTGCAAACGGATCCAGGCTAGCCAGCGTTACAGGCCAATATGTTTGTGGTGGCTATAAATATGAACCTGCCCTAGAAACCGAGCCTTCCGTATGTGTCTATGATACGCAAACTGGTGAGTCTTTGGCTAAATTCCCCCATGTTCCCCCAGTCCAATCGTTGGCATTTAGTCCGGATAACCGCTTTTTGGCAGCCGGAAACCTTATGGGAGAAATTCGTATCTGGGATTTAAAAAAATCTGAACAGGTAGCCAAGTGGACAACCGGAGACTTTACCGGTTGGGGAATCATCAAGGGGCACTATTATACCGGCGGCATCTTCGACATGTTCTTCTCCAAGGACAGTAATGAGATTACAGTTTGTGGTATGGGTTCGACCAGGGATCCCGCAGCAGGAAATGGCAAGCAACTTTGGCAGAAATTTGCCTGGCGCAATTCTCCTACTAAAAAACTTGATGAAACTCACTCTGGCGAACATGGCTCGGGGCTGATGGAAACTCTTGATCAGCATCCTTCTGGTAATTACTTTGTAATGGCTGGCCGGCTGTTCAAGGGGAGTTGGAACGTAGCTTTGTTTGACACAGCTTCTGGTCGACTCCTACACTCTCTGGACTGCGGGATGCGCTGTATCAAGGCTCGGTTCAATGCAGCTGGGAACAAGTTGTACATTGCCGGTGCTGTCAGCCAAAAAAATGACATTAAGAAAAAAGACAAACCCAATTTTGGACGATTAAAAATCTTCAACATAAGTTAACATGCACGAATATATAGAACGCGTTATCGATCTAACCGATCCAAACGAAACAGAACTTCTTAATCTATCTGCAGATGAAGCACGCCAACGTATGCTTTCTGGCTCGCCAGAATCTGTACGTGATTTTGACGGTTCATTTGCACTTATTGCAAAGGATGGAAAATCTGTGAAACTTGCTAGATCTCTGGACCGCCCGCTACGATATTTTTTAGCAAAGCAAATTGAAGGCCCTGCTCTAATTGTAGCTCATCGTATCGATAGCATTCAAAAATGGCTTGAGGAACAAGGATTTGGAGATCAGTTTCACCCTTATTATACCCGAATGGTGCCAGCACATTATCTTGTCTCCATTCAACTCGTAGGGTGCCCTGATCCGGATCCTATATACGAACGATTTTTTAATCCGGTCCGCAACAAATACACCACTGACCTTGACCCTATTGGTCATGACTATATTGCTGCTCTTAAATCGGAAGTCATTAAATGGATCAAAAATATTCCGGAAACAGAGCCAATTGGCTGCTGTTTTTCTGGAGGAATCGATAGTGGAGCTGTCTTTCTAGCAACATATTCAGCCATGCGGGAACTTGGTTATGATTTGGGAAGACTAAAGGCATTTACGCTTACTTTCGGGGACGGTCCAGACCTTGAACAGTGCAAAGACTTTCTATCCAAGTTGAATATGGACATGTTCCTAGAACCAATTGATGCGAGTCTTGAAGATATTGATGTTGCTGAAACCATACAAATTGTTGAGGACTACAAAATCCTAGACATAGAATCTGCTTCCATGGCTGTCGCATTATGTCGTGCATTAAGAAAAAAATATCCTGACTGGAAATATCTCATTGATGGCGATGGAGGTGATGAAAATCTAAAAGACTATCCCATAGAAGAAAACCCAGAGTTAACCATAAGAAGCGTTGTTAATAATCAGATGCTTTACCAAGAAGGCTGGGGAGTTGGTACCATCAAACATTCGCTCACATACTCAGGAGGATTAAGTAGATCTTATGTAAGAACATATGCACCTGCTCATCATTTTGGATTTAAGGGCTTTAGCCCCTTTACCCGTCCTGATGTGGTGGAAGTGGCCGAAGGAATTCCTTTTATTGAGCTAACCGACTTTGATATCGATAAGCTTTATGCGCTGAAAGGCGATATTGTTGCTAGAGGCATTAAGTCAGTACTAGGTTTTGATATGCCTGTTTTCGACAAACGTCGATTCCAACATGGAGCCATCTCCGTCAACTCTCTTCGAAAAAATTTTCCGGCTCAAGAAGGCAAACTTCGCAAAAAATTCTTGGAGCTTTATTCCTGATATACTTAACAACGCCAAAGATAATTTCCCGGAGGCTCCCTCCGCTAGGAGTAAGTGGATACGACATCTTCGCAGTCCAAAAAATCCAGTTGTTCAAAACCGTCCTTACTCAGTCATCCTCGAGAAAGAGCGATCTGCTGACGGCCGGATAGTCGAGGGCCTAACAATATTTCTGACCAATAAGGAATGTTCATGGACTTGTCTTATGTGCGACCTATGGAAAAACACTCTAGACAAACCTGTCTCTCATGGAGCTATCTTGGAACAGATCGACTACGCTCTCAATTTCGCCAATAGCAAAATAGGAAGTATTGACAATCTTGACCAAATCAAACTCTACAATGCTGGAAGCTTCTTTGATCCTAAAGCCATTCCAACCTCAGATGATGAAGAGATTGCCAAACGGCTAACAAAATTTAATAGAGTAATTGTTGAATGCCACCCATCTCTTGTTGGCGAACGGTGTCTTCGGTTTAAGGAATCAATAAACGGGACACTCGAAGTCGCCCTCGGCCTTGAAACTGTTCATCCTGAAGCTTTAGGCAAGCTCAACAAACGCATGTCACTTGATGACTTTCGAGCCACTTCTTCCATTTTATCTGAAAATAAAATCGCTCTTCGGTCCTTTATCCTTTTGCAACCACCCTTCGTACCAGAACATGAATCTGTCGATTGGGCAAAACGGACCCTTGATTTCTCCATTTCCTGCGGGGCTTCTGTTTCCTGTGTCATACCCACTCGAACTGGAAACGGCGCTACCGACTTATTGGCAAAGACCGGAAAATTTCGTGAACCTAATTTAGATCAACTTGAAGATGTAATGGATAGTTTTATTGGGACACCAGATCATCGTGTTTTTGCAGACTTATGGGATTTGGAACGATTTTCTCTCTGCAATTATTGTTTCGATCTTCGCAAGTCTCGACTTGTAGAACAAAACCATTCACAGGTTGTTTCTGATCGGATTAAGTGCTCCTACTGTCATTGACCCATTATAACTTCAGGCTTAATTTTGCCTTTGCATGAAAAATAGTCACCCTGTTATGAATCGTCTAGAGACTTATCTTACCCAATCTCCTAAGATTGGCAATGAAGTCTATATCTCAAAAACAGCTGTTGTTTTTGGCGCAGTAACTATCGGGAATAAGGCAAGTGTTTGGTATAACGCAGTCCTACGCGGAGATATTAATGAAATCTCCGTGGGAGAAGGTACAAATATACAGGACAATGCAGTCCTGCATATTGCCGATGACTTTGGCTGTCATGTTGGCAAATATGTTACTATCGGGCATTCGGCTGTTGTCCATGCCTGTAGTGTCGATGACGAGACTTTGATCGGTATGGGCTCAACAATTCTTGATGGTGCCATAATTGGAAAACAATGCATTATCGGGGCTAACGCACTAGTAAAACAAGGTCATAAAATCCCTGATGGATCGCTAGTTCTCGGAAGTCCTGCAAAGATTATTCGCACTCTTTCAAAGGAAGAAAGAGGCTCTCTTAAGGATTGGGCCAATAAATACATTGCTAATGCCGCCTATTGCCTAGAAAACAAAATTAACGTTGGATCTCCGTTAAACTCTTGATTTTTCTTTGCCCCAAAGCCTTTCTTAAAGCACACTGCGCCCGCTCAAATACGAGTAGGGCCCATAGCTCAGTGGTTAGAGCAGACGACTCATAATCGTTTGGTCGGGGGTTCAAATCCCTCTGGGCCCACCATTTCTTCATGCATCCCACACGAGGCAAGCTGATCTTTGACGATAAGTGCGAATTCTGCATTCGGTCAATTAGGCTGCTGCAGAAACTAGATTGGTTTAGCGCCATTGAATTCATTCCGCTTGGAAAGGCTGCTCAACTTATGTCTAAATACTCAATTACCGCCGAGGCTATGCAAGCAAAGATGCATCATATTGCTCCCTCTGGCCATGTAACGGCCGGTGCGGAGGCTTTTCGTAAGTTTGGGAAAAAAATACCCCTTCTTTTTGTCGCTGCAATAATTCTTCATCTACCCTTAGCTTTGAGACTGGCTAGTTTTATATATATGAAAATAGCCATGAACCGTTATGCTATAAGCCGCCTAATGAAATGTTCCTCAAATAATTGTTCAATTCACAGAGACCATTGAAAACATTGCGGCATGCCCCGCCTCTTGGCACACTTAGCAGCTCATGAGGGAAATCTTCCTTGCTTGGTCAGAATCGCTTGAGCAATTCGTCCTGGAAGTTATTTACGGTCAGCGAAAAGGTAAGCGCGCTGCCGTACTTCGCGCCATTCTCTATGCGCTTTCCAAGGTTTTTACTGTGGCAGTAAAAACAAGAAGTTATCTATATAATTTTCGTATACTTCGTGACTCTACTTTGGGCGTTCAAGTAATCGCCATAGGAAATATTACTGCGGGAGGAACCGGAAAAACCCCTGTTGTCGAAAAGTTTGCTAGAGAGTTACAGGATGCCGGAAGGCAAGTAGCTATTTTAAGCCGTGGCTACAGATCACGACCTGCGCCTGTTCATCGTCGGCTTATAAACAAAATACTGCTGCGTGATGACGTGACTCCTCCCAAAATTGTGTCTGATGGCAAATCACTTCTTCTAGATTCTGAAACCGCTGGGGACGAGCCCTACATGCTTGCCTCAAATTTAAAGGATGTTGTTGTTCTTGTTGATAAAGACAGAGTGAAGGCTGGTCGTTATGCTATTGAAAAATTTGGCTGTGACACTTTACTTCTAGATGATGGATTCCAGTACTGGAAACTTCGGGGAAGAAGGCGCGACGTCGTCTTGATCGACCGCGAGCAACCTTTTGGAAATAATGGAAAATTGCTTCCCCGCGGCACCCTTCGGGAACCCCCTTCTCATCTCTCCCGTGCAAGTATCATTTTTATCACAAAAAGTGACGGAAATACCGAAGAATTGAGGGGGAAAATCACAACCTATAACTCCAAGGCGAGTATCATCGAATGTGTTCATAGCCCTCTTTATTTTGAGGATGTGTTTACCGGAAATCATCACGATTTGAATTTGTTAAAAGGCAAGAAAGTCGCCGCTCTTAGTGGAATTGCGTTACCTGAAAGTTTTGA
>SHAK01000038.1 GCA_004213515.1 Limisphaerales bacterium | reverse complement strand
CATTAATTGGTCGATTACAATATAGTCGTAGCCTTCCAGTTGCCTTCCAAGGGCATGGGCCATAAACTTTTCTGTGAAATTACGGGCCAAATCCCCTTTCCTCTTGATTAAGAGACTCTTCAGTAATGCTGGACTAGTAAATTTTTCCCCATTTGGTAATTGCCCCGACGAATCAATCCTTAGTCCTTCGTTATTTACTTCTCGCCATCGACCAATAGCATCAAAGTTTTCTAAACCAAAACCGATAGGATCTAGTAACTTATGGCAATTAGCACAAGTGGCTTCTGATTGATGTAATTCAGTGCGTTGCCGTAACGTTAAACCTTGCTCATTTTCATGATCTAGTTCTTCAAGCTCAGGTATGTCTGGTGGTGGCGACGGCACTCTTTCCCCCAAAACTTGTTCGAGCACCCACACCCCTCTTCGCACAGGACTTGTGCGGTTAGAGAAAGAGGTGGACGCCAATGTTGCTGGCATTCCAATGATTCCTCCTCGGTTTGGATTTGTAAGTTTTACTCTACGCATATCTTCACCTATAACCGATTCTGTAATACCGTAAAGCTTTGATAGCTGTTCGTTTAAAAATGTGTAATCACTGTCCACGAATTCGATGACACTTTTATTTTCTTTAATAATACTTCTGAAAAAAAGACGTGCTTCATCAATCATTGCCATTCGAAGTGAAAGAGTCATGTCGGGAAATATTTCCATATCAAATACTTGGTTTTCTAAGTTGTTTAACCGTAACCACTGGGCCCCAAACCCATCGAACAAAGCCTTTGATTTTGGATTATTTAACATTCGATTCACTTGTTCTTTGAGTACTTCTGGATTTATTAATGTAGCCTCATCAGCCAAGTTGGCAAGCTGCTGATCTGGAGGAGATGACCACAACAAATAAGACAATCGAGAAGCCAATTGATAACTATCAATGGAAACTATTTTTTCATTTGATTTAAACTCAGCAGAGGGAGTGATGAATAATAATTGTGGAGACACAAGGACAGCCTTAAGCATTAACCCTAATGATTCTGAATGATTAAGATTGTTTTTAAGCCCAAGATTATAAACGTTAATTAGCACATCTAATTCACTCATGGTTGGTGGTCTGCGAAAGGCTTTACGCGTCAAAAATTTTGCAGTCTTTAATAAGTCTTTTTTGGAATTTGACTCATTGCTAACAACTTCGCCGAATAGTGTTTTTTGAATACTTGCAGGTGCTTTTCCTTCAGGTGAAATAACTTGATCTATTAATTTGTTTGCAATTCCGAGGTATAATTCAGATTGCAAAGGAGAAATAGAATTGAGAAAACCTTCTCCAATAACTTCATCAGGCAAACTATCTGCAATAGATGTGTCAACTCCGTAAAGATCTCTAAGTGTGTTTGCGTACTCTGTCTTTGTGAGTCGGCGGATTACAAAGGGGCCCGGATCCCGCGGTGCAAGATACTTAATTTTTTTTACCCCATTAATGAATTGAAGGCGCTCCTCATTGGATGGAATCTTTGATGAATCCTCCGGTGGCATATCGCGCACCTCAACATTAGCTATAGCCTTTTTCCAATGTAGTGATGCAGATGATCCAACTGGGTTTTTTAAAGCAGACTGAAGGTTAATTCCGGCTTTAGCTCTGCTACCATGGCAGCGCGTGCAATATTTTTTAACGAATGGACCAACCTTATCCTTGAAAACTCTCTGTGCATCAGCCCGAAGAGTAGCTTCATCCAAATTCTTAGCTCTTATAGGAAGGTATCCTGCTGCAGAAAAAAGCAATAATATGAGCGAACATATTTTCATTAGCAAAAAACAACTTTTCGCTAAATAAGAACAATGATCGAGACAAATCTACCGACTTTAAAACTGTTTTTTTGATGGGATTTTTGGCTTATTGCGAATTTCACATTAGTGGATCTTACAGAACCAATTGACTAAGCATTTAATGCGCAGGTTAGCTAAATATATAGGGGTACAACTATAAGAAAGTTCTTGTTTGATTTTTTCTCTATCGAGTCAAGAAAGACTCACTCAAAACTATATCTACTATAAGATCCTGAAATCCACTGTTTGAATTCAAAGAATTCTTGGCTATTTTCATCGATATTCGTTTGTCTCCAAAATTAAGACTACGACCGGTACCATATACTAGCAACTTTTCCACTAAACATTCTGTGAACAGATTCATATTTGTGAGCAAATAAGTTTTAAGATCAACCACGTTTTTCAAAACAGTCCCATCAGGCAATAGACCTGATGAATCTATTTTTTGTCCTACACGAGTTTGTTTTCCATTTTGAGAGTAAAACTCCTCCTTAAGAGGCTCGGAAGCAGTTTCTGTATAAACAGGATAGTGCTCACGCCAACGACCAACTGGATCATAATTTTCCATTACAAAACCTAAAGGATCAATTTTTTTATGGCAACTAGCACAAGAAGTGTCCTGCTGGTGAGCTATCATGCGTTCTCTCATTGTTGTGGAACCGGACGTATCTGGAGCAATGGAAGGAATGCCTGGAGGAGGTGGTGATGTTGGACTGCCTAGGACATTCTCAAGCAACCAAACCCCTCGATGAACAGGATGAGTGTCCACCCCATTTGCCGTTGACATCATAATTGATGCAAGACCAAGCAATCCACCACTTCGCCCTCCCTTATCAAAAGTGATTCGTTGCATCTCAGTACCGCTAAGGTTACCACCGTATATATTGTTAAGGTTCTTATTCCTATAGCTAAAACCTGGATCAATGAATTTATCTAAAGTGTGATTCTCTGTTATCATCTCTTCAAAAAACATTTCAGTTTCATCTATCATTGCTTCACGATGAATATTGTAAAATTTTAGCAAACGTGGGTCGGGCATAATATCTTTAAGCCTTCGTGTTCCAAGCCATTGACCAGTAAAGTGTTTAATAAGATTATTTCTTTGAGGCTTTTTTAGTAATCTTCGTGTTTCAGATTCCAGAACAATTGGATCTGATAACTTACCCGTTTTAGCAAAATTTATAAGCTTGGCATCAGGCGGGGAGCTGTTGAGGAAGTAACTCAAACGACTTGCTAACCCCCAATCATCTAGAAAGCCAGATTTCAAACCTCTAAAAAGAAAATGTGGGGATATTATCGCCCTCCTTACTGCTAGATGAAGAGAATCTTCAATCCGCTTATCAGGATTATCTAAGCGATGTTTTTCAACTATACCTAGATACTCTTTTATTTTATTTTCGGATACAGGCTTTCGAAATGCTTTAAATAGAAAATCACGCAAGAAATTCTCAGCAAACGAAATGTCTAATATAGCTCCTGGGCTACGACCTAGAAATAAATCTGATCTGGCTAATCTGGATTGAGTTAATTGATCAGGAATAATTTTATCCGGCCCGCTAATTTCAATGTTTAAAATATCTAATGCAGGTCCGAAACGGTGCATTTCTTCGTAAGCATAAGCCTTGCACCAGTTATGAGGTCCATTAAATAAGCCTCCACCATAAACTTTTGGAGGGCTCTTTAATTTTGGGTTTTCTAAGTCTAAGCCTCCAGATTTGATTAACTCTCGAATGCTTTCGTAAAACTCAATCTGGGAGGACCCTCTTTTACCGCCATCAAGTTTTATTGCCGCTGCATAAAATTGACTATCATTTAACAATCGATCATCAATAAAAGAATGAGAAATATCACGTTTACCTGGATCAGAGTATACCGGACCATCCGCCCATCTGAACCCAATAACTTCACCTTCGAATAGCTTCGATTCTAATTGATAATTTTTTGATAAACCTTCTTTTGTCGTAACATTAAATCCACCTAATGCTCTTAATTCTCCAAACGGTTCATATTGCTGCTCACCGTTTTGCCGAGCATACAGCTCCAAGCGAAATGGTTTAATTCTTTTATCGTAGAACATCTTGTCAGTTTGAAATGTACGTGCTTGGACTTTGATTTTATAAACTCCACTTACGGGAACTTCAAAAGGGGAAGTCCATCCTGCCGCACTTGCCATATTTCTAGATGAAACAAGTCGGTAAGTATCATTAGTTAGAGCCGCACCATCACCTTCATTAGTTTTTAACTGAAAAGGTTTAATCCTGAAATCCCTTGAATCAAAACTCTTTAGCGGGACTGGTTCCGGAAGAACTTCGTCTGCAATTGAGGTAGCTATATCAAGATATTGAGATAACAAAGTTGGAGAAAGAACTAATCCAGAAGCTATATTATCAAAACCATTTGTTGTGTCATCTTCAGGGAACGAAGGAGGAACTTTAAAATCAGAATAATTAAATAAATTTCGAATAGTGTTTTCATATTCAACACGATTAAGGCGACGAGGAAGGGTCCCTCCTGGTGGGGCATAATTCGTCAGGCTCTTGTTGAGCCATGTCAACATACTCAAACGTTCGGCTGTTGCTGGAAAAGATGATGCTTCTTTCGGAGGCATTTCATTTGAATGGATAACTTCATAAATGCGAGTCCAAAATACCGTAGATTCTTTCTTAGACCAATCAATCGATTTCGCTTCAAGATTCACGTTTCCTTCAATTGAGTCTTCAGAGCCTTGGTGGCATTCAAAACAGTGATTCTCAAAAAAAGACAACGCTGACTGAGGCAAGAAATCGTCAGCTACAAGAACACAGGAAAAAAATGTAATGTTAATCCAAAGCAGAAATCTCATTGCTAATTATGAAAAACATTCGTTAAGGTTATTTTTAGCTCCAGCGAAACTGTCTATATTTAATCCGAATTTTTGCATCAGAGTAAGATAAAGATCTCCCAAAAGCCGCTGATTACCAGAACCCCTCTGGTGAGACCAATGGTTTCCATGTTTAAAGCCTCCTCCAGCAACAAGAGTCGGTAAATTACTGTTGTCATGGGTATTCGCATCACCCATACCACTTCCGTATAGAATAGCTGTTGAATCCAGGAGAGATAACCCTTCTGTGTCGTTACTAGATTTTAGTTTTTGGAGAAAATTTGCAAAGCGCTTGACGTGTTCTCTGCCTACTAAATTGTATTCAGCAATTTTTTTATCCTCATTTCCGTGATGTGAAAGACCATGATAACCAGCACTTAAGCGTCGACCGTTAATTTCAAATACTTGGCTCCATCCAGGGACTAAGAATGTTAAAACCCTAGTCGAATCAGTCTTTAAAGCCAAAGCCATAAGATCATACATAATTGTCTCACAGTGTAATGCTTGATCTGGGGAGATTGGATCATATGAAGGCAAGGTGTAGTCGGTCTTTGGGAAAGGGATATCCAACCAAGATTTCTGCTTTTGAAGCTTTTTTTCAACATCCCTAACAGAGGAGAGATATTCATTGATCTTACGTTTGTCTTGCCAAGATGCCTTTTTCTTTATTGCACGAGCTTCCTCTAGAACATCATCCAGTACACTTCCATTGCCATCAAGTATGTACTGAATTCTTGCCTTGTCACTATCAGAGCGGAAAAGCGTGTTATATAGAACACTGGGCCTCCCTATCATTGGTAAAGCAACACCATCTCTGGTGAAGCTGATACGCGCGTCATTTGGGGGCCTACCGCAGGTAACTTGTAAAGATGCATATCGAGCATTGTCTCCTACTTGATTAGCAACAATCTGATCTATCGAAATTGAACCTGTTGCCGAACCGCTCAGCCAGGCTTTCCATCCTTCATGTCCATTACGCCCCCGATGATCCAATCCAGAGAGAATAGAGAACTCGCTCCTGTTACCAGCAAGTGGTTCAAGTACATAAGGCAATTTGTACCCCTTCCCTTTTTTATCTGGAAAAAAGTCAGTCTGATGAAAACCAAGGTAGGTACCAATGGCGACTAGTCGTTTAACTGAATTACTACCTGAAGAAGCATGCATTAATGGGGACTGGAAAGACTCCAACATGGGTAAAGCCAGACTTATACCTAAGCCTCTGAGGAATTGCCTGCGATCTACCCTATTCTGCATGGGCAAATTAGAGTACTTTAAAATGATTCAAGCAACATCATTAATACATGTCATTATATCCTTACCTTTTTCTCGCTAATCTATGTTTAGATAGCCATTTTTGTTGCTGTTATATAAATGATGAAGCAACTCCAACTCATATCAATCACAGCAGTTGTGCTGGCTTTACATGTTAATCTTGTAGCACAAGCTGATAATTTACCCAGAAGCACACCTGAATCACAGGGAGTTTATTCATCCAAGATTATTGATTTTATCAAAACTACTGATGAAAAAGTAGATTCAATGCACAGCTTCATGCTCTTACGGAATGGACATGTCGTTGCTGAAGCATGGTGGAAACCCGAATCTAGGAGCAAGCAGCATGTTTTGTGGTCACTAAGCAAAAGCTTCGCTTCAACAGCTGTTGGGATTGCCGTGGCAGAAAAGAAACTAAACATTGACGACAAAGTTATACAATTCTTCCCAGATGACCTCCCTTCTGAGCCTTCTAAAAACCTTAAGAACATGAGTGTTCGAGACTTACTTACAATGACCTGCGGCCATAAGAATGAAGTGAAATTGAGGAGTAAAAAAAATTGGGTCAAATCTTTCCTTGCTCACCCCGTTCCTCACGAGCCGGGAACTCATTTCAAGTACAACACTCCAGGAACCTACATGCTCTCAGCAATCGTTCAAGAAGTTACAGGAAAAACAGTTTTAGATTATTTGAAGCCCTCGTTGTTTAATCCACTCGGGATTCGTAACCCCAAATGGGATTCTAGCCCTCAGGGCATTTCAATTGGTGGTTACGGACTATTTCTACGAACTGAAGATATTGCAAAGTTTGGTCAACTTTATTTGCAGGAAGGAAAGTGGCACGGGAGACAATTAATCGACTCTTCATGGGTTAAGCAATCCACTTCCAAGCAAGTCTCAAACGGAAAGAACTCACTCAGCGATTGGCAACAGGGATACGGATATCAGTTCTGGCGCTGTCGGCATGGAGCCTTCCGTGGGGACGGTAAAGACGGGCAGTTTTGTATTGTTCTCCCAGAGAAAAACGTTGTAATCGCAATCACTGCAAACTCAAAAGATATGCGTGGCGAATTGAATCTGGTTTGGGAAAAACTGCTCCCCGCTTTTACAGATAAGCCAATAGAAGAAAACCCTAAAGATTACAGAAGATTAAAATCAGTTATCAGTAAGCTTGAAGCTTCAAGATAAAAAACTCATCCAATTTATAATTTAAACAAATACAGGTAATTGTTTTGTTAAATTGCTGAGTTTTTTCTAATCTCCCAAGATGACGATGCCTTGTAAACTCGTAGCTGAAAAACAAATCCCTGTTCAATTTTATGATTTTGGTGTCAGCGCAGGTTTCCCTTCCCCTGCCGACGACTATAAAGAGAAAAAACTCGACCTAAATGACCTACTGATCCGACAACCTGAAGCCACGTTCTTCGCCAAAGCTTCTGGAGACTCCATGATAGGTGCAGGTATCCATGACGGTGATATGCTGATCGTTGACCGAAGTATTACTCCCTCCGACGGGAAAATCGTCATCGCTGTGGTCAATGGCGAACTTACTGTAAAGCGATTTAAAGTTTCCGGTCGAAATGCACAGCTACACTCTGAGAACCCTAAATATTCGCCAATAAACCTTTCAGAGGGTGACAGCATCAGTGTTTGGGGCGTGGTGACAAATGTGGTGCACTCACTGAGCTGATGATTGCTCTCGTTGATTGTAATAACTTCTATGCCTCGTGTGAGAGGGTTTTTTCTCCAAAACTTGATCGCATACCTATTGTAGTCCTATCCAATAACGATGGTTGTGTTGTTGCTCGATCTAATGAGGCAAAAGCACTTGGCATCGCAATGGGGGTTCCTTTGTTCAAAATCAAAGCACTCATTAAAGAAGAAGGAGTCCGGGTGTTTTCATCAAATTATGAACTCTACGGAGATATGTCTTCAAGGGTTGTATCTGTGCTCAGGCGTTTTGTGCCAGAAATTGAAATTTACTCGATCGACGAATCCTTTATCAACTTTGATGGGGTTCCAAATCTAAATGAACTGTCTTCGGAAATGCGTTCAACAGTTAAAAAGTGGACAGGGATTCCTGTCTCTGTCGGTCTTGGAGATACCAAAACACTAGCCAAGATTGCGAACCACAAGGCAAAAAAGAAGCCCAGCGGTGTTCACCGCACTTCAGCTGACTCAATTGAAGACTTGGAACATTTGCCTGTCGATGAGATTTGGGGCATAGGAGCAAAGCTTGCCCGTCGACTGCGGTCGATTGGCATCACTACCGCTCTTCAATTCAAGAACACATCAGCTGCCTTGGTCAGAAAAGTTGGAGGTGTTGTGATGGAGCGAACACACCAAGAACTTAACGGCTTCCGATGCTTTGAGTTTGAGCAACCACAACCTCGGCAGAACATCTGTTGTTCTAGGTCATTTGGCAGAAGAGTTGAAAAGCTACAAGATGTTGAATCCGCCCTTTCAAGCTACGTTTCAAAAGCGGTTAGAAAAATGAGAGCAGAAGGAAGTGTTGCAAACGGAATTCAGGTCTTTCTCAATACAGATCGATTCAATACCAGCTCACCTCAATACAATAATTCGTCTTCAGGTAGATTGCCTTACCCTAGCAGCGACCTTCTTACTGTCGCTAACGAAGCCAACCGTCATTTGAAAAGAATTTTCAGGAAAGGATACTCCTATAAAAAGGTTGGAGTATTACTTCTTGGCCTGGCTCCTGAAGGCCAACAACAACTTCCACTTTTTGCAAATTCAATTGGTCGAAAGAAAAATGGAAGGATCCAGATTAAGGTCCGAAGAGAGCGGCTGAACGAGGCAATTGAAGAAATAATTTCAAAGCTGGGCAAGGAGGCAATATCTCTCGGCCGAGCCTCTCTTAAAAGAAACGGTGGCCATCGGGCTCCCTGGTCCCTTAAGAGCGAAAACCTTTCTCCTAAATATACAACTCGCTGGGAAGATTTGTTGATTGTTAAATAGCTAAAAGCACTATTCCATCGACCTAAGAGCATTGGCAAAAGATTCACCTATTTGATTAATGATCTTAGCTGAACCTAAATAGTGATAGGCAGCATTTGAAACGCCTGTTCGTAGAATCTTCAGTTCATGACTAGTGAAAAGTTGAGCAGTATAATCAGCAACAACTTTATCTCGTTCATTTTGGTTAAGGTTTTTGTTTTTAGATAATTCGCGGCGCTTAGCCTTAACTTTTTCATTTCGATTGACTAATTCGGAGAGTTGAAGGTCCCAGTAATTTTCAGTTAAGACAGCCGTAACGTTACCCTTAAATTTCTTCAAACTAGCTGGGGCCAACATGGCTTTACGAAATTCCCCATGGATACTAGCGTAGCGCTTTTGAGAAGGCCCATATTTAGAAATAGGTCCACCAGCGCCCATTACTCCTATAACAAAAGGCATGTTAGGCGAATTAAGATCACGTCGAACATCTTCAATAAAATATTCAAGATTTTTACTGTAAGAATCGTAACTCCCCTCCTTACCACGATCAGGATAAGTGGAACCATCAACCATGTCATTCCATCCCTGAAACCACACAAATCCAGAAAGTTCATATCCCTCTTCAGTTTTGTAAGCCGGATATACACGCTCTATATCTGATAACACTTTGTTTATATGCTTTAACATTAATCGATAATAAACCCCCGTGAGCTTTGCTTTCTCAGCAACTGCTTCTCTTAAAACTTTCCCGCGTTTTTTTAGGTTTTCTAATTGCTTCTGGTTGAATTCATACGGACCAGCGGTTGGCGGACGAAAATCAGTATTCAAAGATTTACCGCCCCATGAAGTCTTAATTAAAAGAATAGGTTCACCTACATAGTTTTGCATCGTAATCCCAAACATAAGCTCTGGACCGATCTTCGGTTCTCGACCTGCAGCTCCATATCCGACAGTAAGCCGACCATGCTTTTCCCCTGTTTCGAGAGAGGTGTCTATTGATGAAATCCAAATATTTTCATGTATCTTCACTGTCCCATCAGGATTAATAATTTTATTTAGAAGTGGAGCAGTCTTCGGGTCCATGGCTAAATGCTCGAGTGTCCGCTCAGATGCATGGCCCTGCATATTGGATTGTCCAGCGAGGATATAAATCTTAAGCGGCTTTGCAAAAATACCAATTGATGCAAAAGCGAAAATAAAAAATAAATTAATTAATTTCATTACTGCGGGTTAAGAATCTCGCCCCAATTAATCATGAAGTCCACCAAGTTTTAGTTTTTTATGCTATTGCACATATTTTACCCACACCTCTAAAAATATAATCATCTCGCTATTTATGAACTACCTATTTAATTATTTGCTTACGTTTATATATATGATTAAAGATCTAATTTTTGAAAATTAATGAAGCATTTAATAATCATTTATTTACTGATATGCCTCGATACAAAACTAGTAAGAGCAAATAATTTACCATTCGAAATAATAAAAAACCCAGCTTCCACAAACTCTTCTTCCTCAAATTTAACCTCTTTTGGGGAAGAGTTTATTTTAAGCTGGATCGAACTTGATTCAAAAAAAACTGCACGTTTAAAGATGTCAGTCTGGAATGGTTTAAGATTTGATAAGAATATCTTAATTGAAGAGTCCAAAAATATGTTTGTAAACTGGGCTGACATCCCATCGATAATTGAAGCCCCATCTGGCGACCTCTATGCTCAGTGGCTAGATCGAATAAGTAGTAAAAATTATTCATATGGTGTTCGTATTTCTCGTTCAATTAACCAAGGGAAAAACTGGAAAAAACTCGGCTGGCTACATGATGACAAAAGTGAAACAGAACACGGCTTTGTGTCATTAATACAAGATGGGAATATCGTCCGCGCCTTCTGGTTAGATGGTCGTATGATGGTTAATCCAACTGGAAAAATGATGCTTCGAACTGCGGTTATCGACGGCGACCATATTAAAGGAGAAATAGTTCTTGATAACAATGTATGCACTTGCTGCCCCACCTCTGCCGCCCAGCTTTCTGATGGACCTATAGTAATCTATCGCGATCGATCACCAAAAGAGATTCGTGATATTAGTTTTTCGCGACGAAGAAACAATAATTGGACCGAACCATCGACTCTTAAAAAAGACAACTGGCTAATACCAGGATGTCCAGTTAATGGTGCTAGCCTAGCTGCCAACAATGGCGTCGTTGCGATTAGTCGCTATACTGTGACACTTAACAAAGCCAAAGTAATTCTTAGGCTGTTTAATAATGGACGTAATAAATTCGGCAAAGAAATAGTATTAGATGAAAACAACCCTATTGGTCGTTGTGTAACAGTATGTTCTCAAAATATGGTTTACACTATTTGGATTGGACTTGAAAAAAATCAAACTGTCTTGCGACTTGCAGAAGCATCTCCATCTGGAGATATCATTAGAAAAAAAACCTTAACTACTGTTAAAGGGAATCGCTTAAGCGGAACGCCTCGCGCTATAGTTAAAAGAGGTTATTTATGGCTTAGTTGGACAGATGCTAATAATATCCGACTAGGAAGAATCAAAATCGATGGCTAATTTTTGTTAAAGACTTAGCAATAAATTAAATCATTGAATAAGGAGATTATTTTGAATAAGGAAATTGAACATGCATTCGCGTATAAATTTATTTTAACTTTTTTCGGTATATCCTTTGTTTATGCAAATTTAAGATATGTTGTGTTTGGCCTCGAACCTTTAGCACATATTCCATTATTTATAATGAATAAGGCATTATCTTGGTCTGGACTTGCTACAATTGGATTATCAAAAGTTCTTTGTTATTCAAAAGAAAGAAAAACCGCAGGTTTAATCGGAGCTTCTATGATAGGAATGCATACAGTTATATCACTCATAATTCTTCGCCCTGAATATCTTGGTAAGTTCTACAACCAAACAGACGGAATGCGAATGACAGGTGCTGGAGAAACTGCAATTCTATTCGGCGTCTTAGGTTTAATGTGTATTGCTTACCTATTATGGAATTCAATTCCTAGGATTAATGCTGCTCAGAATTCAGATGGTGCAACAAATATCTTTCCAAAATTGAGTAACGTAGTGCTTTTATGCGGAGCAATTCATGTAACTTTAATGGGATGGAGTGATTGGTTTGAGCCTTCTAATTGGGCTAAATTTGGTTATCTGCCACCCATATCTATGCTTTCCTTTTTAACAGCTGTCACATTTCTTTTTATGCCTACCCCAAAAACGACTACTTAAAAATACTATAAAATTATATAAAAAGAGTGAAATTAATTAATTGAGATAATCAAATGCTTTATGAATGTTGAAAAAGTAAAATATGTAATTTGGGCACGTGATATGAATCGTGCTTTAGATTTTTATAAAAATGTTTTTAATTGTAGTATAAATAAAAGGTCGGAGGTTATTTCTGAAGTTGAAATTGCAGGTGTTACAATAGGAATTCATGGAGGCGGAGAAGGAGGTGAAACTTGGACAGGGATCACTTTTCAGATAGCAGATGTAATTAAGGGAGCTTCAGAGGTTAAAGCGGCAGGTGGAAAATTAAAGAAGGACCCCCAAGAAGAAGATGGTGAACCTCCTCATTTAGCAATGTGCCAAGATTCAGAAGGTAACGAGTTTATGTTAACAAGAAAAAGAACGTAAAACTTAAATTGTTAAACACCGCCTTCAAAATCGTATTTCTTTAGCAGTTCCAAATCAATAAATTCAATTATGCTTATATGGCAACTCTTCAAGACAATTTTTGGCGCCATACCTGCTTTCTCAGCCTCTATCCAACGTCCCATGCAAAGGCACCACTTGTCACCAGACTTTAGCCCCGGAAAATCATATTCAGGAACCGGGGTAGACAGGTCATTACCGGCTTTGGCACTAAATTCTAAAAATTCATCGGTCATAATTGCACAGACCGTGTGCATACCCCTGTCATCAGAGCATGTGTCACATAGCCCGTTCCGAAAAAAACCCGTAACAGGATTTAGTGAACAAGAAATTAATTCACCCCCAAGTACATTAGATGCCATAAATATTTATAATCAAATTAAGAAGTTATTATTTGGAAGATCTAAGCTCGATTCCAGACTTCGCTCCATGATCAATTAAAATGCCAAACATCTCATTCTCTGCATAATCTAATGGCGATAAGCCGTCTTTGTTTACTATGTTAACTTCCGCCCCCATCTTAATTAAAAACTTAGATGTTTTATTATGAACCTTAGAAGAAGCCCAATGTAATGGAGTCCATCCCAATTCATCCTTTAAATTAACATCAGTACCAAGAGCAAGATGCTTTTTAACAGATTCAGTATCACCATCACTTGCAGCTTCGTGAATTGATTTACCAACAGTTTTAGAATGATTCAATGTAAGTGGCTGATTAAAAGCGCAACCTATAAAAAACGTTAGTCCAATTATTACAATTAAGTGCTTCATTAGTCGTTTTAACCTCCTTATAAAATTTAAAAGTTACAATATGTTTGAAACTAGAAATCAATAATTATTCAAAAAAGCAAATGTTAGCAATGTATTAATATAATAACTGAGCTTTAAGAAATTCCATAAAGCTGTATTTGTGTTAATTTGACCCATGAATTCACTTTTCTTGAGATAATAGGTGGAAAAAATAATCTTAATGCAGTCATTTAATAATAAACACTCATGAATCGAAGAACCTTTATATATTCTTCAGTAATTCCTTTGCTAGGAACAATAATGAGGGGGCCATCTAAAAGTTACGGAATAACTTTAGATCCTGCCGGAGACTTTGACCCAATTGTAAAACATAAAAATCTTAAGGAACCGGTGATAATAAAGTCACTCGATCTTTATGAGAAAAACGGAAATTGGTTTATACGAGCTAGATCTAAAGACGGTACTGAAGGGTGGTCTGTAGGTCATCCTAAAAAAATGGAGTTAAGCCAACTCGTTTTCACAAAAGTAATTTCTCCATACCTGCAAAATAAAGATGCGCGTTATATCGATCGCCTTGTAGATGGAGTCTACCTACATAATAGTAATTATAAAATGCAGGGACAGCTCTTCTGGGTAGCACTTGCCGCAGCTGAATTTGCGATAATAGATCTTTTAGGTAAAACAGCTATGTGTTCTGCGGCAGAGTTACTAGGAGGTCAGAAACGTAAAAATGTGGATCTGTATGTTGCTAATAATCATCGCACTAAAAACGTTCATGATTCACTACGTCAAATAATTAAATCGGTTAATAGTATCAATGCAAAAGCTTTGAAGTTCAAAGTTGGCGGTAGAATGAAAGTGGTCGACACAGTTCCCAATCGCACTGAGGAATTGATTCCCATGGTTGCTGAATCTTTAGGTGATAAATGCACACTATATGCAGACGCTAATAGTTCTTACCTTTCAGTTAACAAAGCAATTGAAGTTGGTAAAATATTAGAGAGTAATGGGGTCGCGCTATACGAAGAACCCGTGCCTTTCGATTACCTTAACGACACTAAACAAGTTGCTGAAGCGGTAAATATTCCCGTAGCATGGGGTGAACAAGAAAGCAGCCAATGGAGATTTAATTGGATGATTAAGAACAGTGGGGTTCGTATTTTCCAACCCGACCTCTTCTACTATGGTGGACTAATAAGGTCATTACGAGTTGCACAGATGGCTGAGGATAAAGGATTAAATTGCACGCCTCATATATCCGGTGGTGGTCTTGGGTTTCTTTATATGGGAATATTTGCTTCTTGTTGCTCAAACCCGGGCCCATATCAGGAGTATAAAGGTCTTACTAACGAGTTCCCATGGGAGTCGACAGGAGACAAAATCAAAATTAAAAACGGAAGCATGACATCGCCTAACGGATACGGCATTGGGGTTAATATTGACCCCGATTATTTAGCAAAGATCAATATAATCAGATAGTGCTAAATTATTTCTAATAAAAATTAAAATTAAATTCGTTATCAATTTTTTTATAACAAGTTCTTTTCAGAAATGAAGTCTTTTTCTTGTGCTAATAAATCTCTTGAGTAATTTATAGGCCGCAAGGGGAACTGGCTTAAATGCTATCAATTAAGAGTATTTCAAAAGCTTACGCAGGGCGTACATTATTTTCAGACGTAAGCATACAAATTAATCGACGTGACAGGATTGGCGTAGTCGGCCCTAACGGGGCGGGCAAATCGACATTATTTTCAGTTATTTTAAAAGAGATTACACCCGACAGTGGTGTAATTGCTTTTGAAAAAGGATCTCGGGTTGGTTTTTTACCTCAAGAAAGTGCTCCAACATCCGATGAAACAATAATAGAACTGGCTTGCTCTTTTTCACCTGAATTCATTTCGGCAGCAAAAAGATTAGGAGCTATTGGAGGAGAAAAGGATATAGAGCCAAATGAGAGAGATTATGAAGTGTTTGAAAGTGCCGGTGGCGGAGGTTTAATAGCAAAAGCGAGACAAATTCTCGATGGATTAAGTTTTAAAGAATCAGATTTTGAGCGTCCTGCAAAAGAATTAAGTGGTGGGTGGATAATGAGGGTCCACTTAGCTCGACTTTTAGTTCAAGAGCCAGATCTATTGATGTTAGATGAACCGACAAATCACTTAGACCTGCATTCATTAATATGGTTGCAAAACTATTTGCAAAATTATCCTGGTGCGATTCTCCTTATTTCTCATGACAGAGAATTTTTAAATCAACTTGCCCGTCATATTCTCGAGTTGGAAAATTCTAGATTCACAAGATATACAGGAAATTATGAACAATACTTGATTCAACGCGAAGCAAATGAAGTTCAATGGCTAGCTGCATACGAGAACCAGCAGAAAGAAATTGATCGCCTAATGAAATTTGTTGAAAGGTTTCGCGCTAAAAATACTAAGGCAACACAAGCACAAAGTAAGCTGAAACAAATTGAGAGAATGGAAAAAATTGAAGCGCCAAATATATCAAGAAAAAGAATGCGTTTTAGTTTTCCTCAACCTATGAGAAGCGGACAGAGAATTATTCGCCTAAAGGATATTGCTAAGAGCTACGATGATCTTGAAGTTTATAAATCGCTAAACCTAGAAATTGAAAAAGGTAAAAGAACTGTTTTAGTAGGCCCAAATGGAGCTGGGAAATCTACTTTATTAAAGATACTTGCCGGAGTTCTCAGTTTCAATAGCGGAGAAAGAGAATTAGGCCATAACGTAAGAACAGGATATTTTGCTCAACACCGAACAGAAACACTTCAGCTCAATCGAACGGTATTGGATGAGATGCTTGATTCTTCAGCTACAATCACTGAGGAATCTGTCAGAACTCTTTTGGGATGTTTCTTGTTTTCAGAAGATGATGTATTCAAAAAAGTTGGAGTTTTAAGCGGAGGTGAAAAAAGCAGGTTGGCGATGGCTAAACTTCTACTAGACCCACCTAATTTTCTTTTACTTGACGAACCAACAACACACTTAGATATGGCAAGTATAGATACGCTCATTGAAGCAATATCGCAATATAGCGGTACATTAGTGTTTATAAGTCACGATGTTCATTTTATTCGTAAGATTGCTAACAATGTAATTCATGTTGAAGAAGGTACCCTGAGGCATTTTCCTGGGCCATATCAATATTATCTTGATAAAACAGATCAAAATTCGAGTCGAGCTACAGAAGCTAGTTTGAATGGCTCTAATGGATCAAAAAACAGCCAGCCAAAGAAAAAAGAGGACTCAAAAACAAGGAAAAGGCGTGAAGCTGAAGCTAGGCAGGCTTTATCAAAAAAACGCAAAGATAAAAAAGAAACTATAAACAAACTTGAGTCCAATATTACTAAACTGGAATCGCGCCAAGCGGAAATAAACTCGCTTCTTGAAAAACCTGAAACTTATGCTGCGGGAGGTAACGCATCGGTATTAAATAGGGAATTAATGACGATAAATGATGATCTCGAAAAATTTAATAAAGAATGGAGTGAAGTTGTTGATGCTCTTAACGCAATTAATTAGATAACGGCCAATCGCTACCCTTTCCCTTTTCAGCAATAATTTCAGTTTGATTTGGAGATAACTTAAAATACTCAATATTATTTTGTTTTGCTCCTGCCCCAGGCCAATAGACTATTAGACCACTTGCTTTTTCTGAATTCCCAATAATCTGTGTTGTCGAATTTTGAGATAAGTATCCAGATCCAATTCTCACAACATGTAAACCACCAGATTGACCGTTAGCATGCAGACAGATTGAAGCGCCTACACCTTTTTCATTATCTAGCGAACCTTTCAAAATAACTCTCAAACCTCTTTTTTTAGATTGATTTTTGAATAGCCTTGGTAAATTTCCGTTTTGACCAACGATTATGTCCATTAGTCCGTCGTGATTAAAATCAGAAATTGCTGTTGCCCTACCCTCCCCAGGAACAACAAATCCGCTTTCCTTTATATCTAAAGATTTAAAATGCCCCTGCCCTTCACCAATCAATATAAGACCTAATCCTGCATCATCTCTAGACTGTTCCAGACTAAGATTATATTGATTTTGACTAATTGCTAAGTCAATTATCCCATCATTATTAAAGTCAGCAACTACTGGGCTATATGAACTGGAAATTTGGACATCAAATGGAAGTGGTTTCGAAATAAATCGATCATCCTTTTGAAGAAAAACCATGCTTTCTAATGTGGTCACTTCTAGCTTGTTCATTTTTTCAATAAAAGAAGACCCAAATAGTTCTGTAAGAGTCATGTTTGAATATTGATTATAGCTGCTGAATCGATCAGTAATCCATGGCATTGCTTCAGCAAAATCAGAGGCACTACGCCGAGGATATAACCTATTATCCGCACCATATTCTGTTTCTATAAAATCCCAGACTCCATCATCATTAAGATCGCCATGATAAATAACCATCGGTTTTTCAATTGAAGCACTATAGGAAGAGTTTAAACCTCGATTTGTTATTACAAAATCAACCAATCCATTTGCATCGAAATCTCCAACATCAACACCACACCAGAGACCTTTGAAATTATTTAATCCATAAAAATCAGTGCGATTTATAAATCCCGTTCCGGTATTTATAAAAACCATAGGAGTCCCCCATTCACATGCCAAAATTAAATCCGGCATTGAGTCAGCATTAATTTGTGCAAATACTGCACTGGAGGTGAGACCGATTCCCTTAAACGGTTGAGACCACAAGTTGCTTTCAGTATACACCCCTTCATCGTTTATATAGATCCATGAATCAGCAGGTTTTGGATAATGATTTGGAATAGAACGACCCGCTATGAAGAGATCTAAATCCCCATCACAGTCAATATCGGCTAAAGAAACATGCCCAGCGCTACCCTCTTTAGCTTTAAGTGTTTGAGTTGGATCTTTACCAGGTTCACCAACAGTTAACATATCACCAAATTCAAGTCCGTCTTCAATATTAGAAAAAGATTGCATCAAATTACCGCCTGTAATGATCAACGATAATCCATCTCGAGAATTAATTATTGTTTTACCTTTGTTAAAAGCAGTTAGCCCCCTGCCCTTTAAATTTTTGTACAAACTAACAGCGCCGCCTCTTCCGCTACTGATTGCCAAGTCCTCCCACCCGTCGTCATCTAAATCTCCAAATGCTATTCCCGGACCAGCCTCACTCAGTCCCTTCGACAATAAGGGCTGTGTGATTTCTTTTAAGTTTTCCTTATGAAAATTCAATCCTTTAGAACTAACTAAGCTAAACATCGGAGACTTACTAGCGTTGTTTGGTTTTATTTCCTGAGCACCTCGATAATCAACAAGATAAGCTCTATTAGGTTCAACATTATTAATAATAGTCTGCCTTAAGTCAGACCAAGTTATAGTAATTTTTCCTTTCCCTTTTTCCATTGCAAAAACTCTTTTATAATCATCTGAGGATAGGTACCGACCTCCACCAATAATTTCTTGGCTTTGAGAAAAACTACCATGTGAAACTTCAATTCGAGCTCCTATTCCGTGTGAATTATTTTCAGGCCCTTTTAATCCAACAATCAATCGTGGTTTTAAAGCATTGTTTCGGTAAATTGAAACCGAACTGTTTAAATTGTTTACAACTAAATCCAAATCCCCATCACCATCAAGGTCTCCACAAGCCATTCCATGGGAAATCCCTTTCAAGTCAAAACCCCATTTAGTCGAATAATCTGAAAATTTAAGATTTCCTAAGTTTTTAAATGCTACGTTAGGTGTGGATTGCGAAGGGAATATTTTTCGAGCAAGTAATATTTCCCTATTAGTCATCTTACTAGATTCTCTTTTCTTCTTTAACTTTATAATCGTATCTAAATGCCGGGCATTTCGTTCAACTCCATTAGTAATTAATAAGTCCTCATAACCGTCTAGATCAACATCAAGAAAAACCGGACACCAAGACCAGTCCGTAGCTTGAACATTTGCAAAAAATGCGATTTCTGAAAACACTCCTAATCCACGATTTATAAAAAGCGTATTTCTCATGTATTGTGGTCGATCTAAATATTTACCAGGCGAATATTGATACGTAAGTCTAGGAGGCATTTGATTTTGTCTTGTTTTACGGTCTCTATTTAACATATCGAGAACAAAAAAGTCATCAAGGGAATCGCGATTAATATCAGCAAAATCTACCCCCATAGAAAACATACTTGTTTTGCGTAATCCATAAGCTGGAGCTTCTCTAAATTTTCCTTTGCCAACATTTAACCATAAGCGATCTTCCGTATCAAAATCGTTACAAACAAAGAGGTCTGGCATCCCATCCCTATTAATATCCCTAAACATAGCTGCAAGCCCCCATTCATAAAGTGGTTTTTTAATTGGAGCTCCTCGAGCGTCTAGAAATCTATTACCACCAGCTAATGTTCTAACAAATTTCATTTCTCCCATATTATAATAAAGAACATCAGGCAAACCGTTCTCCTCAATACCTCCCTTACTATTAATTCGAAAACGGTTTTCAAATTTAGAACCTCTTACTTTTATGCCATTTACGCTGAAAATCTCCTTCCGCCCTTGAATGTTGCGAAATTTGAAGTCGGTATTTGGCATGTCCATTAAAGTTGAATCCCTATAATGTGTTACATAAAAATCTAATAAACCGTTTCCGTCTATATCGGCTATTGCTATCGAGGTGCCACCTGGAATAGAAAGCTGTTCAGGATCTAAAGATATCTGTTGAAATTTATCTCCATCATTTCGATACAATCTTGTTTCACTATTTACACTATTAACTATTAAATCTAGATCATTATCTCCATCTAAATCTGCAAGACTAGCCCCCGTCGAATCAATATCTGAGCAATCAACACCCAATTGTTTGCCTAACTCTTTGAAGCGCCATCCACCTTGATTTAAATACAATTGATTAGAACCATTTAAACTACACAAATAAATATCGCATAAGCCATCATTGTTTACGTCACCCAAGGCAACTCCTGAACCATTAAGGTACACCTGATTGGATAAAGATTTCTCAAGAGGCAGATCATTTTGAAAATTTATTCCGGTCTTTTCTTTAGAAAGTAGCGTGAAGCCAGAAGGAGAATTTCCTGAAACTAAAATTTCGCTCGATTTATAAAACTTCGGCTTGCCATCATTTGAAAATAAAAGATGCCCTGACATTAAAAATATTAATGCCATTAAAAAATATTCTTTATTATTAATTTGCGACTCGAAGACCATCAGTTTGTGATATTATTATCGTCTTTGCGTTATTAGGAATAGAATAAATATCTGATTCTGAATCATTCCATTTAACATGAAATTTAGCTTCCTTATCATTAGATGGAAATATTTGCGTCAAACTATCTTGCGACAAATACCCTCCACCAATGCGAATTTCTCTTTTAGGCCCCTTAACTCCATCAGACTCCAACATAATTGTCGCACCTACGCATAGATGATTACTATTTTTTCCTTTCAAAATAACTCTGATACCTGGATGAGCAGTCTGATTAAAATATAATTTAATTGAATCGTTATTCTGAGTTGTTGCTATATCTACCCTGCCATCTCCATTAAAATCAGATGCCACACTGCCCCGGGACTGCCCAAACACACCAATACCGGATTGCTTGCCGCTAATAGCCTTGAAGCCACCTTTGCCATCACCTAAAACCAACTGCCCAAGACCTGCATCATACCGTGAAGTTTCGGAATCAACATCAAAAAAATTCTGAGCTAAGAAAATATCTTCATTTCCATCTCCATTGAAATCAGCAACTGAACATCCGAAAGCTGTTGTGAATTGACATTCAGCAGGAAGGGGTATCTCAGAAAAGGAATTCCCGTTGTTTATGAATACTGATGTATCCAGATGATTTAATTTTAGAACTTCAGGTTCATTACCTAAAGGCTCTATTAATGAGTCTATACCCGCTTTACTAAATGCTTTGTACGATTGGTACATTCCCAGCACCCAAGGCATTACTTTTGCGAGATTTCTACGATCGCGAATTGGAACTCTTTTTTTGATATATGGATCAAATACCGTCTCCACTCCTTCTACGAGCCCATCGCTATTATAATCTGAAACATGCATCCAAATCTCATCTTTTATAAATTGGTTATATTTACAATTACGACCAATATTAGTTGCAATTATATCCATAAGACCGTCGTTGTTGAAATCCCCAGTAGAAATTCCATTCCACATACCATGGTAATTAGACATCATCCACTTTTCTGAACGATCAGTGAAAACACCTTTATGATTAATTAAAATCGCTGGATAAGTCCATTGGCGAGCCAGCAATAGGTCTGAATCACCATCATTATCAATATCACTAAAAACCGCACCAGAAACTGGGCCGATTTTTTTAAAATTATTATTGGCTGCAGCAAGATTAAATAAACCGTCAGTATTAAAATATAATTCAGATGACAGGTTTAAATAATTATCGTTATGGTTTGCGTATCTTCCTACAAATAAATCTAGATCACCGTCTTTATCAATATCAGCCATAGCTATTGGACCTACACCGGACGCAACTGAACTTTGAATTGCTGCTGAAGTTTTTTTTGTAATTTGTATTAAGGAATTTCCAACAGATAAACCATCTTCATAGTTAGACTGAACACCAATCAGATTCATTTTATTTTCATTATTAATAAAAGGAATCAAAGATAAAGTATCACGAATCAGTTTTTTACTATCTCCCCACGTAAACGTCTGACTTAATAGATTCTTATTCTTATTAGAAGACGCATATTCAATCCTATGCCCTTTACTGCTACCCATTATTAATTCATCAAATAAATCGCCATTTAGGTCAACTGCGCTTAAGCCTGGCCCACGTGTTGATCTACGATTGGTTAATAGAGGTCTTGTTTCAAAATCATTATACTCATTCTCTTTATGACGAATTATAGAGGCAGATAATTCTTCTTTAAAAATAGGTGAAATTTGGTTTGTGACACCATTGTTAATTGTTCT
>SHAK01000037.1 GCA_004213515.1 Limisphaerales bacterium | reverse complement strand
TTTTCGAGACATAAACCACGTGATATTTAGTAAGTTTAAAATAATACGTTAAAATAGCTTAATGTTTTTAGATATTATTTCCAGGGAGGAAAAGGGGAAGAGGGAGAAGATAATTGAGAATGGAAAACCCCCCTCTTTCTTATCAATTTTTCTAATTGTTCTCTTTGTTTACATAGTGAGTAATTTCACCAGCAACTCAAACGCTCAAAAAATTGTCATTTACTGAAAACCCATAAATTATGGTGTTTTTTGATCAAGTTGTTTAGTTCCTTAATGTTTACGAAATAAACACCAATTTACTGAGTCACTTTTGAGTAAAGAAAAACTCAATGAGTTTTCACGATGATTCTTTGATTCACTAATTTCATCACAAATTTTCATTCAGAAAACACTCGTTGAATTCGCTCATCTTTGTGAAGCTCTAATCCGTTCAAAATGAAGGAGGTGAGAGAAAAGAACCCCTAGAATAAGATTGTAGTAATCTTTAATTCTAGGGGAGAATTTTCGAGACATAATGTTAGATAATGCGGAAACCTTAAACTTAGCTTATGTCAGACTCCTTCCAAGGCTGACAATATATTAGCAAGACGAGTGCCAACTGGTTTTTTAGTTATATAATATACAATATAATAATTTAAAGTTCTGAAGCCGCGTGATTTTCACACAATTCGAGTTTTTTTCACTAAATTTTTAAATTCTACTAACACCAGTTGACGATTAAGTTATTTTCGTGCGAACTTTCGTTTTGCTGGCTAAGCGATCACTTTAATGGTTATGAATGAATCTCTACTATACGTTGGAAATTTGCCGTACAGTATCGAAAAGGACGACCTTGAAGCTATATTTCTGAACGCTGGCAATGTGCTTTCCGCAAAATTACCACCTCGACAATCTGATGGTCGCTCGATGGGATTTGGTTTTGTTGAAATGGCTTCAAACGTAGAAGCCAAAAAAGCAGTTGAAATGTTTAACAATAAGGAAATTCGAGAAAGAAAAATCAGTGTTAATCTAGCACGACCTCGGACCGCTTCATTTGTTAAACATTCAAGTGAATGAAAAAATATTCACTATACTTTTCGATTTAATTTATAAGGTGCAGCCTGTGCTGTACACATCATCAGAATTTCATCAATGCAGACATGTGGAGGGCGATTAGCAGCCCATACTATTGCCTCTGCTACATCCTCTGCCATAAGAGGCATCACTCCGGCATAAACAGC
The DNA here is from genome assembly GCA_004213515.1 of Limisphaerales bacterium. Taxonomy (GTDB): domain Bacteria; phylum Verrucomicrobiota; class Verrucomicrobiia; order Limisphaerales; family UBA1096; genus UBA1096. The sequence continues at coordinate 22,385 of SHAK01000037.1, read as the reverse complement.
ATCGGATTTTTCTTTATCACCTTTAAGTCGAACTAAAGAGAACTCAGTCTCAGCCATACCTGGATCAATCGATCCCACACGCAAGCCTGTGCCGTTCAATTCCAATCTTAAAGTCTTTGTAATGCTAAGCTCTGCCGCCTTACTAGCACAATAAGCAGAACCACCTTCGTAAGCGACTCTTCCAGCTATTGAACCAATATTCAAAATAACTCCCCCTGGGCGGGACTTCATCAATGGTAATACCGCACGAGTTACACGTAGAATACCAAGCGCATTAATTTGGAACATGGCCTCCCAATCAGAGTCCTTACCATCTTCAACTCGATCCACTCCATGGGCTCCGCCAGCATTGTTAATAAGGACGTCTACTAGACCTGCAATCGATCTAGCCCAATCAGCAAAAGCGTTTACACTTTCAGTATTTACTACATCCAAATGATGAATATGAACAGAGATTGCTCCTAATCGAGAACACTCTTTGGCAACCGATGCCAAGCGATCTTCACGTCGGGCACCTAGCAACAGGTTCACACCTAAATGAGCAAATTGCCTCGCACTTTCAGCTCCGAATCCACTAGAAGCACCAGTTATTAAAACCCATTTTCCAGCCAGACGATTATTCATGGGCAAATCTTGGCCTATACTACCCTTATGAGCCAAGCGGAAACAAATATTGCCCAACGGCAGTTTACCTAGCAAACTTGTTGAGATGTCGTTTGATAGCCAAAAATTAAGTACTTGGTGGTTCTCGCTGAACTCAGTTCAGCGCTCCCTAATGCTTTCACTTTTGGTTCATATACTAGTAATTTTCGGAGTCTGGTTGGGAGCTTTCTCTGTGGCTCAAACGATGATGGCGAAAGTAATACCGGAACTAGTTGATATGAAGGCGTTACAGGAAGAACAACAAAAAAAACAGTCTGTTATTTTTCTTGAAGTGCCAGCCAACATGGCTACCGAAGATGCCCCAAATAATTCAAAACGTTACTCGAATAATAATTCAAAAGCAGCTAATAAACAATCAGACAAGGAAACCAACAAACCAAAAATTGATGGCAAACAGGAATTGGTAGACCGAATCATCGACAGTACAGCTAATAATAAGCAAGCAACTCCACAACCTAGATTAGATGCTCAGACACAACTCAAAGAAGAAACAAAAGACAAAACAGAAACAAAAGCTAATATCAATAAAGCAAAGTCTTTGAACCCTATTCAAATAAAACCAAAACCAAAAGCTCAAACCAAATCAAAGTTTAAACCTAAACCTAAACCTAAACCTAAACCTAAACCTAAACGGCCAAGTTCAATGGCAGAAGCTCGCAGGATGGCTATGATTTCTGGAGAGAAGATGAAACAGAATGGTGGCTTACGCAATAAAGCGACAATTGAAGGACTAGATGCTAAAGCATCTCCGTTCGGTAATTATGACGCTCGACTAATCGCTTCAATTCAAGATCGATGGCACAATATTATTCCTTCCGTTCGAGAAGTAGGACGGGTGGTAGTTACCTTTAACCTTTGGGAGAATGGTGAAGTGACAGATATTGAGGTCGAACGCAGCACAGTGAGTTCCATCTTAAGCCTCAAATGCGAACGTGCGGTAAGGGAACCCGCTCCATATGATCCATGGCCAGATAAGATGCGCGAAGTAATCGGTAATGATCGTCGTTTAGTCCGATTTACTTTTTATTACAATTAGATAACCAAAATGATCTAATCAATAAGGCGGCTTATAAAGCCGCCTTATTGATGAAGTTTAATTTTAAATTAAATAAACTCGTTGATTAGGTTCTCTAGAAATTCCTGACGGCCACTTTCGTTTTTCGAAACCTCACCTTTTTTAAGAATATAGGTTTCAAGAGTTTTAAAACTCGCCTTGCCTGATTCTATTTTTTTGCCAACACCAGTATCCCATGATCGGTAACGATTTTTAACAAACTCTTCCAAACGACCATCGGCACGAATCGAAGCGGCAATCTTAAGACCTCGCGCAAAAGCGTCCATTCCACCTATATGAGCATGGAAAAGGTCAACAGGCTCAAAACTTTCACGACGCACCTTGGCATCAAAGTTGACCCCGCCGGTAGAGAAGCCTCCCATTTTTAGGATGGGCAACATACATTCTGTAGTCAGATAAACACTTGTTGGAAATTGATCGGTGTCCCAACCCAACATTGGATCTCCCGTGTTGGCATCAATAGAACCAAGTGCATCAGCAGCAACAGTTACTTCTAATTCATGCTGCATTTCATGACCAGCCAGGGTGGCGTGATTGGTCTCAAGATTGAGTTTGAAATGATCCAGCAGATTATATTGGCGTAAGAAATTCAAACATGCAGCGGCATCAGAGTCGTATTGATGTTTTGTTGGTTCCTTTGGTTTTGGCTCAATATAGAATTGCCCCTTAAAGCCAATCTTCTTTTTATGATCAACAGCCATTTGCAGGAATGCACCAAGATGATCGAGTTCACGACCAATATCAGTGTTCCATAGTGTTGAGTAGCCTTCACGACCACCCCAGAATGTATAACCTTCGCCACCAAGTTGATGTGTTACTTCTATAGCTTTTTTTACTTGAGCTGCTCCGTAAGCAAATGCATCAGCATTACAGCTGGTCGCTGCACCATGCATGTAGCGAGGATTTGTAAAAAGGCAAGCAGTACCCCAAAGAAGCTTAATACCCGTTCTCTCCTGCTCAGCTTTGAGAACCTTAGCAACAGAATCTAGGTTTTTATTGGAAGCTGACAAAGTTTTCCCCTCCGGAGCTACATCCCGATCATGAAAAGCATAGTATGGAGCTCCAAGTTTTTCCATAAACTCAAAGGCTACTTTTACACGTTTCTGAGCATTCTTGACTGACTCACTACCATCGTCCCAAGGACGCAGCGCAGTGCCAACGCCAAAAGGGTCGGAGAGCGCATTGCGAAAGGTGTGCCAATAAACAACCGAGAACCGTAAGTGGTCCTTCATCGTCTTCCCTTCGACAATTTCATCCTCGTTGTACCATTTAAAAGCCAACGGATTTTTACTGTCAGGACCTTCGAACTGGATCTTTTTAATATTCTTAAAATAGGCCATAGTAATAATCTTTATAAATCTGCGTCGCTTGATGCGGCGGGATTGCTAAAGGGAAAAACTGTAAAATACAAACCAAATCCGGTGTTTTGACGTTGTCATTACCCAATAGCTTGGTTTTGACTGTCCGTATGCACTTATTTCGACTGATTTTAAGTCTAGTTATAATTTGTTGGTTTATTGAACTGTCCTACTCGGCGGAACCTACCAAACGACCTAATTTTGTTTTTATCGTTTCCGAAGACAACTCGATTCACTACTTACGCCTTTATGGCAATAAACTTGGAATCACTCCAAATATAGAACGGCTTGCTGATAATGGCCTAACCTTCAATCACGCTTTTTCTGGTGCTCCCGTTTGCTCGGTAGCACGCAGCACTCTAGCAACAGCGATGCACGCGCCACGCGTAGGATTTCAATATCATCGAAAATCTGCACTAGCCTCTTTACCTCCTGGAGTAAAGCCATGGTCGCAGGTATTACGCGAAAACGGTTATTACACAACCAACAATGCAAAGACCGACTACAATTTCAATGTAAACAGAAAGGAAGTATGGGATATGTCCTCAAATAAGGCTACGTGGCGTAACAGGCCTAACAAAGCAATGCCATTTTTCCATATGCAATCTTTTGCTGATTCGCATGAGAGCCGGTTACATTTCCCCTTAAAACAGATGGAAACACCAACCAAAACATCACCAGATGATGTAATGCTACAACCTTACTTTCCTGATACACCAATTATGCGCTACACAAAGGCACGTTACTATGACCGAATTAGAGTCATAGACAGCCAGGTCGGAAAAATCGTCAATCAACTTAAGGAAGACGGTATATTGGAAGACACTTTTGTTTTTTACTTTGGAGACCACGGAGGTGTGATGCCACGCAGTAAAGGTTACGCATATGAAAGCGGCCTTCACGTACCGCTGGTCGTACGTATCCCGGAAAACTTTAAAAAACTCATCGATCACAAACGTGGTACCCGTACTAACGGCTTTGTAAGCTTTATCGACTTCGGGCCAACCGTACTCAATCTTGCCAGCATTTCGGTGCACAAGGAACTCGATGGGCAGGCATTCTTCGGCAAAGGAGTCTCGGCAGCCGACTTGGCTAATCGGGATGAAGTCTTCGGCCATGCTGATAGGTTCGATGAAAAATTCGATATGGTACGCACTTACCGCAAAGGCAAATGGAAGTACATTCGTAACTATCAGTCCTACTATGCCGACGGCCTACAAAACAACTATCGTTATCGACAACTAGCTTATGATAACTGGCGCAATCTTTATCGTGCGGAACGATTGAACCCTGTCCAACGACAGTTCTTCGAGCGACGATCGGTCGAACAGCTTTTCAATCTTGAAAAGGACCCGCACGAGGTTACTAACCTCGCCGCGGATCCGGCTCAGAGTAAGCGATTGGCCGAAATGCGAGAGTTATTGAAAAATAAAATGAAATCCATCAATGATCTTAGCTTTTATCCAGAGAACCGAATGGTCACCACCGCACTAAACGACGGGGTAGCATTTGGCAGGGAACATTCAAAACAAATCAGTCGTCTATCCGATTTGGCCGATACAGCCCTACGACCATTTAGTGAAGTCAAACAAGCACTTGCAAGTTCACTTCAATCAAAGGGAGCTCTACGTCGTTACTGGGCACTTAAGGTCTGCTCTAATTTTGGTGAAAAAGCTAAATCCCTCGCAATCGCAGCTATGCCACTATTGAATGACAAAAATCTCATGGTGCGTGTTAGGGCTGCAGAATTTCTTGGAAGTATTAAGGCTGTTGACCCCATGCCAACGCTTTACGGTGTAGTAAACAACGCTGAGACCGAGCAAGCACTGATGATCGCCTTCAACACCATCGTCTACCTGCGTGATCAAGTCGGCCATAAATACGACCCAGAAAAGGTGAAGTTGAAATTCAACAAGGGCGAAGTCTACCGACGCGTCCAATACCTCGCCGGAACCGAACCAAACACGAACTACTAATCTCAATTATGAAAACTAAAATCACACTAAAAATAAAAGTAGCCTGTCTTATGGTTGTCTTGGCTCTTTTGTCTCAGACTTGGATCATGGGAACTGAATCTAATTGGCCTAACTGGCGGGGCAAAAGCGAAAACGGATCAACCTCGATCGGCAGCTACGCCGCAAAATTTGATAACGAAAAAAATGTTAATTGGAAAACCGAGCTGCCGGCCAAGGGTTGCTCGACACCAATCGTATGGAAGGATCAGATCATCATCACAAGTCCGGATGGCAAAAAAGACACGCTGGTATCATTCGACTGGGATGGCAAAAAAAAATGGCAGACTAATGTTGGTAGTGAGCGAGCCGGTAAGCACCGAAACGGCTCCGGCAGTAATCCATCGGCCATTACCGACGGTAAATTATTGTTCGCATATTTCAAGAGTGGCAACCTCGCCGGCTTCACGTTAGACGGTAAATTACTTTGGAAAACCAACCTGCAAGAACGATTCGCACGTGACACTCTATACTGGGACATCGGCACTTCACCCGTGTTGGCCTCGAAGTATGTCATACTTGCCGTAATGCACTCCGGCGAATCGTATCTTGCCGCGTTTAACAAGCGAACCGGCGAACTAGCTTGGAAGGAATCCCGAAACTACAAAACACCCGTCGAGTGTGATCACAGCTACGCCACACCTCATATTGTGCAATATCAGGGTCGCGAGGCAATCGTCGTCTGGGGAGCGGAACGCCTTACGATTCACAACGTCTCCAACGGTAAATTGTTTTGGACCTGTGAAGGCTTCAATCCGGAAAAGCGTGCAAACTGGGTACAGGTGGCCTCGTCGGTACTTGACGGAAACATGGCAATTGTACCTTATGGTCGTGGAAAACACATTGCTGGCATCGAATTAAGCGGCGATGGTGACGTTACCCAATCTAATCGTAAATGGACACTCAATGGCACTGGTTCATTCGTACCCACACCAGCTATACAAGATGGAAAAGTCTACGTAGTTGGTGACCGCGGACATGTTGCCTGCCTAGATGTCAAAACCGGCAAGAAAATTTGGGACGGCAAATTCCCTAAACATCGTGCTAGCTATTACGCATCACCGACTGTAGCCGACGGTAAAATATACGCCCCTCGAGAAGACGGTGTAATCATGGTAGCCTCCATCTCTGACGGATTCCAGTTTCTCTCCGAAAACAATATGGGAGAGCGAATTATCGCAACAATTGTACCAGTACGCGATAGACTACTAATTCGCGGAGAGAATCACCTTTTCTGCATTACAAAATAAACAACACTTTCTAGCCAAAACTCAATTCCAAGCCGACTTATCTTAGAGGACACTGACTTGCCTTGATGCTTACCCAAGGGCAAGATTTGCACATGCGCTTTTCATTGGTTCTTTTGGCAGTTTCAGTATTTTCAGTAGCAAATTTTGCAGCTGAAAAAAAACCAAATGTTTTGTTCATAGCAATCGATGATCAAAACGATTGGATAGGTTACCTTGGTGGTCATCCTATGGTGAAAACGCCACACATTGACCGCTTAGCTAAACGCGGCACCGCCTTCACTAATGCGCATTGTCAGGCACCTTTGTGCAATCCTTCTCGTACCAGTTTGATGACAGGTCTTCGTCCAAGTACTACTGGTATTTACGGATTATCACCGTGGTTTAGAAATGTACCTGAATTTAAAAATCTCGTTACCCTCCCTCAATATCTTAAACAACAAGGCGGCTACAAAACCTATTCCACCGGTAAAATTTACCATGGTCGATACGGCAACCAGAAAAAGAGCCAGGAGTTTGACTTTATAGGTCCGGGGGCTAGCGGAACGCCTTTCCCTCCAAAAAAATTGATCGGTTCGACGCCATTCGGAAACCACAAACTTATGGACTGGGGTGTTTTTGACCACAAGGATCATGAAAAAGGAGACTGGAAAGTCGCCTCGTGGGCGGTTGACCAACTTGACGCAAAACCTAAAGAACCGTTTTTCATGTCGGTCGGATTTTTCCTCCCACACGTTCCGTGCTTTGCCACTCAAAAATGGTTCGACCTATATCCAGATGACAACTCCATACTTCCAAAAATCCTTAAAAACGACCGTGCTGATACGCCTCGTTTTTCTTGGTACATGCACTGGTATCTTCCAGAGGTAAGGCACAAGTGGCTGAAAGAAAATAACCAGTGGCGCAATCTCGTCCGCAGTTACCTCGCTTGCACTAGTTTTGTTGATAATCAAGTCGGCCGATTAATTAATGCACTCAATAGAAACAACTTTGATAGAAATACTATAATTGTACTTTGGTCAGATCACGGATGGCACCTCGGCGAAAAGGAGATCTCCGGTAAAAATACCCTTTGGGATGACGGGACACGCGTGCCGCTAATCTTTGCAGGGCCGGGCATAAAGCCAGACCAAATCTGCACCCAACCCGCCGAGCTATTAGATATCTATCCAACGCTAAACGAATTGCTCGATCTTCCACAAAAGAATGAACTCGAAGGACACAGTTTAATGCCTCAATTGAAGAATTCAAAAGCCAAACGACATTGGCCTGCTATCACCACACACAACCATGACAACCACGGAGTGCGCAGTGAGAATTGGCGTTACATACAATACGCCGACGGTAGCGAAGAGTTGTACGACATGCGTAAAGACCCAAACGAATGGAACAACCTCGCAAATCAGGGGAAATACGAAAAAGTCATCGCCCGCCACAAAAAATTCCTACCTAAAAACAACCGAAAACCTGCACCTAATAGTAAGCATCGAATTTTAATCTACAACAAAGGTAAAGCTAATTGGCAAGGTTCAGACATTGCCCCAGCAGCACCCATTCCAGGTATCGAGGATTAATTAATATGAAGCAATTTATCACATTACTTTTATTAATAATACTTTTCATTGAAACCATATATGCAAAGACCCCAAACGTAGTTGTAATTTTGACAGATGACCAAGGATACGCAGACATCAGCTTTAATCCTGATCATCCAAAAGAAGTAGAAACCCCACACATGGATGCACTGGCGCGAGAAGGCGTCTTTTTTAGTCATGCTTACACTAGCGGTGCAGTTTGTTCGCCAACTCGAGCTGGCCTAATGCTTGGACAGTATCAGCAACGAATAGGCATCTATACAGCCGGAGATGGGGGCCGTGGATTCAACCCTAAAACAAAAATATTCCCTTCGTTTTTGCCAAACAATTTCATCAGCACTGCTATTGGAAAATGGCACTTGGGATTAGACACCGACTATCCCAAACTTAGTATGCATGCACTCAATCGTGGCTTTGACGAATGTTATAAGTTTATGGGGAGAGGTGGTCACGATTATTTCAAATTGATAGGGGTCAACAGTGGAGATTACGCGCCTATCTATCGTAACAAAGAACGCATTAAAGAAAATGACTACAATGGGTATCTGACTACACGATTAACTGAGGAAGCGGTATCATTCATCGATCGTCATGAAAAAAAACCATTTTTTCTCTACCTTGCCTACAATGCCGTTCATGCCCCAGCACAAGCACCCGAGAAAGATATCAAACAGATGCAAAAAAAATTTCCTCACCTCGATACGAAACGGGCGATCCTGATAGCCATGCTGCACCATCTCGATCTCGGTGTAGGGGCAGTAGTGAACAAACTGAAAACCCAGGGGCTCTGGGAAAACACTTTACTATTCTTCCTCACAGATAACGGAGGATCTAAAGCCATGCATGCAAATAATGGAAAACTGAGAGGATTTAAGGGCAGCCTATACGAGGGTGGTATCCGCACCCCATTTATTGTGAGCTGGCCAGCAAAATTCAAAGGTGGTCGAACGATCAATAAACCCGTGATCTCATTAGACATTCTACCCACAGTAATTGATGCTACTAATACAGCCCGCTTGGCCAAACAAAAGTTTGACGGAAAAAGTTTACTACCACTGCTCAATGAAAATTCGACTAATCATCATCCCTTGCTCTTTTGGAACAGTGGCGAAGAAAAGTCTGAATGGGCCGTGCGCGAAGGTAAATGGAAAGCACACAGCTTGAGGGGGAAACTTCAATTATTTAACCTCATCAAAGATCCTTCTGAAAAAAACAACATTGTTAACAAAGAAGCGGCCTTGGCTAAACGATTGGCCGAACTTCATTCAAATTGGCATACCAAAATGCGACAATCAGAAGTAAAACTAACTGGATCAAATCCAAACACAAAAAACAAATCAACTAAGCAAAACGCACGGGAACTTAAGCGAAAAAAAAAGAGGGAGGAGCGTAAAGAAGCTCGTATAAAAACAAAACAAGACAAGTGAATTTACTCCAAAGACTCTCCGCACTCATTTACATTTTCATTGCAAGTAACTTAGCCAATTCCAAGCCAAATGTATTACTTATTGTTTGCGATGACCTGAACACTCATGTCAGCACCTCCGGTTATCCGTACATTAAAACTCCTAACCTCGATCAATTGGCCAAAGCGGGGGTTACCTTCAACCGGGCCTACTGCCAATATCCAGTCTGCGGACCATCACGAGCATCGTTCCTCAGTGGTCTGTACCCTGAATCAACAGGCGTTCTAGACAATAAGACCGACATTCGTGATAAGCACCCTAGAATATCATCGCTCCCTCAATTTATGAAAGAAAACGGCTACTGGACTGGCGGGGTTGGAAAAATATTTCACACGCCAAGTCACGAGCCGGGTGAGCTAGGATGGCACGAGTATCATCGGTTCGAGAATGACGAGTTCCCTTATGTAACCAATGAACGAAAAAAGTTCGAAAAGGAAAACGGCTCTGTAGAGCGAGGTAAAACAAGGCGGAAATGGAAGCAAAGACTTCAGGGACTATTTACCCAGACACGGGGCCAGCAACAACCTGGATATGGGCCAAGCGGGTTGAAAGACAAGCAGCATCGCGACGGCCGAAACGCCCGTAAAGTCGTTGATTGGCTCGATAAAAAGAGCTACGGCGACAAGCCCTTCTTTATCACGGTTGGAATTCACAAACCACACGTTCCGTTTATCGCACCACAAAAATATTTCGACCTTTACCCTCAACAGAAACTTAAATTCGAACTCAGCCCGCAGAACGACTGGAATGACATACCAAAGTTAGCAATGGTAAAACGCTTCAAAGGATTTGGATTTGAAATCAATAAAGAAAACGATGCCCTTCGACGCAAATACACCCAGGCATATCATGCTTGCGTGTCTTTTATAGATGCTCAAATCGGACTAATTATCGACAAGATTAAAGCTCAAAAAATTTGGAACGACACGATCGTGATTTTTACCTCCGATCACGGCTATCATCTCGGCGAACATTTTATGTGGGGTAAAGTAACACTATTCGAAGAATGCGCACGAGTACCCTTAATCGTGCGGGTTCCTGGCGTTTCTCCGGCAGGTGCAATCAGCAACGGTTTGGTAGAGACTATTGGCTTATTCCCAACTTTAGCCGAATTGTGTAGATTGCCCTCTCCTGTATATCTTCAGGGAAAAAGCTATGCTGGCCTTATTAGAAAACCAAACAGCTTAGCTGATGCCAGTGCTTACACGGTCGTTTCACGCGGCACTCAACTCGGACGCTCCATTCGAACCAAACGATGGCGCTACGCAGAATGGGGTAAAACCAAAGCCGCTGAGCTGTACGATCTAGAAAAAGACCCTAGGGAATACATTAACTTGGCAAAATCCCAAAAACATAAAGCCATCATGAAACAAATGAAGAATCGCTTAGCTAAGCGACAACAAAAAGCAAACGGAAAATAACTGATTTTTATTAAATGAAAATTCTTTTTCTTATTACCGTAACGCTCGCACACTTTTTATGTGCCATCGCGCAGCCACCAAATGTAGTTTTGATTATGGCCGATGATCTCGGTTACCATGACCTCGGTTGCTACGGACATCCGAAAATCAAAACGCCAGTTTTGGATCAACTTGCCAAAAAGGGCGTAAAGCTAACCGGATTTTACGCCGGAGCAACCGTTTGCACTCCATCACGGATTGCGCTGATGACAGGATCCTACCCAACCAGACTCGGCTGGAGTAAAGGTGTAGTGGGGCACATTTTGTCGACCAACCACGGCCTAAGCCCCAAGGCTCTAACAATGGCCGAACATTTTAAGTCTGCTGGCTATCAAACTGCAATGTCCGGAAAATGGCACCTCGGCGACCGCCCTTCTTTTAGACCCCATCGGCAAGGCTTTGATCACACCTTTTATATTAATAAAAGCAACAACCAAACTGACGAATTATGGCGAGATGACAAGCTGATCGAAAAACCTTATAAGAATCATTTTCTGACGGAACAATTTACACGTAAAGCGATAGAATTTATCCAAACGTACAAAGACGATCCATTCTTCCTTTACCTACCCTATTCTGCACCTCATTTTCCAGTAGAGGCTCATCCTGCTTGGAAGGGTAAATCCAACTACGGCGTTTATGGGGATGTTGTCGAAGAGATGGACGCCCGCATCGGTGAAATTTTGGACGTACTCAAAACGGAGAAACTGAACAAGAAAACTATAGTCATATTTTGCTCTGATAACGGTCCGGAGCCACTTACAAAAGAATCATTGGCTAAGCCGTTTCGGGGAAAAAAATGGAGCTCACTTGAGGGAGGAACCCGTGTGCCATGTATAATTAGTTGGCCAGGCACCCTCCCCTCCGGTCTAAAAACCGATGCGATTATTTCCGCAATGGATCTATTACCAACACTCGCGACCGTTTGCCAAATCGAATTGACCAAAATAAAATCTAACCCGGTTCCTATAGACGGCGTAAACGTCTGGAGCACACTAATGGGATTGAAAAAAAAACATCCACGCAACGACCTCCTTTACTGGCATGGGTCAAACGGGTTCGAAGCTATTCGGGTAGGCAACTGGAAGCTTTTCCCAAAACGCCTTAGAGCCAATTTTAAAGGAAACGGACCAGCGCTATTCAACTTAATCAAAGATATCGAAGAAAAAAACGATCTCAGCCAACTACACCCAGAGAGGGTTAAGTCAATGCAGAAGCTAGCTAATCAGCGCTTGGCCGATATTCAAAGTAAATTTATCCCTCTTGGGCAATCCAAGACAGATTGAAGCTCTACAAGCAGTGACTAAAATGCATTTTCCAATTGCCATCCTTTGTGAGTTGGGCATCCTTTGCACGCACTCTTTTATCGCATGAAAAAACCAATTCTATTGCTCATTATAACATGCGCCTTTTTAACAGGATGCAAACACATCCAACCATCATCAAATGTTGAAGGCAGTTTGAAACCGCACCTTGGCGAATCAAAATTCAACCTTCAACCCCTGTTCACTAGTGAACGATTTGGCAACATCGTAGTCTCAATGAAAGGCACTTTGATTGCAACATGGGGACAAAGCTACGTTCGAGCACGCCGCAGTGAAGATGGAGGCAAGACATGGGGGCCTGAGATTGTCATCGCCAAGCCAGCTTTTCAACCTGGAGGTCTAACGGTAAACGAAACAACCGGTGATATAATCGCATTTGTCGAAGACCGGCATCCTCCTGCACCGATACACATCTACGTGAGTAGTGATGACGGCATTACTTGGAATAAAATAAAAACCAGTATTAAACCAGATTCCAAAGGAAATGATCCCTCAATGCATATGAACGAACACGGAATTACTTTACGTCATGGCAAACACAAAGGCCGGTTAATCCGCCCCTCTCGATGGTATGCTGGTAAAAATGATAGTGCTCGATGGCCACAACATTATACTAACGCAATTTATAGCGATGACGATGGTAAAACATGGCAAACTAGTGAACCGTTTCCAGCTAATGGCACAGGAGAAGCAACCTTAGCAGAATTAACTGATGGATCGATCTACTATAACTCCAGGCGCCATTGGGCAGAGGAAGGAGCCAACCCTCGCCGGAGGTGGACTGCAACCAGCCCCGATGGTGGGCATACTTGGGAAAACCTCACCTTCTGCGAAGTTCTACCTGATGGACCTCAAAACACAAACTACGGATGTATGGCTGGACTGACTCGTCTCGCGATTAAAGGTCGTGATATTCTGATTTATAGCAACTGCGACAGTCCTAGCGGGCGTGTCAAAGGAACCGTTTGGGCCAGTTTTGATGGCGGGAAATCATGGCCTATCAAACGGATGGTCTTTAAAGGTCGGCACGCCTATTCCTCATTAACATCAGGTAGGCCAGGCACAATCACTGAAGGTCAAATTTTCCATCTGTTTGAAGGAGGTCCAAAGGGCAGCTCTGCTGTAGCGCAATTTAATTTAGCTTGGATTTTGGAAGGGGGAACAAAAACAGGAGATGGAAGAATTCCTTCTGAGTTTAATTAATTTACCATCAAACAAATGATTCGATTCTTACTTTTTCTTGTATTGATTTCGAATCAAGCGCTTGGTCAAACATCAGATCAACATGCTATAGAATCGATTAAAAGAAACGGCGGCTTGGTTTTGCCTTCTCCGGGTGGAGATAATCAGTGGGAGGTTCAATTTCAACTTCGAGGGCGCAATCTAAGTGACGCTGGATTGGCAGACATAGCCAAACTCAAGAACATAATAGAACTTAATCTCCGTGACACAAAAATTACCAGCGATGGTTTAATCCACCTAAAAGAATTAAATAAACTCACGCGACTACACCTCGAGAGAACGAATGTCGACGACAAGGGAATAGCCTATCTCAAAGATTTAACTAAATTGCAGTATTTAAATCTCTACAAAACTAGGATTACTGACAAAGCATTGGAACACTTGACAGAGTTGAAGAATCTTCGGCAACTTTACATATGGCAAACAGATGTAACCGACATTGGCATTGCTTATTTGAAGAAAAGACTACCCTCCCTGACTATCATTAAGGGGATCGACCTCAGCACAGTGATCCCGATCAAAAAAAAGGAACCAAAGCCAGAACATGACCTTAAGTGGCTGCCTAATGGAGGAAACGAGAAGCCTCCAGAAAAATCAGTCACAGGAGAATTCACTATCATTCGCTTCATAAATAAACGCAATAAGGCAGTCAAACTGTTTTGGATCGACTATAGTGGAAAACCAAAATTTTACGGAATGATCAATTCTGAATCAGAACGTCGACAAAATACTTACGAGGATGCTGTCTGGATGATAACAAATGAACAGGAAATGCCTTTGGGCTACTTTGTTACAGGGCGCGATTTTGCTCGAGCAATTATTCCAAAGTAATCCTTGAAGACCTTACAACTTTAAAAAATTAAAACAGTGTTTAGTTTAAAACATACACGTAGAAATTTTTTACGCTCCAGTGTTGGTCTTGCTGGACTTACCCTGCCAACCTTTTTCAAAGCGCAAGCCGTCTCGACCCCAAAGCGCCGAAAGGCAAAAGCATGCATTGTCATTTATACATGGGGAGGAATGAGTCACTACGAGTCATTCGATCCAAAGCCAGAAGCTCCGGTTGATATTCGCGGCGAATTCAAATCGATCAATACCGCGACGCCAGGAATCCAATTCAGCGAACATATCCCTCTTCTTGCCAAGCACTCAAACAAACTCGCTATAGTGCGTTCTGTTCACCACAGTAATGGGGCCCACTCCGGAGCTGTTTATCTCAACCTAACAGGTCACCAGCCTGAAGGTCAGATTAAAGCTAAAGGGCGCAAGAACTGGCCGTCAATTACCTCGGTCATTTCTCATTTCCATCGACCTTTAGCAGGCATACCTAATGCCATTCGAATGCCTTATTCTATGTACGATAACGGCAGGCAAATGGCCGGTGAAAGTGCAGGCTGGCTTGGTGCAAAACACGACCCCATCCTCATGCGAACGCCAGCCGGCGAACCATATGGGGGCGTAAATCGATACGATGATCCAGCACTAAATCTAAAATTAAATATTGATAGACAACGTATTTCTGAACGACTGAATCTATTAGAACAACTCGATCATTCACTCGGTCAACGATTAGGTAACTCTACCGCATACGAAAAACTTGATCACTACCGGCAAATGGCAGCCGACATGCTACTAGGCTCTCCTGTTCGTGAGGCATACGATCTTGAAAAAGAAGATCATAGAATTCGCAACATGTATGGCAACCACATTGGTGGTCAGTCACTGCTACTAGCTCGACGCTTAGTGGAAGCTGGGGTTCCTGTCGTGCAGGCTGTTTGCTCCGCCGGTGATCTAGCTGGGGGAGGAGGCGACAACTGGGATACACATCGGAACCATTTTCCAAAAATGAAAAACCGCCTATTACCCGTCTTTGACCGAGCAGTTTCTGCTCTTTTGACTGACCTTGAAATGCGCGGCATGCTAGATGAAACGCTAGTAGTTTTTCTCACCGACTTTGGACGCACCCCTAAAGTTAACGCTAATGGCGGAAGGGATCATCATCCCGGGGTATACTCACTAGCATTTGCCGGTGGCGGAATTAGTGGTGGACAGGTATATGGTGCAAGCGATAAGAAGGGAATCGAACCCAGTTCAGGGGATTGTACCCCGGCAGATATTCACGCCACAGTTTTTAAGGCAATGGGAATAAACCCTAATGCTGAGTTACATGATCAACTCGACAGGCCTTATCGCATCTGTGATGGAAAACCGCTTCCAATAGTGTAGTGCTATACTATTTAACCTCAATACGATGGAGATATGTAGTTTCCATCCTAGCCATAACGAACTCGCTTCAAGCCGAGCGACCAAACATAATTTTTATTCTGGCCGACGACTTAGGTTGGTCAGAACTAGGCTGCTACGGCAATCGCTTTAACGAAACGCCTCATATAGATCGACTCGCTAAGAGAGGTATTCGATACACAAATGCCTACTCTTCAGCACCAGTTTGCTCTCCATATCGAGCCGCACTCCTTACAGGACAATACCCAGCTCGGATAGGCATCCTGGACTATCTTAGACCGGATTCAGAGAATGGGCTTTCAACAAACCTGATCACTTTCCCAAAAAAACTGAGAGATTCGGGATACATTACTGGCATGATCGGCAAATGGCATCTATCCGGCTACAGCTATCACGGAGCAAAGAAAATCGTGAGGCCTAAGGATCACGGATTCACATGGAATATCGGAAGCGAAATCAAAAGTGTTGGCAATGGTGCAAACTTTTGGCCTTACATGTTTCGCTCTCAACCCATTCGATGGTTGGACTTGCAGAAAAGAAAATTAGGGCAAAAAGAATATCTTACAGATCGCCTCAGCCTAGAGGCTGTTGAATTCATAGAAAAAAATAAAGAGAGCCCATTCTTTCTTTTCTTAAGCCATTACGCTCCTCACACCATCCTAAATGGAAAACCAAATATTGTTGCCAAATACAGAGCAAAATATCGCCCTGGAAATAGCACGCGAAATAGATGCTATCTTTGTCAGGATGCAACCCTTTTAGGAGATCCACAAAACCACTGGGCCGGCAATCACAACCCTCACTTAGCTGCTATGATAGAAAGCATAGACGATGGCGTCGGGCTAATTCTAAATAAGCTCAAGTCTCTCAAATTAGATCAAAATACAATTGTAATATTCACTTCAGACAATGGAGGAGAAACTAAAGTAACATCAAACGCTCCTTTACGGGGAGGTAAAAGCCAACTTTATGAAGGGGGTATTCGAGTCCCATTGATTGTCAGTTGGCCAGATACTATTCCATCAGCTGGTGTGTCCCTTCAACCAACATCAAACGTAGACTTTTATCCGACACTACTAAAAGCAGCAAACATACCTGCTAACATACATCATACTATCGATGGGATTTCACTCCTTAACACATGGAAACAATCTAAATCGCTCTCAAAACGAAGGGCTTTATTCTGGCACTATCCACTAGAAAAACCACACTTCTTAGGCGGTATATCAAGCGGTGCCATTCGGTATGGTGATTGGAAATTGATAGAGAGATTTAATGATAATTCAATTGAGTTATACAACCTTACCAAAGACCCTAGTGAAACAGTAAATCTCGCTGAAAAAAACCCGGCATTAAAAAAGGTAATGCTTAACCAATTGATAGAATGGCGAAAATCATTTGGAGCCACAAAGAAACCACCTAAACGTTAAAGCATTTGCACCTAGTAAAGCGTTAAGGAAGTATAGCCACGTGATAACAATTAGAAATTTGAATCGACTTATACTTGCTGGAACTTTGATGTCTTTGATTAGTCTAACAAAGGCGTCGGATAAAGTATACAAATACAAAATCGACTCGAACATAGTTTATCGTACCGACTCGAATTTAACTGAGCACATGAAAAACCGCTGTCGCCTGGATGTATATTATCCCGTTAAGAAAAAAAATTATGCAACTGTTGTATGGTTCCATGGTGGTGGTTTAAAAAATGGTAATCGTTTCATACCTGATGCTTTAAAAGAAAAAGGCATAGCTATTGTCCCTGTTAATTACCGTCTTCATCCGAAGGTAAAATCCCCAGACTATGTCGACGACGCTGCTGCTGCTGTCGCCTGGGTACTCAAAAATATCTCGAGTTACGGTGGATCATCTAAACGAGTAATTGTTAGTGGACATTCCGCTGGAGGATATCTGACAAGTATGGTTGGACTAGACAAAAGTTGGCTTAATAAATATGGGATCGATTCAAACCAGCTCGCAGGTCTGGTCCCTTTTAGTGGTCATGCAATCACACATTTCACGATACGAGCCGAAAGAGGAATCGATGGAAAACAGCCAATCATCGACAATATGGCTCCGCTATATCATGTCCGTAAAGATTGCCCTCCTCTTTTACTTATAACTGGTGACCGCAAGTTAGAACTCCTTGGTCGCTATGAAGAAAATGCATATCTCTGGCGCATGATGAAAGTCGTTGGACATCAAGACTCCACCCTAATGGAACTAGATGGTTACAATCACGGGCAAATGGCAAACGCCGCATATCCCATTCTACTTAGATTTATTAAACAAATTTCAAAAGAGAAATAAACATACTAATTGTTCATATTTCTTCAAAAAATCAATAATGTAACATTATTGATCGATTAAATTACCTATATCTTAATCGAGCTTGCTAGAATCATCTAATATGGTAAAATTATGAACGTTTCCAAAATTAGAAAGAAACATTATTATGAAAAAATTAATCGCATTATTTGCATTGGCCGCTTTTGCGTTCACTGCACAGGCTGCTGAAGTTAGCCTAAAAGTTGATGGTCTTGTATGTGAAAAAGGCTGTGTCGCCAAAATGAAAACAAGCTTGGGCGATGTTAAGGGAGTTAACCTAAAAGGCACAAAATTTGCTACTGGCAAAAAACTTGGCGCTGTGAAGGTTTCCTTCTGCGACAAAACAACAACAAAGAACAAAATTATGGCAGCCATCAAAAAGGCAGGCTACAAAGTTGCTGAAGCTCCAAAAAAGAGCAAAGGCAAGTCTAAGAAGAAGGCTTGATTGCTCTGCAATTTTTTTAAACGGCGTTCCTTAACTGGAACGTCGTTTTTTTATAATATGTCATTCTAATTATGGGTTTTTGCTTTGCAACATTACTTTATTAAAGTTTGCTTTCGACAGCTATTATAGCCACACGTAATTCAAGCCGATTTTCTAATTTTTCATGATCACTTTAATTATTGCACTACTTTCCGGCTTGGGCTTCTTTGTTGCCTACAATACATATGGCCGTTGGTTAGGCAGCAAGATTTTTCGACTTTCCGCTAATGCAATATGCCCAAGTGAACGACTTAAAGATGGGGTTGATTTCGTACCTACAAATAAATCAATAGTATTTGGTCACCACTTTACTTCAATCGCGGGCACTGGGCCGATCGTTGGACCTGCAATTGCAATCATGTGGGGCTGGGTACCTGCCCTTCTTTGGGTAGTTCTCGGATCTATATTTATCGGTGCGGTTCATGACTTCGGAGCTTTGGTAGTCAGCCTTAGAAACAATGGACAGACAGTTGGTGACATTGCAGGGCGAGTACTAAATAAAAGAGTGAGAATGCTTTTTCTTCTAACACTTTTTATGGCGCTTACTGTTGTTTTAGCAATTTTTGGATTAGTAATCGCTGCAGTATTTAAGCAATACCCAGCAGCAATATTTCCATGTATCATACAAATTCCTATTGCACTGGTAATAGGAGTACTACTTCACAGAAAAGGCATTGACCTGTTACTTCCATCTGCCATTGCACTTGTGATAATGTATATTACAGTAATCTATGGTGATTCCGGATTACTAAAGTCATTCAACGCTTCAATGGCTAGCTGGCCCATATGGACTTGGGTGATAGTTTTGCTAGGCTATTCTTATGTTGCATCGGTTTTGCCAGTATGGACACTCCTACAACCTCGCGATTACATTAATTCACTGCAACTGATTTCTGCTCTAGCCTTAATCATGCTTGGTCTTATAGTCGCAGCATTCTCTGGATTTACACCTGAAGGCTCAACGAGCCCTCAATCATTGGAATTTGTTGCACCTGCTTTTCAATTGAAACCGGAGGGCGCTCCAATGATTTTCCCCTTTTTATTTATTACCATTGCCTGTGGAGCCATTAGTGGTTTTCACTGCCTTGTTTCCAGTGGGACAAGTAGTAAGCAATTAAAAAACGAACCGGATGCTCGCTTCGTCGGATATGGTGGAATGTTAACTGAAGGATTTCTAGCAACAATAGTAATTATTGCATGTGGGGCTGGTCTGGGATTGGGGCTAATGAAGGAAGGAGTATTGTTGACAGGAGAAGAAGCTTGGCAGGCTCAATACTCCTCATGGGCTGCAGCAGGATCACTCACCGAAAAGGTGGGGGCATTTGTTAATGGAGCAGCAAATTTTCTAAAAACATTAGGGTTATCTCCCAATGTTTCAATAGCGCTTATGGGAGTACTTGTCGCCTCCTTTGCCGGCACAACACTCGACACCGCATGCAGACTGCAACGCTATGTAGTTCAAGAACTTGCCAGCACAATCGGAGGCAAGTCTTGTGAAAAAAATAGAATTAAGTCTCCGCTCTCATTACTTCAAAACAAACATGCCGCCACAATTTTTGCTATTGTTATAGCAACTGGAATGGCTGCAATTCCGCCTGGTGGGGCAGAATGGAGCTGGGCCAATGCTGGAAAGGGAGGGCTCATCTTGTGGCCATTATTTGGTGCTACGAATCAATTACTAGCTGGTCTTTCCTTTTTGGTAATAACTTTTTATTTATGGAGACGTGGACGGGCAGTTTGGTTTTTAGTTATCCCGATGGTATTCATGTTAATTATGCCAATTTGGGCAATGACATATCAACTCTTTTTAGCCCCTGGATGGTTGATTGCTGAAAAACCAAACTGGTTATTGGGTGGCATAGGCCTTTCAACAATTGCTCTTGAAATCTGGATGATTATCGAAGCATTAAAGCTCTTTCCAAAGGCTAAAGGAATCCTTGAAGAGCACGCCTTAGACCAAAATACAGCCTAGAACAGCACACTGAAAAAATTTAAATCAATAGGAATTTACGGAGGATCTTTTGACCCAGTTCATAACGGGCACAAATTGGTCACTATGGCTGCACTTGAGGAACTCAAACTAGATCGATTGTTTATCGTTCCCGCCAAACAATCACCCTTCAAGCCAGATAAGAAACCAGCTAATGCCAATATGAGAGTCCGGCTTTTAAGATTGGCATTTGCTGGAAATAATCGATGTGAAATTGATACTCAAGAACTAGAACGAGATGGGGTCTCTTACTCGATTGATACTATAATCAATTTTTCAAGACTCTTCCCTGAAGCTAAATTATACTATCTCATTGGAGCTGATCATATTCTCACACTTCCAAAATGGAGAGAAGCAAAACGCCTAGCTAATTTAGTCGATTTCGTTGTGGTACCTCGCCCAAGACAAAAAGCAGCCGATTTTCCAAAACCTTTTAGAGGCCAATCGTTAAATGGCTGGCCATTTGAGGTTTCATCATCAGTTATTAGACAAAGGCTAGGTATTGGACTTCCAATCGATGATCTTGTACCGGCACATGTTGCAGATGCTTTAAAGAAAAATAATCCCTATTAAGTTTTTACTATTAAATGATAACTGAAGAAGAAAAATTATAGCAGCCTAGATCTTTTTGAAGAACATTTTTTAGAACAGTATTTTACTTCATTCCAATTTAGCCGCCATTTCTTTCTCCAACTAAATTTAAGATTGCATACTAAGCAGATTTTAAATGGTAATGGCTTCTTCATAATAAAAAAACACTTCGCCCGATAGATTTTTAAACGAAGTGTTTTTATTTTATGGCCTCTAGCACATCCGTGTATCTTCGCTAAAGGAGCAAGACTATCTCTCGCGTAATAAGAAAATTAACCTGTTAATAATTTAAGTCAAAACTTGGGCCAATTTTAAACCGTCATTTCCAATAGCTTCAACCGGACACCCATCTAGAGCTTCTTTTGCCATTTCTTCCTCCCCCTTGCCTTCAGGCTGCTTGACAACAAATGAATGACCTTCATTGTCATTTCTTTGGTATATCGTGGGCGCTACTTCTCTACATAGATCACAGTCAATGCATTCCTGATCAACGTAATATTCACCCTCAGCGTTATCTATATATTTTAATTCTCGATCAGCCATAATATTATCTAATAAAAACACATGCCGTCAGGCAAGGAGGAGCTAAACTAACGATTTGTAACAATAAGAAACATCTACTCAAAAAATAAATAATATCAAAACAATAGCAATTATCTGACTGAAAACAAAAAAACATCGCCAGCACAAACGAATAAAACGGAAAATCAATAACATACCTAATTAGAAATTTAAGAAAAAAAGCACCTAATAAATTTACTAAATAGGCTTTTTATTTTGGACAGGGACAAAGCGAACTGCGGACAATTGCAATTAGACTATTATGAATAGATTGCGATTTTTTTTTATGTTTATAAGTGATTACAGTTTCCTAATTTCACAAGTATTTCATACTTTCAATAGTACAAAATGAAAGCTCTTCTAATTCTTGCTGGAGTTGTAGTTGCAGTATTTATTTGTGAGAGATTCTTTTCTCACTACATTCCTAATTCTCCTCGTATTAACAAACCGAGAAAAAAATTAAAACGGCATAGAACAATCATTGATGTTATCCCATTTATTAAATGAAGCAAATAGAACTATCACTAGGCAATCGAAAAAAAATGGGATTAGTCAGATTTCTTTAGGTAAAAAAAGAACAAAAGCTAGTACTTTGGTAGCTGATTGGTGGTTCCATAAAATGAAAAAAGACTTCCGCAAAAATTCATTATACAATATGGATAAGTAATTGTTAATGGCAGCGCTGATTCACACCTTATTAGTTCCAGATGTAACTAACCTTTATATTTGATCAGCTTTCAATTC
>SHAK01000036.1 GCA_004213515.1 Limisphaerales bacterium | reverse complement strand
CAACTAACTTAATAACCTCTTGCTGGTTTTCTCTCGAATAACTAATAAATACATCTGGCCTCATATAACTAAAAATTTAAATGAAAAGGGTGTGTGATTCGGTATTAGCTTAAGCTTATTATTATGAAAGCATTTAATTTAAATACTTTTCATGAATTAAAGTAATGCTCCGATTACTTCAAATAAATTAGTTATTTTGAGGCGGCTTTACCAGTAAAAGTATAGCATATTAGAAATTGTTCTAATTTAAGATAAGATTGGATAAAAAATAAGAGTTTGAAGATGGTACGCGCGAAAGGAGTCGAACCTTCACGCCCGAAGGCACCGGAACCTAAATCCGGCGCGTCTACCAATTCCGCCACGCGCGCGACCAAAGACAAAGTAGCAAAAATTTCATGTCGGCGGCAAGCGTAGAGTATTTTACTTTTTTTGCATTAGGTAAATATATTGTATTTCTTTTCATTTGAGAGGTTCATAGAGATAGTTAAGACTACTTTAAAATAAATTAATTAAAATCGTAAAGATTGATTTTGGAGTTTAAATTTTTTTGAACCTTTGACATTCAAAGATGTAAATTTAGTCAGTGTATAAAGAGCTCAGATATGATCAGGCATTCTCAGTCATGAGGTTTATTTTTCTTTCTTTAATTTGTTTTCTTTCTTTACGAGTAGCTGGAGAGGAAGGGCAGGTTAATATACGATGGAATAATAGTGACGTTTTGTCTGGCTATATTTTGCCAAGTGAGGGTTCTGTGTTGCGGTTTTCATCTAAAATTTTTAATGATGATTTAGTTATTAGGACATCAGAATTAGAAGCTTTAGAATTTCAATCTAAAAAAGAAAATCCAGATTTTGGTTTCCTGGTCGTCACGACTACGGGTGATGTAATAAAAGCTGAACTAATAGAAGCTAATGATAATTACTTCACTTTTTTAAGTAAGAAACTTAAGAGAATAAAAATAAAAAGGGACTCAGTTTATTCCTTAAACCGTCTTAATAATCCCAATATAATTTTTGATGGATCGCAATTTAATGAATGGAATTTATCTAGTAAATACACAAACAATAATCAAGTTGTTAACAATGACCTTTCTTGGAAGAAAGGGAATAGAGGGCATCCTTTATCAAATAGAAATAAGTCAGTCTTATCAAACACACTTAAAATTCCAGAGCAATTCAGCCTTGATTTTGAAATAAGTTCTAGTGTTGCTCCACGCTTCTTGTTTGCAATAGGAGAAGGTGATCGAAGCGCTGAATCGGATGGAGCTTTGAAATTGGAGACGTGGGATGATGAAATAATTTTGGTGCAGGGGCAGATTTTTGAACTAGTGACGACAGTTAAAAAGGGTCAAAAGAATGTTCGTTTAAGACTTTCCTATGACAGTGATTTAAGGGAGTTGCAGATATTTAATGCTAATGGAAGTTTGTTGGTTGCAGCAGAGAATGTTCATGTTCCAGTGGAGACTCTGGCAAATGTTTCAATTCGGAACAGAGGGGAAAACCTTCAAATTAAAAGTATGGTTTTTTACAAAGGGTCAAAAAAAACTAGCCAAAAACAAGTTGATTCTAGTAAGCCACGAGTGCTTATGGATGATGGGAGTGTGCATTACGGTCAACTTTTTTTAGCCAATAAGAAGGCATTTATCGAAACAGGGGATATGATGATACAGGATGTTAATTTGTCTCAAATCGATCGAATATTTAATCCTAATTCACAATTGTCCGATTCGACCTATTCTTCTGAATTAATTTATAAAGACGATGTTGTTATTCGTGGAGAAATTTTGGAGTTAAATTGTAACCAAATTAAATTAAAGACGCAATTTTCTGATCTGCCAATCGATTGCTTTTTGGCCGGGGCATCTTACTTAAAGTTTTATTCAAGCGAATCAAAATCAGATGCCTATAATGGATCTAAGGTTGATTCAAAACTAGATCCGAATTTCGACAGTATGACTTACCCAGGCGGTAGGTTGAGAGGAGAGATTGCATTTAATTCAATTGGTTTTCCTTTGGCTTGGAATCCCGAAGGATCCCAGTCTGCTTTAAGGCTTTCAGAAATTGGTTCAGTCAGTGTTGAACGTAAGCCCCAGGGACTAAGTAAGTTTTTGCCTTATGATAAAGGAGGCTATCCTCATCTTTTATATTTGAGGCATGGCGAGATTATTCCATGTATTGTTTCATCCTACAGTAATACTGGAGTTAAATTTCAGATGCCGTTTGATAAATCAGTCAAAAAAATTGATAAGTTATGTGTTAAAGCAATCGAGTTTAATCCCATAAGAAGACTTCGTTCAAAAAATATTAATGGGAATGAAATATTTGGAAAATGGGTAGATTGGAAATATTTAGCTAACACTGAGCTAAAAGCTAAAGAAGGATTAATCGGTTGGACAAATATTGATTATGACCATGTTAAATTTAAAGTTGGTTTAATAGGTATAGGATATGGCGACCGAGGTGTTTTGACTGAAGTCCCTAAGGGAACAACAGCTGTTCTGATGCGTCATGAGTTCGAAATTAAAGAAGAATCTAAGTTGGATTCTCTCTATTTGATAATAGATTATGATGATGGATTTGCTGCTTATTTGAATGGAAAAAAAATCGCCTCAGCTAATGCTCCAGAAGGGCGTTTAGATCAATTTAGTATAGCTACAAGTAGCCATGAATCCGGAGATTTAGAGCAATTTGATATTTCTAAATACATCAGTCTACTGCGAAAAGGGAGGAATGTTTTTGCGATCGTTGGATTAAACAAGGCTAAAACAAGTTCTGACCTCTTGATTAATCCCATTCTTTCAACGGAACCATTAGCTAAAAAGAAGAAAAGTGTGCTTGAAGAGCGAGAATATAATTTTAAAAAGACTGAAAAGGATATTGAAGCTAGTTTAGAAAATTTAAATCGTGCGTTGATAGTTTCTAGATTTGGCCTTGAAGATCCTCCAACCCATTTATTGCTTACAAGAAATAATGATATTGGACAGGGGGAATTACTAAGCCTTAATCGGGAAAGTGTTCAATTTGAATTAACATCCGAACGATTTACTGTTCCAATAGAGAGATTAGATAAGGTTGTTAGTATTGAGGATTTAGATGAATTAGACCTTGATATTTTGAATTATGATTTTAAGTCGCAAGCAAGGTTATTTTTAGTAGACGGTTCAATTTTAGATTTGGTAGTTAAAAAATCTAATAATGAATTTTTGTTTGGAGAATCAAAAATCTATGGAGAATTGGCGATTCCAATAATAACTATTCAAAAAATAAATTTGGGCGGTTTTGAAAGTGAACTTTTTAAATCAAAGTTTGAAAAATGGATTTCAAGATCAGCTCAAGAGCCACTTATCGAAGATCAGTTAGATGCCTCGTTGCAGGCTTCGAGCCTAAATCAATCTGTGCAAACTAGTGAATTTCCGACTCCTAAGCCATTGGTAAACGAAAAGGTTTCAGAGCTAATAATACCTGAAAAGTTTTCAAATAAGGTCAAAAGGGTTAAGGGGGATATATATAGAGTAGGCGAAGTGACTGTTGATGCTAAAAATAGAGTTGCGGCTTTTCCTGCAAAGATTAATCAAATTACTGGGCTGATAGAGTATGCCCTTGTTACTGAGCAGGGGAAAACTCATGAAAGCTTTTTAAGTACTAAGATAAAGCCAGGAGATTTGCATGTGGCGTTACTTCTTTTAGGTGCAAGCCCCAAGATTAAATTGTCTGTAGAAATTTCTTGGAAGAAAGACGGCCGATGGGTTCGAAAATCAATTATGGATTGTATTGCTCAATACCCAATTGAAGTTGCTTCTGAGGTGACGGATAAGGAAACCGAAAAATCTTTTAAGCTAAAGCCATCATATTGGAAATGGACTGGTTCAAAAGTCAGATCAAATGGGATTTTATCCGCGGATGAGCTTGGTTCTATTCTTAGTTTGCAGCCGGATCCAGACGCATTATCCTTGATTGAACCAATGATTGATACGAGTTTGTTTGGCGCACACGTTTGGTCAAAACAGGTGCCGCCAAAAGAATCAATAGTCCAAATATTTATTTATCCAACTAAATCAAAAAAAACGAAAATTAGAGATTAATATATGTTCACTAAAATAAAGCTTACAGTTTTGATTGGGTATATTGCTTTTTTTTCAAATAATATGTTTTCTTTTGAAAAATCGGTTAATCAGAAGAACATAAGGCAGGCAATAGAGAAGGGGGTTAAATTTTTATATCAAAACCAAAATGCTACAGGGTGGTGGACAGACTCTGAGCTTCCTGCTTTGACTGGATTAGCCTTAGTTGCTTTGAAAATGTCAGATGTTTCGAGCCTAGATGCAAAATATGAATCGGAGCGAAGAAGGGCTTACGATTATTTGGTTAGTTTGGCGAAGTCTGATGGATCAATTCATGACGGTCGTTTAATTAATTATAATACAGCCTGTTCGCTGATGGCATTCTCAGTTTCTAATGATGAACGTTACAGGGCACTAATTGAAAAGGCACGTGCTTATATTGCTGGATCTCAGGTAGATCTTGGTGATAGTGGAAAACAGGATAACCCTAATGATGGTGGCGTTGGTTATAATGATAAATATGATCATTCCGACATGAACAACACGCTTATGGCAATTGAAGCAATGCGCCTTTCGGAATCTGCTTTACAAAAAAAGGATCAAGGCAAAAAACTGTTGAAGCATGATCTTGACTGGAAGGCTTTGGAGCATTTTTTGGCTAGCTGCCAGAATCTTCCCGAGTTAAGTAATAATTCTAATCTTTCGAACAAGGCTGAGGATAGAGGAGGTTTTATTTATCATCCTGGTGAAAGTAAGGCTGGAGAAGTAACCGACGAGAAAACAAAGAAGGTAGCATTACGCTCTTATGGATCAATTAGCTATGCTGGAATGATGAGTTTTGCTTACGCCAAAGTAAGTAAAGATGATGAACGTGTTAGTGCTGTAATTGATTGGCTTAGCAAGAATTATACTTTGAGTGAAAATCCTGGGATGGGGCAGGAAGGGCTATATTATTATTTTCATCTAATGAGCAAAGCATTGACAGCTCATGGTGTAAAAACTCTTAAGGGGCCAGAATCTGAATTGATAGATTGGAGAAATCAGTTAGCTGTAAAATTGATTTCTCTTCAAAATAAGGATGGTTCATGGAAAAATTCCAATAAACGCTGGATGGAAGGTGACTCAAATTTAACAACTTCTTATGTCTTGGTAGCTTTGTCCCTTCTGGCGGAGTGATCCTTATAAATTATATTATCGTCAATTATTTTTTTGGTCAGCCTGCTTTTCCTCTTCTCTTGATCTAATACCGGAAAGGACTTTTTCTTTGGATATTTTACCCTCTTTAATTGCTTTGGCTATACTTGGATTGGTTTTCAACAGTTTGTTATATTCTTTGGTATAGTCGCTGCGCTTTATTGCTATATCATCAATAAAGACTTCTCCAGACCCTCCCTTTATTGCGCCCGTGACAAAGCGAAACATTAATCGCAACCCCGTTGCGTTATTTGGAGCAGTCAATTTTGGAATTGAAACCTTTGTCCAATTTTTTCCCCCTTTAAAGTTTGTTAAACCAATATTACCAACTGGCCCTGCTTCAGATACCCAATTGATCATATATTGCTGCACATAGCTTACTCCATAATCAATCTCTTTTATCCAAAAAGTTAGATCATATTTTTCCCCTCCGATAATTCCGTTGTTTACCGACTGGATTAAGTGGCCCTCGTTTGGGAGAGCAAATTCATTCTTTAGTTTAGAGTGCAGACTATATTTTCCGCTGTGTGCTTCTTTATCAGATCTCACAGGTGGCAAGTTGGATGCTAGTATCCATCCATTTTTATCATTAAAATCGTCTTCAAAACTTCCGTTGATTAATATGGAATCTGCTGCCGCTAAATGAGTTAAGTAGTAAAAAGCAGTAATAAAGAGTAAATACTTCATAAGGTAGAAATTAGCATCTATTAAACAGATGAAAAATATTACTAATTATTTGAGTTATTGCATCAATAAAATATAAATTTTAATCTATTTTCACAAAGCATATTCGATTTAATTTCGGAGCATCTTTTGATTTTAATTATAAACTTAATCAATCTAACTAAATAATTTTTAACTGCGGAATCTCTTGCAAACTAAAGATGATAAAATCATTATTTCTTTCTCTTACAAATTTGCAAAATTTTAATTTAAAAAATGAATCGCCGAACCTTCACTAAAAGTACGTTGCTTGCCACAAGCGCTTTTTCACTTCCTAAATTTTCAATTGCTCAACCTGGTAAAACAAAAAAAATCAATGTTGCAGTTGTTGGCGTGGGTGGCATGGGTGGTTATGCTTTAAATGAAGCAGCTAGTGAAAACCTTGTGGCTATGTGCGATGTGGATGATGCTCGAGCTGCCAATGCATATAAGAAATATCCTAACGTAGCTAAGTTCAAAGATTTTCGAGTGATGCTCGATAAAATGGGCAAAGATATTGATGCTGTATCTATTTCAACACCTGATCATACTCACTTTGCTGCAGCAATGGCAGCAATGGAGCGAGGAAAGCATGTTTTTGTTCAGAAACCCTTAGCTCACAATATCTGGCAAGTTCGTACACTTCGTAAGGCTGCCCAACATTACAAGGTGATCACTCAAATGGGTAATCAAGGCCATACATTTCCCGGTATGCGACGTATTAAAGAGTGGGTTGACGCAGATGTAGTTGGTGATGTTCGTGAAGTTATTACTTGGACTAATCGGCCGAATCCACCTTGGTTTGTGCCTCCAAGTTCTTTTCCGCCTGTGACAGGTTCAGTACCAAATACTCTCGATTGGGATTTGTGGCAGGGACCTGTTAAACATAAAGACTATAGCGCTGATTATGTTCCTGTAAAATGGCGTGGTTGGTGGAATTACGGTTGCGGTTCTTTAGGGGATATTGGATGCCACACATTTGATGCACCATTTTGGGTTCTTGGACTTGGGTCGCCTACGACAGTTGAAATAGATCGCAAAGATCCTCCAGGAAAGGGCTTCATTCCGATGGGGTCGGTGGTTACTTATAAATTTCCATCTCGAGGGAAAAAGCCTCCTGTTACTTTAAAGTGGTTTGAGAAAGGTTATGAGGTTCCAAAACCTAAAAGGTGGCAAAAAGATAAGGATCTTCCTAGCGGAGGTGGTATGTATATGGAAGGGACAAAGGAGACCCTTTATCATTCAGGAATGCGTCCTAATAGTCCTATGATTACTCCTGGTAAGAGGTTCATGGAGATGAAGAGCAAATTAGTCAAAATCCCGAAACTACCCTCTGTAGGCAATGGTCCTATTCAGGAATGGTACCGTGCAATTAAGGGAGATGGTCCGATGCCTGGCTCTAATTTTGATTACGCAGCTCCTCTAACTGAAATGGTTCTGTTGGGAGCTATTGCTCAGAGGACAGGTAAAAATATTCAGTGGGATAGCAAGCAGATGAAGATAAAAGGTATGCCCGAACTGGATTCTCTAATCAAAGAGCCAACTAATAACGGGTGGCAATATGGAGAAAATCTCTGGTAAACTTTTTCAATAATGCTTTTAAGAGTATAATTACATTTCGCGGCCAACCGACTCTGCGATTGGTACTAACTCTTTCATGAGCTCATTGAATCCTTCGAGATCGATTTGTTGAGCAGCATCGCTGATTGCGTGGGTTGGATCGGGGTGAACTTCGACAATAAGCGCATCTGCTCCCATTGCTACAGCCCCTTTGCACATAGCCCTAACAAGAGATGCCTTGCCACAACCTTGGCTTGGATCGACAACGATTGGACAGTGAGATTCATTTTTCACAACAGCCACTGCAGAAAGATCTAGTGTGTTTCTCGTATAATCTTCGAATGTTCGCACGCCTCTTTCACAGAAAAGAAGGTTTGAATTTTGATTAGCCAAAACGTATTCACCGGCTAATAGCCATTCCATAATACGCATAGACATTCCACGTTTTAGTAAAACCGGTTTTCCAGTTTTTGCTGCAGCTATAATTAATTGAAAATTTTGTGCGTTGCGCGTGCCGATTTGTAACATATCAGCATAATCTGCAACTAGCTCCGCGTGATCTTGAGAAAGCAGTTCAGTGACTATAGGTAATCCGGTTTCTTCTCGGGCTTTAGAAAGTAGTTTGAGACCTTCTTCCCCTAGACCTTGAAATTCGTAAGGGGAGGTGCGCGGCTTGTAAGCTCCGCCACGTAGCATGGTGGCACCAGCGGCTTTCACTGCATGCGCGGTTTTCATTAATTGCTCTTCATTTTCAACTGAGCAAGGGCCAGCCATTACCTGAATTTTTTTTCCACCAACAATGGTTCCACCTGCATTGACTGTAGAGTCTTCGGGGTGTGCTTCTCGGCTAACTAGTTTGTGGCGTTTTTGGATAGGAGTTACCGATTCGACTTGAGGCCATGCGTTAAGCACGTCTAGATCACCATGTGAAAGTTCATCACCTATCGCTCCTATTACGGTGCGAGCTACGCCATGCATTATGTGCGGTTTATAACCGAGTTTTTTTATTTCTTCGACGACTGCCTGTTCATCTTCGGGAGAGACACTGTTTTTTAGTACTACTATCATTTTAATTTAAATTTTTTTTGTTTTTGAGATAAAAAAACCGCAGGCTTTTTGCCTGCGGCTTGGTAAATTCTTTTTTGACTTTCTCACATTTCCAAGGCTTGCAGGCTGTTTGTGCTAGTAAATCGATACCAGCGACTAAAGTAGCCAAAAAACTTTTTGGATTGAAAATTCACAGACACGCAGGTTAGCAAAAGTCACTTGACTGTCAATTGGTTTTCCTATTAGCGATACCCACTTTTATTTTGCGGGAACATAATGCCTACGGCACATTGTCTTCGACATGCATGTATTTTTACGATTGATATTAGTTCAATTATTACTAATGACACTGATTAAAGGTTGGGCGCAAACCAACTCGGCTAAGATTCCAAGGCCAGATTTTTCTCAATATAAGCGTATACACCAAAAGGCACTTGACCTTATTCGAACGGATCAAGCAGAGATTGCAGTTCAATTTCTTAATAAAGTATCCAAAAATCTGCCAAAAGATGCAGAGACGTATTACATGCTTGCGGTTGCATATTGTGAACTGGGTAAGCTTAAAGAAGCCGAGTCTAGTGTTGAAAGAGCTATAAATTTAGGGCTCCATGTAGGCAGAATTATTGGAGGGACTCACAATGGGCTGAATGCTATTCGTAATCGGCCGCTAATGCAGCGACTTCTACGTGAGAATGGCAAATCACCAGTTCATGGTCCAATGTTAGCAAATTTAACTGGAAGTAGTGCGGTGATATGGTTGCGAACTGCGGGACCTTCTCAGGTAGTTGTAGAGGCTAATACTGATCCCCTTATATCATCTAATCGAGTTGAAGCATCTGCTCGTTCCAAGCAAGAGAACGATCATGTCGTCAAGCTAATGCTCAAGGGTTTGAAGCCAAAGACAGATTACCAATACGTCATATTTATTGACGGAGAAAAAAATGACTCTCCTAAACAACGATTTACAACTTTCAATCGAATTGGAAGTGCTGGTAATTTTCGTTTGGCGTTTGGGGGAGGGGCAGGCTTTGTTCCGCAACATGAGTATGTCTGGAACACTATAGCTGCTACCAAGCCTCAAGCATTATTCCAGCTTGGTGATAATGTATACATTGATAACACTGATGTTATGGATATGCATCACTACTGTTATTATCGTCGGCAGTCACGTTCTGAATATCGTGCTCTTGTTGCAGGTGTTAGTGTTTTCTCTATTTGGGATGATCATGATTTTGGTTTAAATGATTGTTTCGGTGGACCGGATATAGAGACTCCAAAATGGAAGCGCTCAACCTATCAAATATTTCGAGATAATTGGGCTAATCCGGCTTTCGGCGGCGGTGATAAACAGCCTGGCATCTGGTGGGACACTTATATTAACGACATTCATTTTATTAGCATTGATGGGCGTTATTACAGGACTAACCCTAAAAAAACTAAAGGAAAACTTAGCATGTTAGGGTCAGTACAGAAGCGTTGGTTGCTAAATACAATCAAAGGTTCTACGGGGACATTTAAAGTTTTAGTCTCTCCTGTGCCTTGGGTTTTTAAGGCTAAAGGAGACAGTAAAGATACTTGGAATGGATTTAAGAATGAGAGAAATGAGATTTTTCAATTTCTTACAGAGAATAATATCAAGGGAGTTTTATTGATGAGTGCTGATCGACATCGTTCGGATCTGTGGAAAATAGAACGTTCAGACGATTATGCTTTATACGAATTTAATAGCAGCCGCCTCACGAATCAGCATGTCCACAAAACAATGGATGAGGCAATTTACTCTTACAATGCCAAGCAATCTTTTGGAACTGTTGATTTTGATACTAAGGCCGATGACCCTAAAGTGACTTATGCCGTACATAGTATAGATGGTGAGCAAATCTATAAATTTACGGTCAAGCGGAGTCAATTGGAATAGCAGTGACTATAAGTTATGGTTGGATCAGACCGAGAGACTGAATTGTGGCAGTATAGATATTACTAAATTCCTTGGGGCAAGTGAAAAGGGTGGGGATCTCATAATGCGTAGTCATAACCCTAGTTCTTCCAAATGGATCTTTGTTGCCAAAAGCTAATGTGAAGTTCTTTTGGCCATTTGAAGTGTCCACTAGGGCGATAATTTGACCTGCTCCGTTTTCTATTCCAGCAGCCTTGACAGCGGCATTCCCTTCGCCAATCCACTCTATTGCACTGATTATACCCATTCGGTAAATAGTCTCCTCTAGCATAGCAGATTGAATTTGATCAAGTGCCTTATTGTCATTGCTGCGCCACGTCGCGTTAGGCATGCGCAACATGCGGGTAGGTTTGTTTTTTAATGTGATTGTAACTGCAGCTACCTGATTAGTTGCAAATGTCCATAATCGTCTTTGGCGAAGTTTGAACTCTTCTTTTGGTAACAGAATTGCCTGGGCTCGTGGCAATGATACAATTGTTGGTTCGCTATTTAGCCGGGCTATAACTTGTTTGTTATCAAAAGTACCAAAAGAGATTGATTTTTTCCAGATACCTTCAGAAGAGGATTTTCCATCAATTGACAAATTCAGCCATGGTTTTTCAAGCCCATTTTTTTTGAAATCGTTATTAGTAGCATTGTCTTTTACAAATCCGATTATTTGTCCATTACGAATGTTGGATAGCATATTATTCACTAGCATAGTATCAGCTGTAAATTTTTTTGATCCAGTAACTTGCCATGATCCATCTATCTGTTTGTTTACACTAAATTTATTAATGGCTTCTACTGAGAAAGAAGTGACTTCATCAAGAGGTCTTCGAAAGATTGCTTGGTTACGAAACTGATCATGTGGCAGCCGCAGTAAAGTCAACAGGCCGTCATCTTCAATTGCAACATTTCCTCGACCAGAATGATCCACCCAAATCTTGTTATCTTCCGAATCCTCAGTTTTTCGAAAGCTTAGTTCAACAAGTGTTTTTCCGTTTTTGGCTAATCTTACTGTGGCATCAGGTTCGCTTTTTGTTGGTTCTTCTGGAGCTATCTCAATAATACGGGATAGTTGCATGCGATTAATAATTTGTAGAATTATTGACTGGTCCGTTTCTGTTTCGATTGGTTCCTTCATTCGCCATGTTTTATTGCTTTCTTTCAACAATTGCACAGTGCGGCTTTGCCCCCAAAATCTGAGTGAATCAAAGTCTAAGTTTTCAGGAATAAGACGTAGGTCTCTCCAATCGTTTGAGGTTCGCGGAACCCAGTTAGCCAAATCACTATCTACCAGTATTACATCGCGCGTTCCGGGTAATCGCACATAAGTTTGCCGTCCAAATAATGCCAGAGCGCCAACTTCGATAGATTGTTCTTTTTCTCCAATCTGCCAGCGAACTAGAGCTTTGGTGGAATCGATTAGGCCAAATGTCTCTTCATTACCAGTTTCAGTCCAGTCAGCTTCAGTTATGTGTTGGCTGACTCTCAGTTCAGCGAGCAATTTGGCCAGCCGTTTAATTCGTTCTGGGTGAGCCGGATAATCAGGGTTACCTACTCGCCATTGACTATTATTTTTTGTGGCAATAATTTTATTTTTGCCGCGAATTATAGTAAATGAGTTGATTATATCCTTGTCGAGTTTCGGGAATAAACGTTCTGCTTTATTTAGATTATCATCGGCTGGTGACAGTAAATAGTCATATAGACAGGCAACAGCTAGTAATGCTGCTAAGATGTTGAGCCATTTGAATTCCTTAGGGTTCATTATCGTTTCATTTGGCGTCGCCACCATAATAGACCAATACCAAGAGTTCCCCCTGGCAACAAAAGAAGAAGCACCCATGTAATGGAATTCATTTCCGCACTAGAAAGATTGATGCGATACTCTGTTACAGCCCGTGGTTCGATTTCTAGAAGGTGTGTTCGCTCAAGTAGCCAGTTAACAGCAAGATTGGCAAAGTCTCGGTTAGCTCCTGCCTCGAAGGCGCTATTTCCCAGAAATAATGAATCTCCAGTAACGACAATTCTTCCCGGCTCTTGGTTTTCATTCATATGTACTTTAGCAGCTATTAGTGGGATTTTCCCTGCTTTTTCCACTGCACCTTTTTTGTCCTGCGTTTGAATTATTGCTTGGCTAGAGTTTGATGAATTTGCAAGCACGGTAATGGTTGGTGGATCATCAGTGCCTTCATCTGAATTAGGATGTCCGACTGAGCGAGGTAATACCATTTGTAACCTGCTGCCAAGTATTGGTTTAGTGATAGGATGACTGCCTAAATCATCAACAAGTAGTAGTCCGCTTTTGCCAGACTGTTCGTTTTTCGAGTCGGAAACTTGGTTTATCCCAATCTCAAACCCGTACCCTTCGAGGAAAGTTTCAAGTCCGCTTGGGCGCTGGAGTGAATAGAAATTGAATAGTGTAAAAAGATTTCCGCCTGTACCAATATATTCATGGAGTTTATTCAACTCATCTGATCCATAAGGTGTTCGAGGGCCAGGAATTACTAGAAGTCTACAGTCTGTTGGTATGGAGTTAGTCCCACTAAGTGGAATTTCTTGAAGTGCGAATCCCTTTTGTTGAAGCATAAGTGCGAATTTAGAATAACCCCATTGTCCACCTTGGTCGCTGGCTTTGTGCTCACTATGGCCAGTTACGAATCCTATCTTTGTTTGAGTACCTTCATTCACTGCGACTATTGCTGATGTGAATAATTTTTCTCCAACAAAGTGTGTTCTCCGTGCTACGCGCTTGTCCATAAACTCTGAAAAATCTAGAATTGAAAGTTCGCTATCATTAACAATTTTCACTCTTTCCTGCGCTGAAAATAGTATGCGACTACTAGGTGTATTCGCTGGTAATCGTAGTTCTTGTTGAACTTCCTCTGCGCGTGCCGGGTCGCGAGCCAAATCGATAAATTCTAGCTTTATATTTGCCGATATACGTTCGTATTCAATAAGTAAGTTTCTTACTGGATCAAAAAGATCAGACTGTTTATCAAATAGGACAACTACGCGAATTTCGTTAGTCAATGATGTGAGGACTTTTTTTGTAAGAGGTGAAAGATTATGATTTGCTGATTTTGCAAATGCGATTTTTGTAGGGTTTCGAATTGCCAGTGTGTTTGCGAGGATTACGCACAAAACAGCTAAGATCGCGGAGAGGAATACTCGTTGCGAGATCACTCTGCGAACAGTGGGCGAAAAACTAGCAAATTTTTTCTTATTTTCCATATTTTATTTCCAGCGTCGGCTTTCAACAGACTTGTGGGTGAGATACAGAAACATGATTGTCAGGCTCAGGAAGAAAACTATTGCTCCAAGGTCCAGTATTCCTCTGGTAAAAGATTCCATGTGATTTGCTAATGAAATATGTCGAGCTAGCAGTGAAGAAAAGTCTGTTCGATCTCCAGAAAAATATGAGAAAAAGCCAGCAAAGAATAGCGCTGATCCAATAGCGAAACTGCTTACTGCAGCAACAGCTTGGTTTTGAGTTAATGCTGAAGCGAAGCATCCGATTGATACATATAGACTTCCTATCAATAAGATTCCCATCGATGTCGTGCAAATGGTGCCAACCCCGAGGACAGCAGATTCACCTACATAAAATCGGACTACTATGCTGCATAATAAAAGAGGGGTCCAAAGAATCATATAAAAAATTAATGCACCGGTGAATTTTGAAAGTACCACTTGCCAGTCTCCAACTGGAGAAGTCATTAAACTTTCGTATGTGCCGCTTGCTCGTTCCATAGCAAAACTTCTCATCGTAATAACAGGGGCAATAAGTAGTAAAATCAACCAAAAGAAATAGGTTTCATAAAATATCTGTGTCACAGGCATTGGGGTTGCTTCACCGTTGAGGCCATAAAGTACAACTAAAAAACCCAAGCCAATGAGGAAAAGCACTGCTGAGATAATTATGAAACCAGTTGGACCTTGGAAAAACATAAATAACTCTCGTCGAATTAGTGCTCGAAAAACATTCATCGATTTCCTTCCTCTCCATTTGTAAGGCTAACGAACAAGTCTTCAAGAGAAGGTGTTTGAAGAGAAAGCTCTCGTAGTTCCCAGCCGCGTTCATTTACAATAGTGAAAATCTGTTCTCGTATATCGTTGTTTTTTATTGCGGAAAAACGGCACCTTACATATCCGTTTTTTTGTTCTATGAGTTCTGAGTTTTCTAGTGCAATTTCACTCGCCCAATTTTTTATGTCGTTCAAGGGTGCGCAGATTTCAGCTACTACAGCCAAATTAGATTTGCTTATTAATTGCTTCATTTCTCCACTAGCCAATAGTTTTCCTTCATGAAGGATAATGACTCTATCACATGTCATTTCAATCTCCGATAGAATGTGTGAAGAAATTAGAACTGTATGCTTTCCTGAAAGTTTACGAATTAGACTTCGAACCGAACGTATCTGATTTGGATCTAGTCCAGATGTTGGTTCATCAAGTATGATTAATTCAGGGTTTGCCAGTAATGCATCTGCCATGCCGACTCGTTGGCGATAGCCACGAGATAGCTGGCCAATATATCGATTGGCTACATCCGAGATGCCACATTCATCAACTACTTCATCTATACGTTTTGTGGCCATATCCTTGCTCAGATGTTTAAGCTGTGCGCGAAAATCTAAATAGTCTCTTACTCGCAAATCGATTGGTAGAGGATTATTTTCAGGCATATAACCAATACGTCTTCTAACCCTGTTAGGCTGCTCAAAAACACAATCGCCGCCTATATATACCGATCCAGAGGTTGCCGCTAAAAAAGTGGTCAGAATTCGCATGGTGGTACTTTTTCCAGCACCGTTTGGGCCAAGAAAGCCAACCACCTCACCATGCTCAACAGAAAACGTAATTCCATCTAGAGCTACATGTTGCCCATAGTGTTTAGTTAGGTTCTCTACTTCAATCATCGGAGTTTTTATCTCTAAAACAGAACCAACCTAACTGGCAAGCCCGGTCGAAAGCAATCCGCGTTTGCTATGTAACAACAAGCTGGTCGAGGCAATTGCTGCACTCTAAACTATCTTTATGGAGGGGCTTGTCTGGCTACTGGCTGTTTTTATTGGTTATTTGTTCGGTTCTTTGCCCACGGGTTATATCGCTGGGAGGATTAAGGGACTGGACTTGCGAAAGGTTGGTAGTGGCAATATTGGAGCTACCAATGCTATTCGGAATTTAGGGGTTGTAATCGGGATTGTAGTACTTCTTGTCGATGTGTTAAAAGGGTTAATCCCTTGTATTGTTTTCCCAGGAATCATCATGAAGCTGTTTCCAGATGGATATGTTCCTCAGTCAGATTATTTGAGTTTGACTTTGGGTGTCGCAGCAATACTTGGTCATAATTTTAGTTGTTGGTTGGGATTTAAGGGAGGTAAAGGGGTAGCGACCACCGCTGGAGTTGTAGGAGGACTTGCTCTCATACCATTTGTGATCTGTTTTGTTTCATGGGTTTTGACTCTTCTTATTACCCGTTATGTCTCTGTTGCTTCAATAATAGCTGCAATAGTTTTGCCATTAGCAACAGCTACTTGGCCAAGCGATCTTGATAATCGTTTTGGGATTCTCTTTTGGGTATTTTTTGTTCTTGGTGTTATGGCGATTTTAAAACATGTATCCAATATTCAAAAACTAATGAACGGAAGCGAACATCGACTCTTTGATAAAAAGGTCCTCAATAATATTAAGGAGGAATCATGAGAACTACAGTTATTGGTGCTGGTGCATGGGGTACAGCTTTGGCACGACTCCTTTTTATTTCTAAAAGAGAAGTATGTCTTTGGGGGCGTGATATCGACTCTTTAGTTGCGCTAGAAAGTAGTGGAAAAAACGAGCGTTACTTGCCAGATATAAATTTGCCAGTAGGAATTCCTACACAGCCAAATTTGATAAAGGCTGTCGAAAGGGCTGATTGTCTTGTTCTTGCTGTACCGTCTAGTGCTTTTCGTGAAATTACAGCTCAATTAAACCAGTTCAATGGTGTGGTTGTAAGTGTGACTAAAGGTATTGAGTTTGATTCGGGACTGACTATGAGTGGAATAGTGAGAGAGAATATGCCTTTGGCTAAAGTGGTAGCATTGTCTGGGCCGACTTTGGCAGAAGAAGTCTGTCGTGATATGCCGACAGCAGCTGTATCTGCTAGTAAATACCCTGAGGCAGCAGCTGTTGTTCAAGGAATTTTTCATAGGCCTTCATTTCGAGTATATACAAGTAAGGACCCAATAGGAGTTGAATTAGGTGGGGCGCTAAAGAATGTTATCGCTATTGCTGCAGGAGCTTCAGCAGGACTTGGTTTTGGAGATAATTCTAAGGCAGCTCTAGTCACTCGTGCCATTGCTGAGATTCGTCGACTGGGTTTAGCTTGTGGAGCTAACCCAGACACTTTTTCTGGGCTTGGTGGTTTAGGTGATTTAACAGTTACTTGTTTTTCTAATCTCAGTCGTAACTATCAGTTTGGGCAGCGAATTGGACGGGGTGAAAAGTTAACAGATATTCTTGCATCGTCAGCTTCAGCTATCGAAGGCTTTCCAACATCACGCTCTGCATGGAATCTTGCTAGAAAGCGCAAGGTTGATACCCCAATAATTGATGAAGTATATGCGATGTTGCATAAAGGTAAAGATCTGCGCCAAGCGCTTCTTGATCTTACGACTCGCTCCAGTAAGGAAGAAGATTAAATTAAATTTTTGGTTTAATCTATAGAGTTTAAAGCCAACGCTTGCGGGTTTGTTTTTGAATAAGCGTATCAGCCTCAGAATTTCCAATGACTTTCATCTTTTCTCCATCCCAATTTATGTTTTGTTGTAGTTTAAGAGCGACAATGCCAGAAAGGCCTATTTCTGTTAGATGGCCTCCTATATCAAATGAGGCGAATGTTTTACCGTTATTAATGATTGCATCTGTCCATTCACGAAAATGTCCGTTTGCGCGGGGAAGAGTTTGCGCGACTTTCTTGGCTTCGCCGTGATTGCCGTGGCCAATGAATTTCTTGTCATCCTTTAGTTTAAGATAACATTGT
This sequence comes from Limisphaerales bacterium, assembly GCA_004213515.1. Classification (GTDB taxonomy): domain Bacteria; phylum Verrucomicrobiota; class Verrucomicrobiia; order Limisphaerales; family UBA1096; genus UBA1096. Next base: position 6,274 of record SHAK01000036.1, on the reverse strand, counting down.
GAGTTCCACAGTCCCGAGGAGAGAAGGCCGTTCTCGCCTTCAATTATTGCGCCTACTCTTGGGATATTTCCAAAGGTACCGACTAGTTGATCTGTAATATGTTTTGGGGGCATATCGGCTCCACCTGTATAATATATAAGATTTACTGCTGCTCGTTTTCCCTCAGCCGGAAAATGGAATGTGTGAGTTACTGTTTTAGCGTATGTTTCCAGACCAGCTTTCTCTACGTTACTAATCTTGACTTTGCTTGGGTATTTTAGATTGAGTGCGCGCACTGGCATATTGAAGGAATGGCAACAAAAGTCACCAATTGAGCCATTCCCAAAATCGTACCATCCACGCCATTTACCGGGATGGTAAATCCCTGACTTGTAAGGTCGCATAGCAGAAGGGCCACACCAAAAATCCCAATTCATTCCTTTTGGGGTAGGGTCTTCTCCTGCTGGACGCGAGCCGCCATTTGGCCAGCCATGTGCCGGATGCCATACATGCACGTTTGAAATTTGGCCAATTAGGTCAGATTGAATTAACTCAATGCTTCGGCGTAAATTTGATGAGGCACTACCTTGGTTTCCAGTTTGAGTTATGACTTTTGAACTGCGGGATAGATTACGCAGTTCTCGGGATTCGGCGATAGTGTGGGTTAATGGTTTTTCGCAATAGACATGTTTACCAGCCTTCATTACAGCTTTGCAAATTGGAGCATGCCAGTGATCTGGTGTTCCAATTACAACTGCATCAAGTGACTTTTCCTTTTCCAGCAACTTTCGATAATCCATGTATGTATTTACATTTTTGATCTTATCTTTGTGCCTGTTAAGAGAGTTGTTTGTTTGATTGGGGTCAACGTCACAGAATGCGGTGACATTATGGCCAAGTTGTAATGTATTACTTACGTGCCCTTGTATCTGTCCTCCCATGCCTATAAATGCGATGTTTAGTTTTCGATCCGCTCCAAAAATAGTTTTTGGTAAAATGACCGGTGCTGCTGCAGTAGCTGCAATGAAAGTTCGCCTTTTAATAGTTTTAGTTGTCATTATAAATTGGATCTGAAAAATAATCATTTCCATAATTGTGCTCAATTGAAAAGATTATTTCTTAATTGAATTTTCTATTGCAATTTAACTTGTGCTTTTGTTCTGCAGATGGAAATTTAATATTTGTCTCCCAGCTGTTTAAATAATTAATTTTTCATGAAAAATGAAATAAAGAATATATTTTTTATCTTAATAATTTTCGGTGTAATTATCCTAAATACTGGATGCGTAAATAATTACTTAGATAAAAGAGAGACAGTTGTTTATGGGAAACGGAATAGTCATGATTTAACTTATGAATTAATGCATCCAAAAATTTCAAATGGAACTGGCATAGTTTTTATTGTGAGCGGTAGCTGGAGATCAAATCCTGATGATTTTAAACCGATTTATGGGAAATCATTCTTGAAACGAGGTTATACACTTTTTGCTGTTTCTCATTTATCCCAACCAGACGCAACTATTCCACAAATATACGAAGATGTAATAATTGCAGTTAAGCATATAAGGACTAATGCAAAAGATTATGGGATCTCTCCTGATCAGCTTGGAGTTTCTGGGGCAAGTGCTGGAGGTCATCTTGCTCTTATGCTAGCTACAAAAGGAAAACAAATTACAGGAAAGCCAAGTGGTTTGTTTCGTGCTGCTGCAGTTTTTTTTCCTGTAACTGATCTTTTAAACTTGGGTGATTCTTCGGAAAATTTAGATGATGGAGGCCCTCCAAAAAGATATCGTAAGGTATTTGGTATTGATCCAGATGATTTGGCTGAATGGAAAAGAGTTGGTTATGATTTGTCACCGCTATATCACGTTGATGAAAATACACCGCCAGTTCTTATTATACATGGAGACAAAGATGCATTAGTGCCTATAGAACAATCAGAACAGTTTCTTAAAGAGGCGAGTAATAATGGAACAACAGTGGAGTTAATTCGTAAAAAAGGGAAAGGACACGGGTGGGCTACAATAATATTGGATATGAGAACTTTTACTAAATGGTTTGACAAAAAACTTATAAATAATCCAAAGCATTAATTTTTTTTGTTTATATAAGAGGTATAAAAAATAGTTATTTTTATTTTTTAGTTGATTAGGAGGTGTCATTAGGTCGATCCTAATAAATTACGTGAACGATACCTTGCAATCTATTTGGAATTTTGTCGCCAAGGTTTGGGGTGCAGAACTATTTGGAGATGGAACTGTAACTATTGGTGGAATTCTGATGATCGTTTTCCTTTTTGCAATAGTCATTGTTGCAGAGCGATTACTTCAGCGTCTAATTATTCGTCGTTTTCTATCCAAGACCCGACTTCAAAATTCATTGCAATATGGATTGAGTCGAATTTTTGGATATATCTTAATTGCGATTGGTTTTTATATTGCTTTTCAGATTGCTGGGTTCGATCTGAGTTCTCTTGCAATTGTCGCTGCTTCTCTCGGGGTTGGAGTAGGTTTTGGTCTTCAAAATATTATAAATAACTTTGTAAGTGGTATTATTATTTTAGCTGAGCGGCCTATTTCGATAGGCGATCGAATTGATGTGGCGGGTGTGGCTGGCCGTGTCACAAAGATACAATTGCGCAGTACGACGGTGGTAACTAATGATAATATTACGATGATTGTTCCAAATGCGGATTTTATTTCTAATACGGTCACAAATTGGAGCCACGGCGATCCAAAGGTTAGGATTCGCGTGCCGATCGGGGTTGCCTATGGAACTGACTTAAAACTATTACAGAATTTATTGCTTGAATCAGCTGTTGAGCATCCAAAAACTTTAAAAAATCCGCCACCGTTGGTGATGTTCACTGAATTTGGTGATAACTCGCTTAATTTTGAGCTGGCGGTCTGGACGGAGGAGATGACTGCAACACCAATTCACTTCACTAGTCAAATGAACTTTATAATTGAGAAAAAGTTGAGGAATAATGACATTGAAATCCCATTCCCACAGCGTGATTTACATGTTCGTTCGGGCCTTTCTAAATCAATAAATGAACCCTGTGTTTAGCTAAATGAAAAAATTAAGGTTTTCTTTCTGGGGTTAGCCAAGTCTTAACGAAGTCAAAAATTGTATCCTCTTGTAGATCTTTAAACTCTCCTGCATCGAAATAATTTCCAGAACAAGTAACACAGTGTTCAAACCATATATGGCTTTGTTGTGCGTCAACCATTCGAATCATTTTAGTATTACACTTAGGGCAATTAATTAGGTCGTTTTGGTTTTGTTCTTTTCCGATTTTTGAATCACCAATATCAATTGATTTTGATTCTTTTATTTTTTTTGCATCAGATAATTCATGCTGGTCAAACCATATCCCTTTACAAGATATACATCGGTCTACTTTAATTTCATTAATTGAAACTATTTCCATTTTAGAATCACATTTAGGGCAGTTCATGATTTGTTTTTATTTTGGGGAGATTTTTATTAAAAAAATTTCGCCATAAATTTACTCTAATGCAACTATTAAATAATTATTTACATATAAAAGTGCTACTGATTACGTAGTGAATTTATAATGTTTTCGGTCTCCATCTTATTGATAATGCCTCTTGAATAAAGAGTTTCTGCGGCATCTTCAAAATCATTATATATTATTGAATTAGTACTTGCATAAAAAGCTTCAGGTAATTTTCTGCCGATAACATTATGAATTAGTGCTGCTTCAACTCTTTCTGGATATTCTTGCATAATTTGTAAATATGCTCCTGCGTCTGCTTGTCCATCATCGCCTATTAATACTACACTGGATTTTGTATTTTGATCCATTATTCTTCGAATGTTTTCTACTTTTCGATCTTTAATAGGATTATGAAATCCCAATAGCCAAGCGGTAATCCCAAAAATATTTCCGTATGAAATACTATTGTATTGAATGCTTGCTGAGTTGAGTAAATTCCTAGCGCCAAAGGGGCGAGCTGTAACAATATGAATATCACCTGTAGTCTTTTGATCAAGAGTATTTAGAAGCTTAACAGTTCCTGGGTATACATATCCATCTACAGAGGGATCGTTAGTTGGTTTAATCGTATTATCTAGATCACTAATAATTATTCGTTCTTTTTTTATTTGTATAATGGATGCTTCTTTAATCAATTCTGCAGCTTTTGTCCTTAAAGACGAATGTTTAAATTGCTGTGATAAAAGACTGCTAATTGTATTATTACCATTATTGTAAATTCGCATGAAATTCGCGCGTTCATTGTTTGTCATTAATTCTAATGTTTTAATTATAGCTAAAGATTTAGAACGCTTATTAATATTATTAATTGCAGCATTTTTTCCTAAATTTACTCTTTTACGGCATAGTTTTTCTATAGTTAGCTTTGCCTGATAAGCTCGATTGTTTACATCATGCTTATTTACTTTTTTTCTTTGTTTGGTTCCTGAAATTAAATTTGTTTCATTTTGAGTTAAATTAAAATGCCCGCTTGTGTCAGTATTGATTTTATTGAATTTTTTTGTAACACAACCAGTAGACAATAAAAGTAAGGAAATTATAGTTATTAAGATTTTCATTTAATGAAAATTTATTTCAGTTACGAATTTGTACTGTTTAGTTTTTGGGTTAGTTAACTAGGCGCAACTTATAGAATCTTGTCGATTGTTTAGTTGAGTGTTCATCAATATAAATATTTTTAGGTGTGTTTAATGTAATAATATCTAAAATTTTCCAGGTTTTAAGATTAGTACTATAAAGAATTTCGTATTTTAGCCCTTCCCATCCATCAACAATCAACTGCCCTTTATTGTAAATCAATTTAGGCATAAGAGCTAATTCCAAACCTGTTTTTGCTCCGTTTGATATAAGTAATTTTGAAGTTTCAATATCTGCAAAATCTAGTGGGGTATCTCCAAGATCATCTTTTACATTTATTTTTGCCCCATTATCAATGAGTAGTTTAACAATTTGATCGTAATCCTCCGATGCTGCCCAGTGAAGAGGGGTCCATCCATTACTATCTCTTGCATTAATGTTAACACCGGCATCAAGATATGCCTGAACACTGGCAAGATCTCCATTTGTAGCGGCATTAATTATTCCTTTTAAGTCTTGGGAAGTATTAGCGCCCTGCGTGCGAAGCAGATCAGCAATAGCGGTATGACTACCTTGAGTGGCTCGATCCAAAGGGGTACTTCCGCTGTTATCATTCGCATTAACTTCAGCACCTCGATTGATTAGCAACTCAACAATATCTTTATGCCCCTGTAATGCTGCCAAGTGAAGAGGAGTGGAACCATTTTCGTCCCTTGCATTTATATCCACACCGTTGTCGAGATAAGCCTGAACGCCAGCAAAGTATCCATTCCTTGCAACAACATGTATCGTTCCAGTATTAGCGCTATAAGTGCTAAGGTACTCTGCAATATCTAATCTTTCGTATTGTATAGCTAAATCCAATGGAGTGTTACCCATGTTATCTTTAGAATTAATATTTGCCCCTAGCTTGATTAACAACTCAACAATATCTTTATGCCCTTCCAATGCTGCCCAGTGAAGAGGGGTCCATCCACCAATAATTGCTTTTGCGTCCTCATCTGCGCCTTTTTTTATTAGAAATGAAACGACTTGAATATGATTTTTAGAGGCGGCCATATGCAATGGTGTCCATCCGCCAATTTCAGACGTTGCATTAACTTCAGCACCTCGATTGATTAACAACTCAACAATATCTTTATGCCCCTGTAATGCTGCCCAGTGAAGGGGAGTGGAACCGTTCTCATCCCTCGCATTTATATCCACACCGGCATCGAGATAAGCCTGAACACCAGCAAGATATCCATTCCTAGCAACAACATGTATCGTTCCAGTATTAGCACCCTGTGCGCGAAGCAGATCAGCAATAGCGGTATGACTACCTTGAGTGGCTCGATCCAAAGGGGTGCTTCCGCTGTTATCTTTCGCATTAACTTTAGCACCTCGATTGATTAACAGTTCGACGATCTGCTTTTGTCCGTACCGAGCCGCCCAGTGAAGGGGAGTCGCTCCGTTCTCATCCCTTGCATTTATATCCACACCGGCATCGAGATAAGCTTGAACACTGGCAAGGTATCCATTCCTGGCAACACCATGTATCGTTCCAGTATTAGCGCCCTGTGCACGAAGCAGATCAGCAATAGCTAACTTTTCGTATCGTATAGCTAAATCCAGTGGAGTGTTAGCGGTGTTATCTTTCGCGTTAACCTGCGCCCCCTGATTGATTAACAACTCAACAATATCTTTATGCCCCTC
>SHAK01000035.1 GCA_004213515.1 Limisphaerales bacterium | reverse complement strand
TTACAGGAAAAGATGATATTGTTTCAACATTCCCATATATATTGAGATATGATGTAGAAGTTTCCGGATTTGGATCTCACCAATCTGGACACCTGTGCCTGCTTCGGCTTCGGCAACAAATGTTTCCTGGAGGTGAATCAAAACATCACTGGCCCAAACTCTGCCTTAACACACTTAAATGGGCCAAAAAGCAAGGTGCTATTGTAGGCCCGGCTCACACAGGCTGGGGTTTGAATCTAACTAGTTCTAATTTACCTACTTACGAGGTGCCTCCATTTAACAGTATTGGTGCAAATGAGTTCATTGCTGATGTAACACATAACGTCACAGGACCTAATGGCAAACAAGTCCCTGCAGTTGATTTTTTATCAATGGTCGACACTCCATATGTATGGGAATTAAACATTTGGTATCATGTTCTCAACTGCGGCTTTCGAACAAGAATCAGCGGTGAAACAGATTTCCCCTGTATTTACGGTGAACGAGTAGGACTTGGAAGGTCATACGTTAAACTCGACAATAAACTTAACTACAATGATTGGTGTGAAGGGATTCGTTTAGGAAGAAATTATGTCGGAGACGGCAGAAGTCATATTATAGATTTTCATGTCGATGATGTTGAAATGGGAACAAACAAAAGCGAACTTCTTTTAGACAAGCCTGGAAAAGTTCTAGCAAAGGCTAAAGTCGCAGCATTACTAAAAACTAAACCCATTTCAAACATAGCCAAACGTCACTACTCCGAAAAACCTTATTGGCATATAGAACGAGCAAGAATTGAAAATTCCCGAAAAGTCCCTATAGAAGTTATTGTGAATGGTTATCCGATATCGCAGCAAGAGATTATTGCAAACGGAAAGCTACAAGATATAGAATTTGAAGTGCCAATCCATTACAGTAGCTGGATAGCACTCAGGATTTTACCATCCTCACATACTAATCCAGTTTTTGTGATTGTAGATAATAAGCCTATTCGCGCTTCTAAGCGAAGCGCGCAGTGGTGTTTAGAAGGAGTGAAAAAATGCAGAAAAGAAAAACTTCGCTTTATGGGCAAAGATGAAATCGATGACTTCAATATGACATATGACCATGCAGAAATGGTTTATAAAAATATTATTAATGAAAGCGTCGCTGACTAACCAAGAAAAAGATTAGTCGGGGGGCCACTGATATTTGGTTTGCATCGAAAAACACCTCCTGCCAAGGGCTGTTTTATCCTACCTTCTTCGTCAAGATCCCTACTAGATGTAGTTATATAAAGTTCATCCCAATTTTCACCACCAAAGCAACAAGAAGTAACACATTCTACTGGAACTTCAATTTTACATAACAATTCTCCACATGGATCAAACCGTCCAACCCCCCAGCCCTGCCAAAGTGCAACCCACAGCATACCTTCATTATCAATACACATACCATCTGGATAACCCATACCATCAGGCAATTCGAAAGCAACCCTCCGATTTGAAACAATACCAGAATTCATATCACAATCAAAAACTGCTATTTGACGAGTAGGTGAATCTATATAGTAAAAAGATTTGTGGTCAGCAGACCAAGCCATTCCATTTGAAATACTTACATTACCGAATAATTTATCGATGGATAAATTACGGTTAAGCCTATAAAGGCTTCCTACATCAGGAGCCTCATCAAGTCCCATCGTCCCTGCCCAAAGACGTCCTTCAGGATCCACTTTACCATCGTTGAAACGATTATTTACGTAATCTTTTTCAGGATCAATTATTGGTGAAATCTCACCACTTTGCATATCCAAGCGTGCCAATCCTATTGTCATTCCTAAGATTAAATCACCTTTTTGAGAAGGCACAGCTAGCCCAACTTTTTCCCCCACATTCCATGATCTGTTTTGACCTTTTGAAGGACTAAAACAACACACCTTTGAAGACTCAATATCAACCCAAACTAAGTCATTAGTTTCAGACCTCCAAACTGGTCCTTCACCAAGAATCGCCTTAGCATCTAATACACATTCAGATGTCAATGTTTGCACACAAGCACCTTGCTCGAATGCCTAGGCTGCTGGCAAGTTTGGAATATAAGAATCTAAAGAGATCAACGGCTGACCATTGACACATTGAGCTCTCCACTAAGCGACTCTTTACCGGTTGAGTTTTGGAATGGAGCAAGATCGAATTCTCTAATAACAGCCATTAAGTGATCGAAAATGTCAGCCTGAATCGCTTCATATTCTGCCCAAACAGTAGTATTAGTAAAAATGTATATTTCTATTGGTAATCCGTTATCACTTGGCTCCAATTGCCTAATCAAAAAAGTTCGATCTTTGCGAATCTGAGGGTGATTCTTCAAGTATGCAACAATGTAAGCTCGAAAAGTTCCGATATTTGTTAGTCGTCTACCATTAACAAGTTCAGATAAATCAGACTTAGTTGTTTTGTTGTGAGCATTTACTTCATCCATTTTTGATTGCAAATAACTCTTAAGCAAAACAAAACGTTTAAACTTCTCCATCAAACCATCATCAACAAATCTAATAGATCTCATATCGATTCTAATAGAACGTTTTATCCTTCTACCTCCAGAATCCTTCATCCCTCGCCAATTTCGACAAGAGTCAGTGATTAGTTTTGATGCCGGAATACTTACTACTGTTTTGTCAAAGTTCTGAACTTTTACAGTTGTCAAAGATACATCGATGACATCTCCATCGATTCCATGACTTTTCATTTCAATCCAATCCCCTTTACGAACAGTATCATTGGTAGCAATTTGAACACCTGCAACCAAACCCATAATCGCGTCCTTAAAAACAAATAAAAAACCCATAAACATTGCACCTAGGCCTGCCATCAATGCTCCTATTTCTCGTCCCATGATAATTGAAATAATGAACACCCCTCCTACAAAGCATGCAATTAGCATCAATGCTTGCGTAAGACCTTTGATAGGTATTCTTTTTGAAATATCAAAACGTTGATAAATATCTAAAATACTTGAAAAAAAAGCCTGCAAAGTAAAAAGCAACGCTAAAACTAGATAAATTTTTGATGCGCCTTGCACAAATACAACAAGACTTTCTAACTTATCAAATACAACTGGCGCAAGTACGTGCACTGTCAGTGCTGGCACTATATTTGTTAGTCGAGAAAAAACTTTGTTTTCCACTAGAACGTTACCCCAATGGTTATCTGTTTTATCTAATAGAAAACGAAGGGCCCTAAGAATAACTCTCTTCGCCAAGAAATAAGAAATCCAGCAAATAAGAAAAAGTACCACTGCCCCTACTAAATTGATAAAAACTCCAGACCAAAAATCCCCAATACCCCAGTCGATAAAATACTTTTTAAGTGACATCAAAAGATCGCGAAGAGAATAGATTTTTTGATTAATATCTTCAGAAGTAGCATTCATGATTTCGGTAGTGGTTATAGATTTGTTTTCTTGAATATTTAAAGCTGCAAACTGTTTAGTGTTTTTAAGCTAGTCAATTAAAGCGGTTTTGGCCAAGCACAAAAAAAACGGGAGCCTAAAGAGGCTCCCGCTATCAAAGTATTATTCTCTCATTAAAAACTTTCTCCAACCTGAAATCGAAGGAATTTATCTATAGTAATCACGTCTCCAAGAGATTGAGATACTGTGGAAATATAATCCTTAATACTAATATCAGGATTTTTTACAAAGCCCTGCTCAACAAGACAATTAGTAGCATAAAATTTATTTATTTTACCATTAACTATATTTTCAACTGCTTGTGGCGGTTTGCCTTCAGCCTGTTCTTGAGCAATTGCCTTTTCCTTTTCAACTAGTTCTGGATCAACTTCTTCTCGGCTTACTGAAACAGGCGCAGAAGCAGCAATATGCAAGGTTATGTCTTTTACTAAAGACTTGAACTCTTCATTTGCTAAAGTTTCATCCTTACTAATTCCAACTTGCAATAAGACACCAACTTTACCCCCAGTATGAATGTATGCTGCTATTAAACCTTTTTCATTAACTTCGAGTTTAGAATCTCGAGAAAATTGAATATTTTCTCCAATTTTAGCTACCTGTGAAATACGTAATTCTTCAAAGTCTGTTTCGGGCTCGTTTAACTTGAGTTTTGCAATCTCAGTTGCAAATTCTACAAATGTTTCATTTTTTGCAACAAAGTCTGTTTCACAATTAATCTCAATCAAAATACCAGCCTTAGAGTCAGGCTGTATATAATGAGAAATTATACCTTCATTAGCTTCGCGATCCGCTTTTTTTGCAGCTTTGATCGTACCCTGAGAACGAAGAACATCAACCGCTTTTTCAATATCTCCGTCAGTTTCAGTCAGGGCTTTTTTGCAATCCATAAGTCCTGCACTAGTCATTTTGCGGAGTTCCGCAACCATTTTTGCTGTTACTTCTGCCATAAGAATTTCATTAATAAAAAATTAATATTTAGAATTATAAGATTTTTTTAATTAGAATCAGACTCAACTTTCACCTCAGATGATTCTTCTGGTTTTTTTTCTTCCTCAGTTGAAGCTGACGGTTTTTTTTCTTCCTCAGTTGAAGCTGACGGTTTTGTCGAAATGTCTTTAGAAGGATCAGTCTTTTTATCAGCTTCAGCCTTTAACTTTTCGGAAGTAGCATTATAGGCTGCTCGCGCATCAATAATGGGCTGAACTAAAGGATCTAATATAGCCTTGATTGACCGTATAGCATCATCATTACCAGCAATCGGGTAATCTACTAATGTTGGATCGGTATTAGTGTCAACTATTGCTACTATAGGTACCCTTAATCTACGAGCTTCTGCAAGTGCATTATGTTCCCGCTTTATATCTACTATAAACATTGCGTCCGGTTTTGAATTAAGATCACGTATACCATTCAATCGGATATTCAATCGATTCAGTTCTCTTCGAAGCATGGACTGCTCTTGTTTTACGTATTCAGCCATTCGGCCATCCGATTCCATGGTTTCAAGCTCAACCATTCTTTTAATCGATTTTCGGATGGTATTTAAATTAGTCATCATTCCTCCAAGCCATCGCTCACAAACATAAGGCTGACCAGTACTTTCCGCAGTTTCTTTAATTGAAACTTGAGCTTGTTTTTTTGTTCCTACAAAAAGAATCTTACCACCCTTTCCAACAATTCCTTTAAGAAAGTCTGCAGCAGTTTCAATCTGCGTTGCTGTTTGGACAAGATCAATGATATGAATACCATTACGAGCTTCAAAGATGAATTCTTTCATCTTCGGATTCCACTTTCGCTTTTGGTGTCCGAAATGAACACCCGCGTCCAATAATTCTTTTACATTACTCATTGTGTTTTTTCCATTTGTTAACAGCTGTAAGCTTCTTACAGCCATCCCGCGGAAAACAGGATTTTATTTATTGTTGTTAATGCCTCCTAAGAGCAACCATGCACAAGGTGAGATTTTTAAAGGCGTTTACCTAATGACGAAAATGAAATCTAAGTCCAATCGTCTAAAAAGGGCGCGAACTTTACCAAAACCGTTGACAGCCGCAACCCTGAATTTCACAAAAAAACCTATTATAATCATACCTAAATAAATGTTTACAATAAACTATAGCTGGCCAAGAACCTTTTAGGGTATTAAAAAACATTCTTTTAGGAGGTTAAAATCCAGCTTCATGCTGATCAAATTGTTTAAGAGCATATGTGCAGCCGCTATTCTTAAAACTATGGTGGTTTTAGTATTTCTGTATCTTAGTCAAACATCAGGCAATGCAAAAAATCACACAATAGCCAAGGGAGAAACACTTGGGATTATTGCCAAAAAATATGGACTTACCATTTCGGATCTTGCTCAGCATAACAGAATTAGTAATCCGAATCGGGTAAAAGTCGGACAAAAAATTACTATACCAAAAAAATCATTTAGCATTAATTACACTATAAAAATTGGAGACACACTTAGCAGCATTGCAAAAAAGTACCAAACCACAACTGCTTCCATTGCTAAAGTAAACAGTATTTCTAACCCAAGAAAACTTAAGCCAGGACAAAAACTTAAAATTGTCACAGGGACTTTTTCAAAAAGCACTAAACCAAAATCTTCTATTTCCTTAATTCCAAATGATACCCTTACTAAAATCAACAGACCTCGAGTTCGTCGTGGTCGCTGGAAACATATTGTTGTTCACCACAGCGGCGACAATACTAATAGCATTAAAGGAATGGAACATTATCACCGTCGAGTTCGCCGCATGGAAAATGGCCTAGCATACCATTTTGTGATCGGAAACGGGATTAACACTGTAGATGGGAAGATTTATGTAGGCGACCGTTGGAACAGGCAGATTCGCGGCGGTCATGTTGCAAGCACGGCTTTAAATGAAATAGCAATTGGAATTTGCCTTGTAGGTAACTTTGACAAAAGAACCCCATCCATAAAACAGCGTTCAAGCCTTAAAGCCTTGGTTGAGAAGTTACGACAAAAAACTGGTATAGCCTATAGAGAAGTTCGGACTCACAGTAATATTAACCCAAAACCAACGGCTTGCCCTGGCCGCCGACTTAACTTGCAAAGCATACTCAATTAAAAGTTGTCATACTCTATTAGCTTCCAGCCATTCAAGCGCTTTATCAACAGTTTCATTAGGACTGCATAATATCATCTCATCAGACTTTGGTTTTAACTCAACATTCCCATTTTCTAAGGATCGTTTACCTATACCTATACGCAAAGGAAAACCTATTAACTCTGAATCTTTAAATTTTATACCAGGTCTAACTGGACGATCATCAAGAATTACATCAACTCCCTTTGCACCTAATTCATCGTATATCCTTGAAGCGAGCTTCATCACTTCAGAATCCTCATCAACGTCCAAAGCAGTAACGCAAACCTGATATGGGGCAACAGAAGTTGGCCAATTAATTCCATTTTCATCAAAACATTGCTCAATTACAGCCTGAAGTGTTCTTGTGACGCCTATGCCATAACAACCCATAATGCATGGAACGTTCTTCCCTCTCTCATCAAGAACCTTTGCTCCAAGCGCCTCACTATATTTTGTGCCTAACTTAAAAACATGACCAACTTCAATAGCTCTCTGGATTTTCAAGGGCTCTCCAGTTTTCAAACATAGTTCTCCAGTTTTTACTTTCCGAAGATCACACCAATCATCAATGTGAATATCCCTTTTTATATCAACATTTTTCAAGTGAAAGCCATCATCGTTGGCTCCAGTCACCATACCAGAAGCCCCCTTTAATACATTGTCAGCTAGAATACGAATATCTTTATTAATATCTACAGCACCAAGACTTCCCGGATACGCTCCCAATAATTCATATATTTCAATATCTGTAGCTGCACGAAACAATGCACATTTAAGAAATGATCCTAACTTAGCTTCTTCAAGTAGATCGTCACCGCGCAATAATAATAGAACAAATTTACCATCTGCAATATATACAAGAGTTTTTATTTGCTGCTCTGGTAAAACATCAAATCGGGTAGTCAAGTCATCAATTGTTTTTACATTAGGGGTTTCAAATTTTTCTGCAGCACTACAACTTTCTTGAGGGGTTATTTTTAGTGGACCTTGACTAGTAGCTTTTTCGATGTTTGCGGCATAATCTCCACTCTCAGAGTATACCACTTCATTCTCTCCAGTTTCAGCCGGAACCATGAACTCATGTGAATGAGCCCCACCCATCACACCCGTATCAGCCTCCACTGGAAATGCACGCAGACCGCAACGCGCAAATATACGTCCATAGGCATCATACATCCGCTTATAACTTGCATTAGATGATTCATCCTCAATATCGAAGCTGTAAGCATCTTTCATGATAAACTCCTTTGCTCTCATCAAACCAAATCTAGGACGGATCTCATCTCTAAACTTAGTTTGAATTTGATAAAAGTTAACTGGAAGCTGTTTGTAAGAATTTAACTCACCAGCAACAAGAGTAGTAATAACCTCCTCGTGTGTTGGCCCTAGAACCCAATCCTTTTTCGATCTATCCTTAACATGAAACAATACATCCTGAGCACTTTCAAGCCTCCCACTTTTTTCCCATATGTCCGGTGGCTGGAGTGCAGGCATTAAAACTTCCAGAGCCCCCGCACGATCCATCTCTTCGCGAACAATTTGCTCAACTTTCTTAAGAGCTCTTAATCCAGCTGGAAGAAAGGTGTATAGACCACCAGTTAACTTCCTAACTAAACCTGCTCGAAGTAATAGCTTATGTGAAACTATTTCCGCCTCCGCAGGCGACTCCTTCATCGTTGGGATAAAAGTATTAGTCCAACGCATTAATCTAAAATATTTTCACCTAAGAACCGGTGTTACAATACGAAGAACAAATGAAGACGAATATAAAGACCTCTATTATTTCACTGAATTAACTAAAGGTGCTAGACCTTGAATCCTTACTTCCAAGGTGTCATCAGATTCAATCGGACCAATCCCAGAAGGGGTGCCTGTAAGAATAACATCACCAGGAAGAAGAGTCATATTTGTCGAGATAAAGCTTACCAATTCAGAGCAAGTAAAAATCATTTGAGCAGTAGAAGAATTTTGGCACAATTGCCCATTTTTAAATAACTGAATAGTAAGGCAATCTGGATCAATCTTTGTTTCGATGTATGGCCCCAAAGGAGTAAAAGTATCAAATGATTTTGCTCGTGCCCACTGTGACTCCGAATTTTGTATGGTCCGATCGCTTATGTCCTGAGCTGTAGTATAGCCTAAAATATAACGACTAGCTGCTTTTGGAGTAACATTCCTAATCCGACGGCCAATAATAACTGCCAATTCTGCCTCAAAATCAACTTGATGATCCGGAAACGGAATATCAATCTTCCCACCATCTGGAATTAGAGATTCCGGTGATTTCAACCAAAATAGAGGTGTCTTAGGTACTTCTAGTCCAGATTCTGCAGCATGATCAGCATAATTCAGACCAACACATATGATTTTTGAGGGTTGAACAGGCACTAATGTGCGAAAACCTTTTTTGGGAATAGGTTTCTTAATATAAGAGGGGGCTCCAAACACATCACCCTTTAGCTTATATAATGCTCCATCTTCCACCTTTGCGTAGAAAATATCATCCCCTTTCTGGAAACGACCGATTGCTGCCATGGTAAGCGGCTATATATCAAGCAATTGTTTAATTAACAAGTAGAAAAATCTCTATAAAGACCTATTTCTCTGGTTTCATTGATAAAGGATTACGTATCGGTAGATCTTGAACACTACCTGAAGTAAGCCTCTTTAAGTTAACAGGGTGATCCGGATGACCATCAATAATTGATTGTTTTTGGCCAACTATCAATACAATGGCCTTGTCTAAATTTAAATGTTTTTTAGCAACAAGCTGCACTGCCTCAATATCAACTGCCTCAATACGATCTCTGTATTTCCCCCAATAATCCTTTTCTTTTGAAAAACGACCTATCATTTCATCACTAGCAAATTGCGAAACAATTTGACTCGAAGAAGAAAAATTATTCGGAAAAGTATCAATGAACGATTTCTTAGCTGTAAGAATTTCTTCTTTATTAACAGGCTCTTTAATAATCTTATCAATCTCCTCAAGCACAATTGAAGCCGCATATAACACAGTGCGTGATTTAGACTGAAAACCGGCTCGAAAAACAATTGGATAAAAAGCCCCTCCCGGAAAAGATGACCGGGCAGAATAAGCTAATCCTTCGTCCGATCGAACTCGATTTGTAATTCTTGAAGTGAACCCTCCCCCTCCAAGAATATCATTCATAATCTGAATTGCATAATAGTCAGGATGATCCCAACGAATACCTGGCATGATAATCGAAACACGCCCTTGATTCACATCCTTATCCACAATATAGACTCCTGGCTTACCATACTTTTGCTGCTGAGGTACTTGTGGAGCTAATTGGCCTTTGTGCGGCCAAGAATCAAGCACACGATTTAAACGGTTCAACATTTCATCTCTATCGAAATCGCCACTAACAGATATTATAAAATTTTTAGGATGAACCCATTTATGGTGAAACTCTAATAAGTCTTCACGCCTAATACTCTCGATGGATACATCTGTAAGATATCTGTTAAACCAAAAATTATCTCCATAAGCCAAAAAATTACGCTCACGAGACTCAATACTCGATGAATCATCATTTCGTTTCTTTAATTGTTGAACTACCTGTGACTTTCGCAAATCTAATTTATCTTGCTGAAAACTAGGGGCAGCAAGGACCGCTTTCAAAATTTCAAATCCACGATCCACATCTTTAGACAACAGGTTCAAGCTAACACTGCCATTAAGCCCACCAAAGTTACTGCTCAGGCGAGCAGCTAAAAATTCCAATTCCTCATCCAGTTCATCTGCTAGCTTGGATGGAATGCCTCCTCTTGCCATCAGATAACCAGTCATACCTGCTAAACCTTCTTTACCATCAGGATCAAGATAACTACCTCCACGTATATTAAAGGATAAATCAATTAAAGGCCTTTCACGATCGGGATAAATATAAACAATCGCTCCAGACGAAAGCTCTACCCTGTAATCAACTGGATTTGGAGGGTCGTAAACTAAGGGAGAAAATTTAAGCTTTTCAGGCCGATCCGGAATCTCCTGCGCATGAACAAAAAAGTGAACAAGAGTTGCAGCTATTATTAAAAAATATCTTTTTTTTATATTAAAAATTCGAAACATCGTTCTAATTATTTACTTAATTCTGCCAAACGTTCAGCAATTTTAATCATAATAATTTTCATCAATCCCTCTTGTTTTTCACCCGCTTGGCCGAGTTGTTCTTCCATCGTTTTTAACTGTTGCTCAAGGGATTCTTTGTTTTTTTCTAATTTAATCTGCTTGCTGATACGTCGCACAACTGCCTGCTGGTCGGCGCTTAACCCAGCCAAAGAGGGATCATCTGGAGCCTTGACCCCAGCCTTACGGGTGTATGTTGCAACAGTACGGTTTTCCTTGATCAAATATTTCCTAGCAACTCTCTGAATATCTTCTGCTTCAACCTCAAGAATATTGGGGATCTCGGTATTAATTGCCTTCCAACTATCAACCCCTTCATATTGAATAAGTTGTAAGAGCATATGAAAATTTGATGATGTACGCCGAACGGCTATTGCGGCAAAATTATTTTTAACTTTCTGCAATTCCCGATCTGAGACCAATTCGCTTTTCAATCGACTAATTTCATCATAAATTCCATTCTCAACATCACCTGGTGTTTTAGTATCTTTAGATTCACCCCCGACATTAAACATTCCAGCATACTTTCTAGACATTTGTTGCGCAAAAGCAGTGGTGGCAAGTTCCTTATCCAAGACCAAAGATTTATGAAGCCTACCGGATCGCCCAGAAAGAACGGCAGCCAAAACCTTCAAAGCACGCGCATCAGGATGACCCGCGGCAGGTGAATGCCAAAGAATGTCAACTTGCGGATTAGCCTCAGCTTCAGCATTCATTCTTTTCTCAACTTTTTGTGCTACCTCAGAAGTAACAACCTCAGGAATTCTTTTTTTACCCCTCGGAATTCGACCGAAGTACTTTTCACAAAGTCCCTCTGCCTCTTCAACTTTGAAATCGCCAACAAGAACTAAAGTGATATTTTGAGGTGCATAATAAAGTGAGTAAAATTCATCAGCCTGAGCCTTCGAAATTGATGGGATATCAGACGGCCAACCAATTACTGGCCAACCATATGGATGAGACTCCCAAAACAAAGCTTCCAGAGACTCTTGAAACTTACCTAAAGGTGTTGATTCTGTTCTCATGCGTCGCTCTTCAAAAACCACATCTCTCTCTGCATAAAACTCTCGAAACACAGGGCGTAAAAGACGCTCTGACTCCATCCAAGTCCACATTTCTAATTTATTAGCTGGGACCGTGATGAAATAGCCAGTCATATCATTCGAAGTAAAAGCATTCATACCGGAAGCTCCAGCCGTTGTATAAATTCGATCGAATTCATTTTTCACTAAAATCTCTCTTTGATTTTTAATCAGCTCATTAAACTTAACCTCTAGCTCTCGGTATCTTGGGGTTTTATTTTCAGCTTTTTCAAGGTCGTTAATCTCTCCGCGCCTGAGAGCCAAACGCATTTTAGACTCCTCCAACCGCATTGCATCTCGAACTATTTCTTGTTCATTAATGATTTCTGCGTCTCGTTTCGCATCCTTAGTACCAATAGCGGGTGTCCCCTTAAACATCATATGCTCAAAAAGATGAGCTATCCCGGTAATCCCTGGCCGTTCGTTTACACTTCCAACACGAACAACCCATCCTCCGGCAATCGTTGGAGAATGATGACGCTCTAACATAAGAAGTTTCATTCCATTAGAAAGCGTACGCTCTTTAACATCAACTTGTTGACCGTAAACAGGTCCTGTGCACGCAAACAAACACAACAGGCAAATGAATCTATGTATTAGGTAAAAAAGATGATTATTCATTTTTAAAAATAATTCTTATCACTAGGAATAATTAAAAAAAATTAAAAGCAAACTAAAGATGGTTAAGCTGACCCAATTCAATCATTACTTAATTTGAAACGCTGTTAGGCCAAGAACAATTAAGATGACCCCAAATAATATTAAGCAAATACTTTTAATATATATTCTCAATGGAACAGCTACTCCCCAGTTAATTATATCTCGCATTCTCCAAGGTGAAATCACCATCCACATGGAAAAAATAATGATTGCATAGGCTAATATAGCGAACAACAAACGCCACTCTGTGACTTCTTGTGCTGGCGTTGAGAACATGTAAACACGCTGAGCATCTAAAATCAGCTTAGCAGTAAGCAGCATAAATACCGCTAAACCTCGAACAGCTAAAAAATCCTTCAAGTAAAAACACGATCCAATTCCAATAAATCCAAATCCTATATAAAACCAATGCTTAATATCTTTATAATCAGCCATGTTCTCGGTTTTAATATTCCAAAGAAACCAAATTGTTGCCGCCAGCATAAAAATATAACCTGGCACATTAGATCGAGGAAAAGCTTTGATTGATTGACAAAAATTTTCAGTCTTCACAAGAGCATAGGAAGATAAAGCAACAAAAAAAACTCCAAGAAAAATCGATAAATTAGCGATGCTAATCTGATTGTTTTGCTTTAATGCAACATAAAGAAAATAACCAACAAAGATAAGCATCAAAAAAAACATAGGCGCGCCTTTAGAGGATTCTTTAGGGAATTCTTTTTCTACTTGAGTCATCCTAGGTTAAGATTGCAGGGTCACCGTATAAAGTGAATAAGCCAGTTCGGATTATGTTTAAATCAACTAATTGACCACGAAAGCGATCACCACCATCAAAAACAACAATTCTATTGCATCTAGTACGACCTTGCATACGATCCTTATTCCTACGACTTGGCCCTTCAACTAAAACCTGCATTTTGCTTCCGATATGTTTTTTATAATTTGACGCCCCAATACGGTTCACCTCTGCAAACAATGTCGCGTGTCGTTCTTCAATCAACTCTTTGGGCAATTGCTTTTCAAGCTCTGCAGCTGGGGTGTTGCGGCGTGTAGAATATTTAAAAACAAATGCGTTATCAAATTCAACTTCACGACACAATGACATCGTCGCCTCGAATTCCTCTTCTGTTTCACCAGGAAAGCCCACGATAATATCTGTAGTGATTCCAATATCGGGGCGAACCTCACGCAGCTTAAAAATAATATCTAAAAAACGCTCACGAGTATAACCTCGATGCATTCGCTTGAGCATTGTGTTACTGCCGCTCTGAACAGGAATATGAGCGCTCTCACAAAGTTTTGGCAAACGACCGTAAGCCTGAACCAAATCATCCCCATAACCTTTTGGGTGCGGAGATGTAAATCTGATGCGATCAATCCCATCAATTTCATGTACAGCTTCAATTAACTGAACAAAAGCCGACTTGCCATCTTTCACTCCAATTTCTCTTCTACCATAACTTGTTACAATCTGACCCAATAATGTAACCTCTCTAACTCCGTGATTCACTAAATCCTCACACTCTCCAACAATATCCTCAATTGATCGGCTTCGCTCTCGTCCTCGGGTGTAGGGCACAATGCAAAAGGTACAAAACTGGTTGCATCCTTGCATAATGCTAACAAATGACGTGACCGACTTACCCCCACTCGCTCCGTCTAAAAGATGCTCGCGAATAGTTGCTTCGCTACCTTTTTCCTCCTCTACATCAACAACAGTGTTAACTCTTCCAGAAAGAACTTCACCAATATGATCAACAGTGCGATGGAATTTCTGCGTGCCAATAACCAAGTCTACGTCTGGCAGTTTGTCGATCAATTCCTTCCCCCGGCTCTGAGCCATACATCCCATAAAACCAAGCACAGCATTCTTGTTACGAGATCGTAATTTCGAAGCAACATGGCTCATTTTCCCAATGGCCTTTTGCTCAGCTGCATCTCGAACACTACAGGTATTCAACAAGACCACATCAGCCTTTAGTGGATCATTTGCCATACTATACCCCTTGGCTACCAACTGAGCTGCAACTGCATCCGAGTCGCGTTCATTCATTTGGCATCCATATGTTTTGATGAATACGCTTGGCATTATTCTAAAAAAGGGAAGTCACCCTATGCTCTCAGAAACTTTAATTCAATACTTGAGCAACGCCCTGACAGGGACATTCTCTAATTTAGAGCGACCATTAAGAAAACCTAATTCAATGAAAAATATTGATTCAATTAATTCGCCTCCTACTTTCTTTAAAAGATTCACAGCCGCTGCAGCAGTTCCCCCAGTAGCCAAAAGATCATCTACTAATAGAACACGCTGTCCCTTCAGAACAGCATCCTTGTGAATAGCTATTGTGTTACTTCCGTATTCTAAGTCGTAACTTTCTTCGTACGTATCCCATGGTAATTTACCTTTTTTTCGAATTGGCACAAATCCAACTGATAATTCCCGAGCCATTGCAGCACCAAAAATAAACCCACGAGCATCTATTCCCGCAACTACATCTATAGTATCAGGCGAATGTTCTCCTACTAAATGACTAATACAACCATCAAGTAATCGAGCGTCGCTTAACACAGGTGTAATATCTTTGAATTGAATTCCTTTTTCAGGAAAATCTGGAACATTTCGAATAGCATCTCCCAATTCATCTAACACCACATCAGTTATAGCCATACCGAATCGTCATCAATCCATAAAGCTGCGTCGAGCTATTATGGAGTTCATCCTCACTAGTTCAGGAAGTATTCTTATCAAATTTAATTGAACCCTTATGATCTAAAAAAACAAACCACTTGTCAGAAGCAACCAGATCATGGAAAGTTGGACATGGCGGAAGAGCAGAACGCACAATCTCTTGATTCAGCCTTTTATCAAACGGCGAATACATTTTTTTCTAATCAAGCAGGAACGGCATTAACATATGACGACCTTACTCTTGCCACACTTTATTCGGAAGTTTTACCACGTAACGCCCTTCTAGACACGGAATTAGCCGGCGGTCTAAACCTGCATATCCCTCTGATATCCGCGGATATGGATACAGTTACTGAATCTCAAATGGCAATTAGCATGGCTCTGAACGGCGGCCTTGGCCTGATACATTACAATATGCCAGAAAAACAGCAGCTTAAGGAAGTTAGCCGGGTTAAAAACCACATTCATGGGCTCATTCAAGAACCGATTACAGTTTCACCAAACCAGACTGTCGGAGAAGTGCTCGAACGAATCGATATTAAAAGATATTCATTCAGCACCTTCCCTGTCGTTGACGAAAACCATAAACTAGCTGGTCTGCTTTCTGGGAATATTATCAAGCCTAGATATAATTCAAAACTAGTCTCCGAGGCATTAGTACCCAGGAATCAAGTACAAACAATTAAAGAAAGCGAACTTGGTTCTGATCCGATTACAATTGCTGATCATTTTTTTACAGAAAATCCTGGTATCAACAAATTATTGGTTGTAGATGATGAAGACCGTCTTCGAGGGCTTTTTACATTAAGTGACATAGAACGAATCACTTCCGAAAAAAAGGCACTTTTCCGCCCTGCTAGAGATAGTCATTTCAGACTAATCTGCGGTGCAGCCGTATCAACACCCCGAAAACCAGATGGATCTTTGAATCGAAATCAAATCGAAGCTCATGTTGGTAATTTAATTAACAGAGGCGTAGATGTAATAGCCATCTCAACTGCTCATGGACACACAAAAGGAGTTGGAGATGCTGTTCAATTAATCCGTAATGCTTTCCCTAATATTAATATTATTGCAGGAAATATAACAACAGCAGAAGGAGTCGAATTTTTAGCTGATAAAGGTGCAAACATAATAAAGATCGGACAAGGGCCAGGATCAATTTGCACCACTAGATTAGTGGCTGGAGTCGGAATTCCTCAAATGACTGCACTTTATGTGGCAAGCCAAGCTGCCAAAAACAAAGGAGTAAGCCTTCTGGCCGATGGGGGCATCACTAAATCAGGTGATATCGTCAAAGCGTTAACATTAGCTAACGGTGTAATATGCGGAGGTCTTCTGGCCGGCTGCCCAGAAGCTCCAGGAAAAGTTATGGAAATTAGTGGAAAACTTTATAAGCAATATAGAGGAATGGGCAGCTTAGAAGCTATGAAATCAGGCTCAGCCGCCAGATATGGCCATTTAAAAGAAGATAACAACAGAAAGGTAGCTGCAGAAGGCATCGAGGCCCTTAAGGAAGTTTCAGACAATTTAGATCAAACTCTTGCTCAACTTATTGGAGGCATACAAGCTGGCATGGGATACTTAGGAGCATCAAACTTATCCAATTTAAGGGAAAAAGCCCGATATATTAGAGTTAGTCCAGCTGGACAACGGGAAGCCGCCCCACACGATGTGGTTGAAATGAAACCCACTCAGTAGTAGACAAAAGTATTACCTCTATTTCTTTTCCGTGATTGCCAAGTGGAATTAGCTTTGGCTAAAATCGGGCTCGTGAAACAAATTTCTTTCCTAGTATCTTTAATATTAGCTTTGAACGTCGTACAGACGACGACAGCAGCAGGACCAGACGATGAATTTATTCGTGCCTATATTCTGATTTCAGAAGGCGATAATCTTGCCAAGTCTTCACAAAATAAATCCGCAATCCAAAAATATAATAAGGCACTTAATACTTTAAACACAATAAAGGCAAGTAATCCAAATTGGAAAACAGGAGTCATTAACTTTCGAATTAGTTATATAGACAAAAAGCTCAAAAGCCTTTCTGCAACAAGATCGAACGAATCAATCGTTACTTCCCCAGCAGCAAATCCAATAGAAATAGATTCAACTTCAGCGCGTCTAACAATTGACAATCTAAAACGTAGAGTCGAATCACTAGAGAACAACCTTATCTTAAAAGATGCGAAGCTAAAAGAGGCTCTTTCTGCAATACCTACTGCCGATGAAACCAAACGACTTGCTAATTTGGAAACCGAGTTACTAGCACTCAAAGAAGAAAACACTGACCTTAAAAGTTCTATCGATAAAGCTGCAGGCGAATATAAGGAAGCACAAGCCCGCTTGAATAATGCACAAACTGAAGCAGATAAAACTGCAATTGAACTAGCAAAGGCTCAAGCTGAAGCGGATGAAATTAAGCTTAAACTAAAAAACACTAATGAACGCATTGTAACAGTTTCTGCAAATGTAAAAAGCAACCAAACTGACCGCCTTAAAAAAGAACTTACAAAAAAAGAAACCGATCTAAAAGCAGCATCAGAAAAATTGGAAAACGCTACATCAGAAAATTCTAATCTGGAAAAGCAACTTAAAGGGCTTCAACAAAACGCTCAAAAAAGCGACAAAAAAACTCAGGAGATTCAAAAAGAACTAGCAAAAAAGCAAAACCAACTTGAGACAGCTGCTAAAGATTTAAATTCAGCAAAATCTGCAATTGCTTCTCTTGAAAAATCACTAAGTTCATACGAAAAGGGTACAGTCGAAAAAGATCTTGAAGCACGAGCTAGTAATCTTGAAAAGGAACTACAAAAAAGCCAAAAAAACTTAGAAAAAACAAACGGAAAACTCGACAATACAGCATTAACAAATTCCAACCTAGAAAAGCAATTGAACACTCTTCAAAAGAGTTCTAAGGACAGGGAAAAACAAATTGCACTACTCCAAAAAGCTTTAGCAAAAAGCCAAAAAAGCCTTAAAGAAACTACTTCAAACTTAAACAGTTTATCTTCAAATAATTCTAAACTTCAAAACGAATTAAAAACTATTAAGAAAGGCTCTAAAGAAAAAGAACTTCAAGATTATATTAAATCAATTGAAAAACGTTTAGCCAAAGCAGAGCGCTCAAACACAAAAGCATCAAACAACATTAAGCCAAAAAGAAACCTCAAGAACATCTTTAGTTTCAGTGGAAGCAAAAGGGCTGAAAACGCACAAATTACTGAACTCCAAAATCAGATAAAAACTCTTCGCGCAAGACTAGAGATACTTGATGCTGAAAAAGTTCCTCTCACTGATGAAGAAAGAAATATGCTAACTGAGCCTGCGGTAGCAACATCAACGAACAACTCATTAGATGTTATGATTTCAACTCTTCCAGCAGAAGGCGCTGAAGATTTCAAAGCCGGGCATGCTGCCCTTTTTCAAGATTACCAATATGCTGAAGCTGAGAAAAAATTCATGCATGTTCTTAAGTTAGATGAAAACAATCCCTTTACCCTTGGCAATCTAGCCATGGCTCAAATGGAACAAGGAAATTATAAAGACGCTAAAGATAGCCTAGATAAGGCACTTAAACAAAACGTAGACGACGCCTATGCACTAATGGGAATGGGAGTACTCAGTTTTCGACAAAAAAACTATGAGTCTGCCAGGGATTACCTAGCTCGTTCCATTAAAATCAATTCAGAAGACGCTACAGCACAACACTTCCTTGGATCTACATTGAATAATCTAGGCCAGCAAAAAGCAGCTGAAACTGCATTACGAAAAGCTGTGCAAATCCAACCCGGCAATTCTAATTCTCACTATAATCTTGCTGTAGTTTACGCTACTCAAAAACCTCCTTTTCTTGCACTAGCAAAATTTCACTATGATAAAGCGGTGAAAGCAGGCCATAAAAGGAATACAGAATTAGAGAAATCTATTAACACAAAAAATTAAAATGCTTGGGCAATACGCCCACGAACTAACTATCTCTACGCAAGGGCGCGCATTTTATGAGATAACTAATAAAGTTAACGATCATGTTAACATTGCTGGCTATCAAACTGGATTAGTAACTCTCCACGTCCTTCACACATCGGCCTCATTATTGATTCAAGAGAATGCAGACCCAAGTGTACAAACAGATTTCGAATCAATCTTTTCTAGGCTAGCCCCTGATGGTGATCCTGTATATGCACACAACTATGAGGGTGATGATGACATGGCAGCTCATATTCGCACCGCTTTAACTAACGTGAATATAAGCATCCCAATTTCAAAAGGATCTATAGTTTTGGGAACATGGCAAGGCATCTACCTCTGGGAGCACCGAACTCACCCTCACAATCGACATGTTCACCTTCACATCTTGGGCCAATAAACAGTTGACGGCATAGCCACTAGACTGCTCAATCGGCACATGGCTAAATATTTATCTTTTCTTTGTCGTATTGCCTCCTTAGCAGGGACAATCGCCTTTACGCAAATATCTTTGCAAGCAGATATCAAACTGCCTTCTGTATTTGGAAATCATATGGTTCTTCAACAAGGCCAAAAGCTTCCAATCTGGGGTTGGGCAGCACCAGGAGAATCAGTAACCGTATCAGTAGCCGGACAAAGCAAGTCTACTAAGGCTGATAATAATGGTTCTTGGGAAATTCGCCTCAACCCTATATCTTCAAGTAAGACACCCGTACCATTTTCTGTGAAAGGCGCTAATAACTCAATCGAATACAAAGATGTTCTTGTCGGTGAGGTTTGGCTTTGCTCTGGTCAGTCTAACATGGAATGGACCGTCTCAAGATCACTCAACCCGAAAGAAGAAATCGCTAACGGTAAACATCCACTTATAAGACACATCAAAATCCCTCACCGCCCATCAGATAAACCAGAAAAAGATGTTACTCCTGTCGGCGGTGGATGGCAGGTTTGCACCCCAGAAACAGTCGCAAATTTTAGTGCTGTTGGCTATTATTTTGCACGATATTTAAAGAGCAATCTGGATGTTCCAATTGGTCTGCTCGGCTCAAACTGGGGGGGGACACGTATCGAACCATGGACCCCACCTTCTGGATTTAAGTCTGTTCCAGCACTTAAAGATACTGCTGCAAACTTAAAAGATTATCCTAAAAAGGGAAACAATGGCAAGATTCAACACCAGTCCGCTTTAGCACTATACAACGGAATGATCTCACCACTTAAACCATATGGAATACGCGGAGCACTATGGTATCAAGGCGAATCAAACAACGGTGAAGGAATGCTTTACTATGAAAAAAAGAAAGCCCTTATTAATGGCTGGAGAGATGTTTGGAAAAATAAAAAATTACCATTCTATTTTGTCCAATTAGCACCATTCAAATACGGAAACAGAAACCCTTTAGACCTTGCAGGTATTTGGCAGGCTCAGCTGAGCACACTAGATATACCTTACACAGGAATGGCAGTGACAACTGATATCGGAAACACACGTGACATACATCCAAAAAACAAACAAGAAGTTGGAAGACGTTTAGCATTATGGGCGCTAAATAAAGACTACGGTAAAAAAGAAATTAAGTATTCTGGACCTCTATTTAAGTCAGCAAAATTCCCATCTTTAATTCAAAAGGGCACCGCTATTGTTCGCTTTTCACATAGTAAAGGTCTTAAATCTAGCAACAACAAACCTTTAACACATTGGGAAATTGCAGGTGAAGATGGAAAATTTTCTGCAGCACAAGCAACAATTAAAGGCAACTCTGTCGTCATTAAAAACGATACAGTAAAAAAACCTAAATTCGTACGCTTTGGTTATAATCAAGAAGCTGAGCCAAACTTAGTCAACGGCGAAGGGCTACCAGCATCACCTTTTACTACAGAGAAAATTAAGTAAAAATCAACTAAAGCATTGTCTAGACTATTACGAGAATAGCCAGACACTTTTCATGTAGGGCCAATCCAAATTTGGAGCGGCCCTATTATTTTTTTACTTTGAAATTCAATCTAGCAGATCAAAAAGACTACACCGAACTTCAAATGAACTCTTCAGAAATTAGATTAAAATTTAAATTACAATATTAATGAGACTATTCGATGCACACAACCATTTACAAGATATACAATTTAATAAAAAAGTGAATAAAATCATGTCAGATTGTAACCATATAGGATTAACAAGAATGGTAACAAACGGCACAAACGAGCATGATTGGAAAACTGTATCAGCATTGTCTAATTGCTATCCACAGATAATTCCAAGCTTCGGACTTCACCCTTGGTTTATTAATGATCGATCGTCTAAATGGTTGAAACTACTTGAGCAAAAAATCGATAATCACGATGGTGCGGTAGGTGAGATAGGCTTAGACCTTTTAAAAAAAAAAAATCAATATAGTGAACAGAAAGAAGTATTCCTTTCTCAACTACAATTGTCAGCGGATCGAAATATTCCCGTTAGCATTCATTGCATAAAGGGTTGGAATCAAATTTACAATTTACTTAGTGACAATCCATTACCTAAGCGAGGATTCCTGCTACACGGATTTGCTGGACCAGCAGAAATGATTAATCCTCTAACTAATCTAGGTGCCTTTTTCAGCTTTTCCGGCTCATTTGCTCATCCAAACAAGTCGCGACAAAGAAATAACTTCTGTAAAATCCCTACTGATCGCATATTAATTGAATCAGATGCCCCATTTCAACTAATGCCGGATAATTTTATTACTCACCCTTTAGAACAAAAAATAAATCACCCTGCTAACATTAAAAGCATATACAAATTTGCTGCAGAATGTATTGGAAAACCATATGAAGAATTAACAGTTATTGCAGAAAAAAATTTCTTAAAATTATTTGGGAATCAAATGTTGTAATTTCTATCAACCAGCGAACGGGCCTTTTGAATTAGAATCCAATCTTCTACTAGGTCTCCAAAATTGAAATTCGGCATGCCACTTTGAGTTTTCCCTAAAAGTTCTCCTGGCCCACGTTGACGTAAATCCTCTTCAGCTAACATGAATCCATCTCTACATTTTTCCATCACATTTAATCGTCGTCGGCCTTCCTCTGAAATATCTCCTGCAATCAAAATACAGTATGATTCGAAAGAACCTCGCCCAATACGGCCTCTCAATTGGTGCAATTGCGCAAGCCCAAAACGATCAGCATTCTCAATTAACATTATTGTTGAGTTAGGAATATCGACTCCAACTTCTATAACACTAGTTGAAAGTAATACTTTTATTTCACCACTTAAAAATCCACTGATCGCCTCCTCTTTCTCGGAGGGTTTAAGTTTACCATGGATTAATCCAACTGAGTGAGGTGCTAGATTTTCCTTAACTGATTCGAACTCTTGATTAACTGCCTTTATGCTTCCCCCACCCTGATCATCAACTCTAGGATAAACTATATACGCTTGCCTTCCCTCTGTAACTTTTCCTCTTATAAACTCCCAAACCTTTGGCAAACTGTCAGGAGATCTTACAAATGTTCGAACACGCCCTCGGCCAGGTGGCAATTCATCAATTATGGAACAGTCAAGATCCCCATAAACCGTCAGCCCTAAAGTACGAGGAATTGGAGTAGCAGTCATAACAAGCACGTGGGGATAATGCCCTTTTCTAACAAGTTTTTTGCGCTGTTCAACTCCGAACTTATGTTGTTCATCAATTATTGCTAGGCCTAAATTATTAAGTGAAAATTTATCTTCAACGAGTGCATGAGTACCAACTACAACCGGTGGCAGAGCCCTTTCAATTACATCCAGCTCGCATTGTTGACGATCGATACTATCCAATGTTTTTTTACTGCCTGTATGAAGGTGAACATTAATCCCCAAAGGCTCAAACCATTTTTTAAATACGCGATAATGCTGTTCAGCTAAAATTTCGGTAGGAGCGAGAAGGACAACGCTAAAACCACTTTCAACGGCTTGAACTGCCGCACACGCAGCCACCACTGTTTTACCGGATCCAACATCTCCTTGTAAAAGACGACGCATTGGAAATGATCCTTTCATATCTCGAGAAATATCAAACCAAGCACGTTGCTGTGCACCTGTCAGATCAAAGCCTATATTTGATAAAAATGGTTTCATCAAACTATCATCACCAGAACAATCAAGAGCTTTTATTTTAGACTGAAACAATTGGCGCTTATCTTTTATACGACAATAAAAACGAATAAACTCCTCTAGAGCTAATCGTTCTCTAGCTAAAGAAGCCTGCTCGGTATCATCTGGGAAATGAATCTCTTTGAATGCTTTCTTGAGCGAAAACCAATATCCATCATCTCCTTCAATCCAATTTGAATGAACATCAGTAACCTTTTCAGCGAATTGATCAACCGCCTGCCACATTACTGATCTTAACCAGCGCTGTTGGATCCCCTCAGTTAATCGATACACCGGGACTACTCTTTTCAGGTGTATAAACTCATCACCTTCTTCATCAACCTCTGCTTCGGGGTGATCCATTGTTAAAGGTTTTTGAGCCGAAATTTTGCCATGTACATGAACATTATCGCCGGCTTTGTAATATCGATTCATATAGGGCATATTCCACCATCGACAATTTAGTCGTGATGTACCGTCATCGACTATGAATTCAAACATACTTCGCCCCCCCCTCATTCGTTTCACACCACCCGCTTTAATGACTCCTGCAACAGTGGCAATGTCTCCTTTTACCAAATCCTCAATCTTTTGCGGCCTGTTTCGGTCCTCATAACGCTTTGGACCATACCAAAGAAGATCTGCAATAGTATGAATGCCTAGTTTTGATAATCGCGCCAATTTCTCTCTCCTTAATCCCCCTAGGGAGGCTACAGGATTATCAATTGGATTTAACTTTGGATCGGACACATCAAAAAAACTAATTAGAACACAATACTTACCCAAGCCACAGCTGGCCTAAATTCTAAATATCTTAAAAAATTAGCAAAATTAGAGAAATGTAATCTAAACTTTCAGTAATATTTATTTTAAAAGAGAACGGGCATCGAGTAACGAAGAAATAA
>SHAK01000034.1 GCA_004213515.1 Limisphaerales bacterium | reverse complement strand
TGATTAATATTCAAGTATTTCATCAAATTTTTTCGCTTGCCTAATTTACTCTACCACCACTTAGATGACTTTGGTTTTTTAAGGTTGAAGTACTTTTGCGGCAACAGTTAATATTTTGCTGCTGTGAAATTTAAAGAGTTGATAGTAGTAGTAATAATTCTCTTAGTTGTGCTTTCCTTCATTATGACTGGAGGTTTCGGGCTCGAATATTTTCAAAAAGGCCAATAACCAACTAATCAAGTGCTCTCTGCCACTTAAACGCATTCAGATTTTCAAATCATGGCATACACAAAGAAAAAATATCCTAACTATAAATGGGCTTTTTATTTTGCTTTGGTCTTTGTTGTTTTTTTTGCGTTAGCAATAAAGCTGTATTTTTTAGAGCCATCTGATGCTTCTTATAAGTATTTAAAATCTTTTGACAGATTTGTGGAGTCTTTTGACTATGAGACCGATCATGTCACTGGGAGAGAATACAGACGAAATGGTGCATCTCATCATATTAAGGGGACTAGAACATACGTTTTATTTTCATTTTTCTTAATTATTTCGACAGTCGGGCTCTTAGGGTTTTGTTATAGCCTATCTCCGAGTAAGACTTTAGCTCCATTTAAAAAATCATTTGAAAAAATGACTTCTAAATAACAAAATCCTTTTAACATTGGAGCTTTAAATTACTCTTTTTTTGATTTTAGTTAATGGTGTTTTTTAAATTATATTTAAATTTTAAACATGAAATTTTTAATAAGCTTGATTTTGAACTTTGTTATTCTGGGGGGATTGATTTTTTCAGTGAATGAATTACATGAAGCTGATAAAAAAATAGAAGAATTTAATAAAACGTTCTGGGATCAAGAGCATAAACACAGTCGGATCATGGATGATTACAAAAAAATAAAAGCAGAACTGAATCAGACTAAGACAGATATGTCTAAGCTAAGCGATATGTTTTCTATCCATATGCGTTCACACCGTTAAATTATATAATAAATCAAAGGAGGATTTAAGTTTTTATGATGCTCCTTTAGTATATAAATATTTTTACAAAAAATCATTTAACTAAATTCTTTTCAATCACTTGAGCATATTCGGGTTTTATTTTGCTACATTTTTTTATAAAAATTGATCATAGACTATTTTAGTTTGAAGTAAATTTTCGTAAGTTTAAATTTTTCAGCAGATGGTTAACCCTCCTTATTTTGCCTTGTTCGTTTTAGGAGGTGTTTTTTCCATGATGGGTTTTTTTGTGTGTCATGAACAATTTTACTTATTAGGAAGTGGTCGTCGCGGTTTAGAGGGATTAGACGACTTAATTGGGTTTCTTGCTTCGGGTGGATTTTGGCTTGGGTGCGGTGCAGTTTCTTGGCACAGCTTTTTCAAGCTACTGGGTAAGCTTTTTAAAAAGATTCTTTAATTATCCCCTCAATTTGTATTTAAGCTTGGAGGATATGCTATGCCAGTTTATAGATAATTTTGGTAATAATATATCATCTCAATTAAGCATTTAGCTTTAGTATTTCAAGTAATACTCTCGACAATATTTTAAACGTCTTGAAAATTAAATTTAATAATTTATTATTTTTAAATAAATGAAAATACTCATTCTTTAATTAATCTTATCTTTTTTGTTGGTGGGGTGTTTCGCTCCAAGTGGATATCAACACAATTTGGATACATCGAATCCGTTTTCAATTGATTCCGAACGGTATGATGAGAACCATGATTTTTTACGTGATTAATGGTGATTTTCTAAATTATTTAAAACAAAATATAAGATATATCACAATTTCAGATTCACTGAATCTCGCTTAGAATTTTATTTTTTAATTTAACCTCAAATTGGGAATTGTCCCGTCTCCAGTCAATGTACCATTAATAACCCAGGTTAGGTTGAATCTAACAATGTGAGCTCCCTTAAACGGGTCGTGTTCATAAAGAAGATAAATCCATCCAGCAGAGAAACTCTGATTCCGTCCTACAGCGAGAGATGAGTATCCACTCCGACCTGCATCAACTAGTCGTTTTACAGGCCAGGATTTACCCCCATCAAAACTTGCCCATACAGAGATGCGTTCACGATGTGAAGCATCGGTATCAAGATTGCTAAACAATATGATATCTCGATCTTTCAGAGGTAAACGAATTAATCCGCCCATACACCCATAGGTTCGACCTTGGTCTCCGTCGGGGAGTGCTTCAATTATTCGCCAGTCCTTCCATGATTCGCCCCCATCGTAACTCCAAGCTTCTCGTCGACGCTTGTTAAGTGGTTTTTCGGACCAGTGAAGCCGTGAATTGTAATAGATGCGTCCGTCAGACAATTCTACCAAGGCGGCTTCACCAGTTCCCTTTTCAGGGAAAGGCTTACTTGTTTTCCAGGATTTTCCACCATTGTCGCTATAAATAGCATTAGTATATTGAAGAGGCCATTCTGCTTTACCACCATTTGGTCCGTAATAACGTGTCGGCCTTAGCAGTCGCCCTTTGTTGTGTCCGTGCTGTAAAGTTATACCGTGTTCGTTCATATGCATAGAAGGTGAATTTCCTGCTTCATCTTTTTCAATGATAGTAGACTGGGCTTTCCAGGATTTTCCATCATCCTGACTGCGATAAATTGTCAAGGGAGCCGGAGGTTGTTTATCCTCGACAAAGACTAAAATATCTCCGGAGTTATCATCCACTATTGTACCTCCTCCATTATATCCGGACTTAGCTAAAGTGATTGAATGCTTCCACGACTTGCCACCGTCTTCGCTCCTTCGAACGACGATCCCGTTATTACCCCACACACTAAGGACTGTTCCCTTTGTTGTTACGACAATATTTGGATAGCGCTGATCATTGAACAATCGCTGTTTTTCAAATACTGCTTCATTCAGAAAAGACTCAAGTGAGGATTCGACAGAAAAAAGGGAGGAGGTCCAGCCGATACTAAGAAGGCTTATGGTAACATGTTTAAGTATATTCATCCTAAGAAAAGTTTACTTTATTAGACGGTTTACTTATACACCATTAAAATTAAGTCTAAGTTTTTTATATTGAAATAATTTATATTATTTTCACTTTCTATATTTATTAATATATGTTTTTTGTTGTTTGCACCATAACTAGTTAAAAAAGAAATAAATTTTAAAAGGAAGTGAAAACAATATTTTTTACAACAATTGCAATTGTCCTTTTTGCGGGCTGTAGAGACGCTAATCAATTGGTTTCACATGAAGAAGCAAAATTAAAAAATCCTGAAGTCAAAGATACAGGTGTTTCAATTCAGGATGCTGCAAATTTAGGGAAAATTGAAATCATAAAAGAGCGATTAAATGCAGGTGTAGATGTCAATGAAAAGGGGATAGGGGGAATGACTCCTTTACATCGTGCAGCGCGTGAAGGGCATAATGAAGCTGTAAGATTCCTTATTGCCAATGGTGCAGATATTAACGCAAAGGATAAAAGAGGGAGGGTTCCTTTGCATCGTGTAGCACGTGAAGGTCATGAGGAAATCGCTAAAATACTTATTGCTTCTGGCGCAGAAGTGAATGCGAAGAGTCAATTAGGTTCTTTCAAAGGCGAAACACCGTTAGATGAGGCAATCAAGCGAAAACAAATCGGGTTAGCCAGTCTTCTTCGAGAAAATGGTGGTAAGTATGGATCAATTACTGTTGCAGCTGAAGTAGGTGATATGAAAGCATTGAAGGATTTTTTGTCAGCTGGTGCAGACTTAAGTGGTATAGGTCCATTGTCAGCAGCTGCTTCTGGAGGTCATAAAGAATGCTTAGAGCTATTAATTTCCAATGGAGCAATTGTTACTGCGGAGAATAGGTATGGAAGTACTCCTTTGCATCATGCTGCAACTACTGATACTGCTAATCTTCTAATTATTAATGGAGCAGATGTAAATGCTAAGGTTAACGACGGGTCGTCACCTTTGATTTCTGCAGCGAGCAAGGGTTATAAGGGAGTTTGTGAGTTGCTTATAGAAAATGGAGCAGAGGTGAATCAAATGAGTAAAACAGTTACTGGTGAATATAAAACTGCCTTAGATTTGGCACTGGATCAAAGCCATGAAGATATAGTTAACCTTCTTGTTAAGCATCAAGGAGTTAAGGCAGAAGGATTAATATCAAAAGATTAATTAATCGTTCTTTAAAATTCATAGTAATCAGAACTTCAAAGTCTTTAGTTTTAAGTTGAAGTCATTTTATGAATGAAGTTACTTTTAGCTCGTCATGCCATTTACAACACCTACAGGGAAAATAATAATTAAATTCCTCTTTCGGATTTTATGTCTAGTGACAATTCTGGGGATTACAAACGGAGTTGTCGCCGCATCTAAAAAACTTTTAGTAGTCACAGTTACTAAGGGTTTTCGTCATGGATCAATTCCGACGGCTGAAAAAGTTTTGGCGCAGTTGGCGGAAAGTAGTGGTTCTTTTGATGTTGATTATGTCCGTACAGATGAAGACATGAAAACTAAGATGACTATTGAATCGCTAAAGAAATTTGATGGTGTGATTTTTGCTAATACAACAGGTGATCTTCCTCTTCCTGATAAGGATGGCTTTATTAAATGGATTAAGTCTGGGAAAGCATTTATTGGAATGCACAGTTGTAGTGACACATTCCACGGATTTCCTGCTTTTGTGGATATGTTGGGAGGAGAATTTTTAACTCATGGGGCTCAGGCGACTGTGGTTTGTCTTAATCAGGATTTAAAACATCCTGCCGTTAGGCATTTGGGTAAAAGCTTTACGATTCATGATGAAATTTATCTTTTGAAAAGTTTTCATCGCAATCGTGTTCATGGATTACTGACATTGGATAAACATCCTAATACTAAAATGCCGGGTGATTATCCTATTGCTTGGTCTAAAAAAGTAGGGCTTGGTAATATTTTTTACACATCCCTTGGTCACCGAAATGATGTTTGGGAAAATGAGAAGTATCAGGCTCATATTCTTGGTGGAATTCGTTGGGCGCTGGGCTTAGAGAAGGGAGATTCAAAGCCGCAAGATACTCGTTATGTTGTTAGTGCAAATGAAAAGAAAGAAGGATTCAGTGCCCTCTTCAATGGGGTTGATCTTGATGGATGGTCATTTCGGAATCCAAAGACACTGAAAAGTTGGAGTGCGCAGAATGGTATGTTAGTTAATGAGATACCTAAGGGGAAAAAAGGAACTGATCTTGTCAGTGATTTAAAGTTTCGTGATTTTACGGTTCGCTATGAATATATGATTCCTTCAAGTAGTAATAGTGGTTTCTACTTAAGAGGGAGACACGAGATTCAAATCCTAGATGATTACAAGAACGGTACTCCTAAACCTGGTGGTAATGGTGGTATCTACGGTTTTTCTGCCCCATCAAAATTTGTCTCCCGCAAACCAGGACAATGGCAGGCTGCTGAGGCGACAATAAAAGGTGATTTAGTAACCGTAATATTAAATGGTGTAAAAATTCATGATGGTCTGAAGGTGGACAGGAGTACTGGCGGTCATTTAGATGAAAATGTTGACCAGCCTGGACCTATCATGCTTCAGGGTGACCATGGTGCAATTGCTTTTAGAAAGATCCGTATTAAATCTTTGTAATAAGTGCATTTCTAATTATTGAGCATGTTGGATGAAAATTTTTAGATTTAAGTTAGTTTTTATTCTTTTTTTGTTGATAAACCAAGTGATTGCAGAAGAGCGAGTTCAGGGTCGTCGGTCATTAGTTTTAGAAAACGAAATCGCTCGATTAGTTATAGATATTGCAGGGGGATCGATTCCTGAATTTCGATTCAATAATTCTAAATTAAATCCGCTAAATTGGGGAAGTCGTAATTCAGGAGATCAGCCAGGCACAATGGGGCATTTTCTTTGTTGTGACCGCTGGGGTCCTCCGTCTGAGGCTGAGGCGAAAAATGGGATGCCATACCATGGGGAGGCTACAAAAGTAGTATGGGAAGTGCAAAAAAACATCGAGACAACATCTGCAGGAATTAATGTTCGAATGGCAGCAGAATTGCCTTTGGCGGGATTGCGAATTGATCGTTCTGTTACATTAGCTTCAAAATCGGCTTTCTTCTTAGTAAACGAAAAAATTACAAATAAGAACAAGTTGGGGCGCATTTTTAATATTGTCCAGCATCCCACTATAGGTCCTCCATTTCTTGATGAAAATTGTGTGGTTGATTCAAATGGTCAACTGGGATTTGCACAAAGGGGACTGATGCCGAGACCTGAACAGCCAGAGTTTATTTGGCCAAGTGCAATCACAAAGGAAGGGAAACAAATTTCAATGCGACAAATGATTGATAGCGAAGATCCAAGTGTTACTTCATTCGTCATTGATGAGGATTTTGGTTGGGCCGTTGCAAGCAATAGAAAGAGAGGATTGCTTTTTGGTTATATCTGGAAGCGAAGTGATTACCCTTGGTTTAATCATTGGTGGAAGTTGAAAGATGGCAAGCCTCATGCACGAGGATTAGAGTTTGGATCTACTGGATTACATCAACCATTTCCAGTTTTAGTTAAGAAGAGGGAGATTTTTGGCAGGCAATTATTTGAATTTCTTGATGCTGATGAAGATACAACTAAGAGTTATGGCTGTTTTCTATCAAAAATACCGGAAGATTATCTGGGAGTTGATAAAGTAATGATTGAAGGGAATTCCCTAGTGATAGTCGAGCGAGAAAAAGATGTGCCGCTTAAGATCAGAATATCGACAGAAGGATTAATATCTCAGTAAAATTACTTAAACAAACCAAAATCCTGGTGATTTTATTTTCTACTTTGTAACCATTAAGTAAATTAATTCGTACATTTTATGTGCGCATTTATTTAAATTATCTTCTAATCTTGATTGGACCTGAAAGCAATTTTTCATTTTTATGAAAGGCTTTAATAATAATTTGTCAATGCGCGCATTCACTCTGGTTGAATTGCTAGTCGTAATAGCTATTATAGCAGTCTTGGCAAGCATGTTGTTGCCGGCTTTATCTCGAGCAAAAGGTAAGGCTAATCAAATTAAGTGTCTTAGTAATCTTCGTCAGCTGCATATGGGACTTCAGATGTATGTAGATGATCATGAAGATCATTTTCCTCCTCGAATTTCCGGCAGAGATAATTGGCTGACCTCTCTTAAACCTTACTATGTCTCATCTTCTGTAGTTAAATGTCCATCGGATGGATTTTCTGCTAATCATGGTTTTTTAATTAATGGCTTTAATGATTTCTTTGCAACTAGACTTGCCAAAGATGAATTTGAGACTTGGAAGTGGCCAATTGGAATGAGGATGTCCTATATAACTGAACCTTCAGGTACAATTACTTTTGGAGAAAAGAGAAAAGGATCTAGACACTGTCATATGGACTTTTATCAAGGAGAAGGAAATGACTTGAAGGAAATTGATCAGTCAAAACATGGTGGAGGGAGTTCTGAAACCGATGGGGGTTCAAATTATACCTTTGCAGATGGCAGTGTCCGTTTTATGAAAGATGGTACTACAATGAGACCTGAGAATTTATGGGGTGTGACTTATCAATTTCGTAAAGTACTGCCAAATGTTAATAGGGCGGGAATTGGAGATTAATGATGGGAAATATAAAGTGCTAGTAATCTCTCATATTTGATATGGATATTTATAATATCGTTTACATAACTTTTTTTTATTAGTTTTTTTGTTTATGAGGAATGTTTTTTTAATTTTTTGCACTGCTTTTCTTTTTGTGTTTGTTGCAGCTGCAGATGATATATCCAAATCATCTCTAGTGAGGGAAAAGATGCAGTCTTTTATAGATGAAAATATAATTTCAGGAAGTGTGACGATTGTGGCAACAAAGGATAAGCTTTTGCAGCTTGAATCAGTAGGTTATGCAGACCTGAACAAAAAAGAGAGAATGCGTCCTGATCATTTGTTCTGGATTGCTAGCATGACAAAGCCAATGACCGGAGTTTGTGTCATGATATTGCAGGATGAAGGAAAGTTGTCTGTCAGTGATTCAGTTGAAAAGTATTTGCCTGAGTTTAAAGGCCAATGGATGGTGAAGAGTAGATCCAAGAAAAATTTAAATCTAGAGCCTGCTTCTAGGCCGATTACAATTCTAGATTTGCTTACTCACACTTCTGGTTTAGCTAATGTTGCCAGACCAAGAGGCGATAGCACTCTAGCTGAATTAACAATGGCGGCTTCAAAAACACCTTTAAATTTCGCGCCAGGTAGCCGTTGGCAATATAGTAATACAGGTATTAATACGCTTGGAAGAATAGTTGAGGTGGTTTCTGGAATGGCGTTTAGTAATTTTTTAAAAGATCGATTATTAATTCCATGTGGAATGAAAGATACTACCTTTTGGCCCGATATCATTCAGTCAAGTCGTGTTGCTAAATCCTACCGTCCAAATAAAGAAGGAGTTTTGGAGGAGACGAAAGTGTTTATTGTTGATGGTAAGTTAAGTGATCGAAAACGAACTCCTTTTGCTTCTGGAGGCCTTTATTCAACTGCGGCCGACGTAACTGCATTTTATCAAATGATGCTTAACGGAGGGGTTTCACAAGGAAAGCGTTTGCTTAAGAAGAAAACTGTAAAGCAAATGACCCAAACACAGACTGGTAATATAGAAACAGGATTTGTAGATGGTATGAGTTGGGGGCTAGGATTCCAAGTAGTGAAGAAGTCTAAAGGTGCCACAGGAATGTTATCTTCAGGCACCTACGGGCACGGCGGTGCATATGCAACACAAAGCTGGGCTGATCCCAAAACAGGTTTGATATATGTGCTTATGATTCAGCGTGCAGGCTTTCCAAATGGAGATAATTCATTGGTTAGAAAAGGCTTTCAACAAGCTGCTGTGGATGAATTTGTGCGCTGATTATTAAAACCTTCTCCACCACCATTTCTGTTGATGATTAGGTTTTGGGCTCCATATCCAACTTGGAGCTTCATTCGAAGACTTATAAAACCTAAATGTTCGT
This sequence comes from Limisphaerales bacterium, assembly GCA_004213515.1. GTDB lineage: Bacteria > Verrucomicrobiota > Verrucomicrobiia > Limisphaerales > UBA1096 > UBA1096. The sequence continues at coordinate 16,134 of SHAK01000034.1, read as the reverse complement.
CTACAAACAGGATGTTATTTAAAAATTAATCTTAATCATTATGCCAAAAGTATCTTGAACTTTCCTTCGCATGATTAGGGAGCCAAGTCCAATAGCCATTAAATAAATCTAGGGCAAATTAAATTGTAAAAGGTAAATTGTATGCACTTGTAATCTTTTAAATTATAAGCGAATGGATGAATATGATCAAAAGGGCCTGAAGAAATAGCCAGAACTTGCAAATTTAAGTTTTCTATCTTTAAAGAAAAGTAAGGATAATTTGATAATTAAGAATTTCATGAAATTGATATTATTTTTAAAGAAACAATTTTAAATTTTCATAATATGAAAAAAAATAAGCTGTCTTAATTTGATCAACCTGAAAATAAGAAGGCAAATTTGATGTTTATACTTATCAATAATATTAATTGTCACATGAATGTTACTTTCTGTTTTTAGAGTCAAAAATAAACTATTTACTAATTTAATTCGGGATTTCAGTAACCATCAAATTTTTGGTTAAAATTAAAAACAATATAAATTATTTTTTTTAAAGAGAACTCACCATAGAGTTGGCATAAATGCTGCGTATGTATCTTGAAGCCCGATTTGGGCAGTTGATAGATGCAGATGAAGAAAAAAATAAAATATTTATTGTTAGGAAGTCTACTTTTTCAAGTAACTCACGAAGTTGTACACGGTCAGTCTGAACTAGAAAAAGCTCTTACTGATGGAAAGACTACACTTAATGCGAGATTAAGATATGAACATGCAGAAGTGGGCTCTCTTGAAGATGCTGATGCTTTAACAGTTAGAACAAGATTAGGTTACAAAACAGGTAGTTTTTATGGATTCAAGTCCTTTGTTGAATTAGAAGATACAACGGCACTGAACGACGATACTGATTATTCTGTCCCAGCTCCTGCAGATCAAAAAGTTCCTGGAACTTCAATCATAGCTGACCCTGAAGGTACTCAGATTAACAGGTTTTGGCTTGGTTATGATATAGATAACCATACATCTCTTAAGCTAGGACGCCAACGTATCGTTTTAGATAACGCTAGATTTATTGGCAATGTGGGATGGAGACAGGCGGAACAAACATATGATGGCTTCAGTTTAAAAAGTTCATATATCGAAAACACAGATGTGTATTATGCTTATCTTACTCAAAGAAATACTATTTTCTATACGGACACAGACACGGACTCTCATTTGTTCAATTTATCTTATTCAGGCATCAGTAATAACACTTTAACTGGATATGCTTACCTTTTGGATTTTGATAAAAACCAAATTAATTCTACTGATACATTTGGCATTAGTTCGGTCGGAAATTATAAACTTGGAGAAACCTCATTAAGCTACAGATTAGAATATGCCCATCAACAGGAAGGAGATAGCTCTCCATTAGAATATGAAGCTGATTATTTTCATGCTAATTTAACTGGCAGCAACTCAGGATTTACTGCCGGTTTTGGGTACGAAGTTTTAGGCAGTGACAATGGGATAACAGCTTTCAAAACTCCGTTAGCAACTCTTCATGCTTTTAATGGCTTTGCAGATCTTTTTCTAAATACACCAAACAATGGGCTTGAAGACATTTATATTTCTTTAGGTTATAAATTATTTAATACGCCTATTAAATTATTTTATCATGACTATTCAGCTAATGAGGGGGGAGAGGATTTTGGAACTGAATTTGACCTTGTGATCTCTCACAAAATAAGTGATGCAACCTCGATTCTGGGTAAATTTGCAAGTTTTAGTTCGGATTCATCGAGGCCAGACATTGATAGATTTTGGGTGCAGGTAGATTATAAATTTTGATGTATATGCTTTAAAAAATTTGGTTAAAAGAAGTTTAAATAAGAACAATGAAAAAAAATATAATAAATAAAAAATATAAGTTTGGTTTAAAAATTTTGTCAGCAATAGCTTTGTTCATAATTGCAGATCAGCCAGGCTTTTCTCAGGAACTTGATCTTGAAAAAGAAGAATTAAAATTCGGATTTATAAAGCTTACAGACTGCGCTCCCATAGTAATTGCCAAAGAGAAAGGCTTCTTTGAAGATGAGGGATTACAAGTCGAGGTAGTAGCCCAACCTAACTGGAAAACATTATTAGATAATGTAATTAATGGTGATCTTGATGGGGCGCATATGCTCTCAGGTCAACCAATAGCCGCAACTATAGGATTTGGCACTAAGGCTCATATCATTACAGCTTTTACAATGGATTTGAATGGTAATGGTATTACTGTTGCAAATTCTATTTGGGATCAAATGAAGGAGAATGATCCTGAGCTTGATAAGGATAAGCCTAAACATCCAATCACAGCTGATTCTTTAAAACCAATAGTACAGGAGAAATTAGATGAAGGAGAAAAATTACAGATGGGAATGGTATTTCCAGTATCTACTCACAACTACGAACTTCGATACTGGCTTGCATCCGCAGGAATACACCCCGGAATGTATACCAAAACTGATATTGGAGGAAGAACTGATGCGGAAGTGGAATTATCCGTTACGCCTCCACCTATGATGCCTGCCACACTGGAGGCTGGAAATATACAAGGTTATTGTGTTGGTGAGCCGTGGAATCAGCAAGCGGTTGCTAAGAATATAGGTGTTCCAGTAACCACCAATTACGATATCTGGAAGAATAATCCGGAAAAGGTTTTCGGAGTTACAAAGGAATGGGCTGATGAAAATCCAAATACGCACTTAGCAGTCATAAAAGCATTAATTCGTGCAGGGCAATGGTTAGATGCCACAAAAAAGAAAGGAATATTTCGTCGAGGCCTAGATTTGGTTAATCGAAAGGAGGCTGCAAGAATACTTTCTCAACCCAATTATGTTGGAGCTGACTACGAAGTTATCAAAAACTCAATGACTGGATTCTTTTATTTCCAAAAATCGGACAAGAGAGAAATGCCAGACTTTAATGTTTTCTATAGGTATTACTGCACATATCCATGGTATAGTGATGGTATTTGGTTCCTAACACAAATGCGTCGTTGGGGGCAAATTACTGAAGCCAAGCCAGCTGAGTGGTATCATAAAACAGCTAAAGAAGTTTATAGGCCAGATATCTATCTTAAAGCTGCAAAGATACTTTTGGACGAAGGTAAAATTGATAAATCAGATATTCCTTGGGGAACTGATGGATATAAACCTGCCACAAGCGAATTTATAGACGGAATACCTTACAATGGAAAAAATCCCCTTAGTTATTTGAAGAGCCATAAAATTGGCCATAAATTTTAAATCATATTTGTGGTAATGAATAAAATATTTCAGGCAAATGCATAACCCTATTTTGATCTAGGTATTTGATAAAAAATAAGACCTAAAAAAGTGAAATTAAAACACAGAATATATAAATTAATAGATATATCGGGTCTTCAATTGTTTGACCCTGTAGCTCGATTATTCTTTCGGGAAGAGCCGCAAGTTCAAATTAAGAGAATTACGCAATTTATAGTTATACCTATACTGGCTTTTGGTTTGTTTCTCCTGGTCTGGCAAATAATGGCGCCTCGCCACACTACGAAGTCTGGTGAGGTGCCAAAGCCGGGGAGAGTATTAGATGCTGCCAAAGGGATTTGGACATTTCACAACCGTGAAAAAGAAAAAAGTATAGCTTTCATTGCATCAAGTGATGAAGCGAATAAAATTCTTGATAATGCAAAAAATCGATTGGAGGAGATTGAATCTTCTTTAATCCCAGCTCAAGATGAGACTATAGCAAATTTGGAGATCTTAGAACAGGAGTGGAGAGATAAGAATATTAGTCCTAAAATTAAAAAAGCAGCTAATATTGAATACGAAATTAACAGCAAACAAAATAGCTTAAAAACTGAGCTAGAAGAGCTAGCTGGCTCAATAAAAGCAAATGATAAGAATGCTAAAGAGGAGCTAGTTTTAAGATTGGAAAAACTAGAATTACAAAAGTCCAAATGGAAAATTGAATTAGCTGAATTAAAGGGCACTATTTCAATATTAGAATCAAAAAAATATCCCTTGCTTGAAAGAGCTCAAAGAAAAAAAGACCGTTTAGAGGAGGAAAAACAATATCTAAGTGTTTATATTGGAATTCTGACTAAAAACAGAAACTCTAAGGTTGAAGAATTAAATAAGAAGCTTGTTGATTATTCTAATAGTTTTTATGCCGCTGAATCAACAAAAGTAATGTCTTCAGCAAAAAGGTTGGTTCGTCAAAAAACACGAATTGAAAAGACATCAGAGTCTCAATATTCAGCTGCCAAGACATTACCATACCAGACACTTCGCTCTCTACTATGCGTGTTTACTGGTTTTATTATCGCAACAATATTTGCAATTCCATTAGGTATTTTATGTGGTTTAAACAAAACCTTTATGTGCGCATTTACTCCATTTATAGCAATTTTTAAGCCTGTGTCCCCCATAGTATGGCTTCCTATAGGTCTTATAGTTGTTGGGGGCTTTATTCCAGATCCAGAAAATAATGCGCTTCTTTCAATTATTAATAAATTACCGATATTTAGCTCGTTCGATGTAAACCCCGCATTTCTAGCTTCGGCAATTACGGTAGCATTATGTTCATTATGGCCTACTTTAGTTAACACCGCATTGGGAGTTTCCTCAATCGATGTAGATCATCTTAATGTTGCAAGAGTTCTTAACCTTAGATTCAGAGAGAGATTAATAAGCGTTATTATTCCATCTGCCTTACCCCTTATCTTTGCTGGGTTAAGAATTTCAATCGGGGTGGGTTGGATGGTTCTTATTGCTGCTGAACTTCTCGCGTCAAGTGAAGGGATTGGCAAGTTTGTTTGGGATATGTTCAATAACGGGTCATCAGATTCATTTGCTCAAATGTTTGTGGTGGTATTTTTAGTCGGTGGTATAGGTTTATTATTGGACAGAATAATGATCGTCTTCCAAAGACTTGTGTCATTTGATGAAACGGCCCCTTCAGTATAATAAATTATGTCATTTTTAAGTATATCCGACGTTAGTGTCAGTTTTGGAGTTGAGGACAAAAAGGTTGAAATATTAAATAATATAAATCTGGACGTGGCAGAGAATGAATTTGTTGCAATTATTGGTTTCTCTGGTAGCGGTAAAAGCACACTAATTTCTCTATTAGCTGGATTGCAATTACCGAGCTACGGTGAGGTTGCCCTAGAGGGAAAACCAATAGTACAACCTAGTCCAGAGTTAGGAATAATGTTTCAAAATTATTCGTTGCTTCCTTGGTTGAGTGTTTTTGAAAACATTGAATTGGCAGTAAAAAAAGTATTCCCTTCATTAACATCAATTCAAAGAAAAACTCATATAGGGAAGTATATTGAAATGGTTAACCTTACACCGGCAATTGACAAAAAGCCTAGTGAACTTTCAGGAGGAATGCGTCAAAGAGCATCCTTGGCAAGAACTCTATCAATGGAGCCAAAGATTTTATTACTGGATGAGCCTTTAAGCGCTCTTGATGCTCTTACTCGATCATCAATACAGGATGAAATACTTAATATTTGGGAAAAAGAAAAAAGGACAGTTGTCATGATCACTAATGATGTTGATGAAGCAGTCTTAATGGCTGATCGGATTGTTCCACTGACCATTGGACCCAATGCCTCTTTTGGTAATGATTTCAATATCCCGCTGAAGCGACCCCGCAACAGAACCAGTCTTAATTCCTCACCAGAATATAAAAAGCTGAAGAAAGAGATTACAAAGTTTATGTTAAATATGAATAGTGAAAATATCAAATTAAACAAGAAGAGCATTTCATTGCCTGCTGTCTTTGAAAAATCTATCAATGAAATTGGTCAGGAAGCATTGATTGCATAGGATGAGGGAAGATCGTTATCTCAATATTTCGGATGTAACTAAATCTTATCCTAATCCTTTCGGAGATGAAATTGCTGTAGTCAAAGGATTTGACTTAACTGTTACAAAGGGAGAAGTCATATCGATAATTGGTCATTCCGGATGTGGCAAATCAACAGTTTTAAATATGGTTGCCGGCCTGATACCTGTTTCCTTGGGAGGAATTATTCTTGAAAGTTGTGAAGTGATAGATCCTGGTCCGGATCGAGCGGTTGTTTTTCAAGCCCCATGCCTTCTCCCTTGGTTAACATCAATGGAAAATGTGCTTTTAGGTCTCAGGTCTGCTTATCCAAGTTTAAATAAGACTGAACACGAAGAAATTGCCAAATACTGTTTGTACCAAGTAGGTTTGGATGGATCCCTAAAAAAATATCCCAGAGAAATGTCGGGAGGGATGCAGCAAAGAGTAGGTATCGCAAGAGCTATAGCCCTTAAACCCAAGGTCCTTTTGTTAGATGAACCTTTTGGCCGGTTGGATTCGTTAACCCGACTGGAGTTGCAGGATGTGATACTGAATATACTTGATCTTCAAAAAATCACCACATTGCTAGTTACACATGATGTTGATGAAGCAATTTATATGGCTGATAGGATATGCATGATGACTAATGGACCCAGAGCAAAAGTCGGAAGAATGCTTGAGATTAAATTTCCACGTCCTCGAGATCGAGAGGAAATACTTGAAGATCCAGATTTTTACGATTTCAGACAGGAACTGCTTCAATTTTTGGATGACTGTGAGGCAGAAAAAGAAAAGAAAAAAGAAAGTGAATTGCAGTTAGTTTAAATCTTAAATTTAGTGTCTAAAAAATAAATATTTATTTTAATGTTCAATTGATAATGAATTCAAAAATTTTTCAATTTAATTATTTTGCTTTTTTAATTGGGCTAACTTTTGCTGCCATATTATTAGTTTTTATTTATTTCGGATCAAATAGTTTAAGGGATTTTGATCCAGCTTTGAGGGGGTTCGCTATAACCAGTGTTCTTGGAGCATTTGCCGTTGGCTATAGGCTTTCTGTTTGGCTACAGCGTCCTCCTTCACGAATGTACTTTAACCGTGGAATGAAGCTAGCATGGCGTTATCCCACTCTTTTGTTTAAGAGTAGTGGTAAAAAAATGGCAGCGCAGACTTTTATCAAAGAGCGGAGTCTTTACCGCTGGATCATGCACCTATGTCTTTCTGGAGGCTGTACTCTTGCATTTGCGGTTACATTCCCTCTGGTTTTCGGTTGGATACATTTTGATGTTGGAGCATTGGACACCATATACAAAGTAAAAGTCTTCGGCGTAGTAGTAAGAGAGCTAAGTGTGCATAGTCTAGAAGCTAAGCTTATGTTTAATATGCTAAACATAGCTGCAGTATTAGTATTGATTGGTCTTGTACTGGCCGGATGGCGTCGATTGACTAATCCTGGGGTTCGAGCAGTACAAACTTTTGTAGAAGATATTTTGCCGCTTCTAATAATATTCGCTGTTACGACAACTGGCTTAATGCTGACTGTAAGCTATAGTTATATGCAAGGCCGCGGGCATAGTTTTCTGGTTTGGGTTCACTTAATGACCGTAATAGCTCTAATTTTCTATATTCCATTCGGCAAGCTCTTCCATATGTTCCAAAGGCTTTGTTCGGTATTAGTTAGTCTTTATCAAAAAGCGGGAAAAGAGGGGGAACAGGCTGATTGCGTTATCTGCTCCAAGCCATTTGCCTCGCAGATGCATGTCGATGATCTAAAGACAGTTCTGGATCAGCTTGGTTTTGATTATCGATTCGCTACCTCAAAAGGTGAAGTGCATTATCAGGATATATGTCCAAGTTGCCGTCGTAGGCTTTTGGTTGTTAACCAAGGAAAAATGATAGGACGCTAAATGGCTTTATTAAACTTAACTGAATCTGAATATATAGACCGATATGGTCCGACGCCTTTATACACCCCTGAGGGAGGATGGGTATCTGGAGAACCCGACAACTTGGTTAAGACCCATTGCTGTTTCTGTGGAGTGCAATGCGGTATCCAATTAAAGGTTAAAGAAAATAAAGTGATCGGTTTCGAGCCTTGGGAAGAGTTTCCAGTTAATAAAGGTAAACTATGCCCAAAAGGGGTAAAGCGTTATATGCAAAATGAACATCCCGACCGTATAAAGGGGCCGTTGTTGCGCAGTGATGCCGGCTTTAGGGAAGCTAGTTGGGATGAAGCATTGGACAAGACTGTATCAGAAATTAAACGTGTGCAGCAAACATATGGAAAGGACGCTGTTGCGTTTCTTGGTGGCGCATCAATGACCAATGAAAAGGCTTACCTGAATGGAAAGTTTGCCCGGGTGGCACTCGGCACTAAAAATATAGATTATAACGGTCGCCTTTGCATGGTGAGTGCTGGTGCTGCGAACAAACTTGCATTCGGTATTGATCGCTGTGCTAACCCCTGGGAAGATATACCAAAGGCGAAAGTACTTATTCTTGCAGGTACTAATATTGCCGAGTGTTTTCCAATTCTAACAGATTATATTTGGCGTGCCCGCGACAACGGTGCAAAGATTATTGTTATTGACCCTCGGATCACGCCCATCGCTCGAACTGCTGATCTATACTTACCGGTTCGTCCTGGGCGAGACAGTGCGTTAGCTCATGGTATCCTTCACGTAATGATTGAGCGTGGTTGGATAGATGCAAAATTTATTAACCAACACACTAATGGCTTTAACGAGGTTCGCGAACTGGTAAAGAAATACACGCCGAATTACACGGAGAAAATAACGGGCGTCCCCGCCAAGAGTATCATTTCCGCTGCTGAGCTTTGGGGACCAGCTGAAACTTCAATGCTCCTACATGCTCGTGGTATCGAACATCATACCAAGGGGGTAGAGAATGTGCTTAGTTATATAAACCTTGTACTTGCTACAGGCCGTATCGGTAAACCCGGATCTGGTTATGGTACTATTACTGGTCAAGGAAACGGGCAAGGAGGAAGAGAACACGGTCAGCGTTGTAATCAGCTTCCGGGTGGTCGGGATATCAATAACACAGAACACCGCAAGTACATTGCCAATTTTTGGGGTGTAAAGGAATCTGAACTTCCTGGTGAAGGTCTCACAGCATGTGAGATTATTAACTCCATTGAAGCTGGAGAGATAAAGGCTCTTGTTTCAATTAGTTTCAACCCACTCGTATCCATTCCTGATAGCGAACGCACTCGTGCCGCATTGGAAAAACTAGAGCATTTTACGGCAATCGATTTTTTTCTGAGCGAAACTGCACGGCATGCTGATGTTATTTTAGCTGGTTCACTGCAAGAAGAGGACGAGGGTACAGTTACCACAGGTGAAGGTCGTTGTGTTCGACTCCGAAATTCTGTTAGCCCAGCTGGTAATGCAAGATTGGATTGGCATATTATAAGAGATTTAGCCATTCGTTTAGGTGCAGGAGAATATTTTAACCATAAAAATGCTGAGGATATTTTCCTAGAGCTCACGGCCGCTTCTGCTGGGGGACCTATTGATTACAGTGGCATGAGTTATGATAGAATTGAAAGGGAAATGGGTATCTTTTGGCCCTGTCCTGCCACGGATCATCCCGGTACACTCCGTTTATTTGAGAAAGGAAAGTTTGCACATCCAGATGGGCGAGCAAAATTTCATGCCTTTCCTTATCGTCCTCCGGATGAGGATGTAGACAGAGACTTCCCGATTTTTTTTACTAGTGGGCGAGTGGTTTCACAGTATCTCAGCGGCACCCAAACCCGCCGTATAGGATCTCTAGTTGAACAATATCCCGAGCCTCTATGCGAATTGCATCCGCTCTTGGCAGAGCGTTTAGGAATTACCAAGGGGGACATTGTTCGCGTTAGTACCCGACGCGGGCACATTAAAGTGCCTGTTCAAATCGTCCAGAGCATTAGACCCGATACCGTATTCATTCCCTACCATTGGCCAGGTAAAAAGGCAGCTAACAGAATTACAAACCGCGCACTCGATCCGATTTCTAAAATCCCAGAATTCAAGGTGTGTGCCTGCAAAGTGGAGAAAGTTAACTGATGGTAGCCCCTGTCAAAGAATCCAAGCCGGCTTTTGAAGATTTGGAATTTTTCATCGATCCATCCCGCTGTATTGGCTGCCAAGCTTGTGTGCAAGCCTGTGGAGAATGCGATACTCATCGTGGAACGCCAATGATTCATCTCGACTATGTTGATAGGCCTACGGGCGTACAGACTGCACCAGTTGTATGTATGCATTGTGAGGATCCTACCTGCGCTAAGGTTTGTCCGGCAGACGCTATCAAAAAAGAAGAACACGGAGTGGTGCTAAGTGCCGCTCATCCTCGCTGTGTTAGTTGTAGTAACTGTACCCTTGCCTGTCCTTTTGGAGTGCCTAAACAGCAAATCGAGATGCAGTTGATGATAAAGTGCGATATGTGCTACGACCGAACAAGTGTCGGCAAAAAGCCAATGTGCGCAACTGTATGTCCTAGCGAAGCGTTGTATTTTGGTTCACGAGAAGAAATTTCTTCAAAGCGTAAAGAATCACCAAAAAATGAGTTTCAATTCGGAGCTCAAACCGTGCGAACAAAGGTGAACATGATGGCCTCGGCTGAAGCTGAAAACATTCCGATAGACGTGGCGGATTTCCTTCCAGAAAATGACATTTCAGCCTTCGCTCAAAAACGTAATGGGGCTCCTGATGTAGCTAATAATGCTGTGTGGGAAGATCTGGAAAGGTTACCGATATGAGTCAGACTTCTTGGAAAGAGGATTATCCCGTTTCGCGCTCAGCAGAACATCGCTCAGTGCGACGACAGTTTTTACAGTTTTTATGTTTGAGTGGTTTGGTAGTTGGATTCGTTTCTTTTTTTCGCAATTTTTTCTTAAGACAGAAACAAATATTCCCGACAAAAGATATATTAGCCCTCAACCAAATACAAAGCGGTTACTATCTTTTTCGATATCCTACAGAAAATGATCCAGCAATACTCGTGAAGCTATCTGATGGCACCCTTCGCGCTTACAGTCAGCGCTGCACCCACCTGCTTTGTCCTGTTCATTTTAAACCTGAAGATGATTCCCTTTTTTGTCCATGTCACAATGGTAGCTTTAATGCTAAAGACGGATCTGTTCAATACGGACCACCCCCAAAACCTCTTCCACAATATGAAGTTCAAATACGTGATGAACGTATCTGGGTGATGGGGAAACTAAAAAGTAATTCATGACACTGAACACAGAAAATCCAGTCATTGAAAAACTTCAAGGTGTACGTTTCGCTGATGTTGAGCCTCATCCGTTTGAAATTAAAGAAGATCAAACTTCAGTCACTGATATCATTGGCGGACATTATAGTTCAGCAGAGAAACACATGTTTAATGGTTTGTATTTTGTTGCTGCCGACCAGTGCCATTTAATGGCACGTGTTCGTGTGCCTGGAGGGCAATTGAGCTCAAATCAGCTCAGAGAAATTGGATTAATCGCGAGGGATTTAACTACAGGTTATATTCAGATTACTACCCGTGCCAATTTTCAAATACGCCATTTAACAGGCAGAAATGCATACGAGACGGCGCAGCGATTACAGGCGGTCGGCTTGCACAAAATCGGTGATGGGGCAAACAATGTGCGCAATATAACTGCAAGTCCATTAGCAGGGGTGGCCGTAGGAGAAAAAGTTGATGTCTCTCCACTGATTCAAGAATGGGCTTGGCGAGTAACGCACGATCCAGATCTGAAGGGTTTGCCTAGAAAGTTTAATGTATCTTTTGATGACGGAGGGCCAGTACGTTTAATTGAAGACACCAACGACATAACTGTATATGCGGCTGGAGAGAGGGGTTGCGATAGATTTCGAATAATACTCGGTGGCGATATGGCTGGAGATCTAGGTGTCGAAGTGGACCGAATTGAGTTGATATCAGTACTTACGACTATTGCCCGTGTTTATATTGTTAACAAAGACCGTTCACGGCGAAAAAAGACGCGAGTTAAAGGTGTTTTAGATAATTGGAACCTGAGTTCTTTTCTAAATGAAATCGAGTTTATATTAGGGCGTGAATTGACTAAAGTGAATACGACTAAAGAGGGAGTTCAGCAAGCGCCCCCCCCTAGAGTAGGCATAATTCCACATCCTCAACCCGGGCTCAATAATTTGGGGGTTTCACTTCATATGGGGTCAGTTACTTCTGAACAATTGTTAACTATTGCTCAAGTAGCTGATCGATTTGGTAGTGGTGAATTGCGGCTTACAGTGTGGCAGAACATTGTTATACCTAATCTTGTATCCGAATCAGTGTCGATTGCTTGTTCGATGTTAAATGAGGCAGGGCTTAAAACAATTCAATCAAATCTTAGATCTGGCATTATTGCATGCACTGGTAGTAATCATTGTCAGTTTTCATCAACTGATACTAAAGGTCATGCAATCGAGCTTGCAGATTATCTTGAATCTAAAGTGGAATTGGAAACACCTCTTAATATACACCTAACCGGTTGCTCTAACAGTTGTGCACAACATTATATTGGCGATATCGGGCTGCTGGCCACAAAAATAAAAGTCGGAGATAGCACTTTGCCTGCATATCACGTTTTTGTAGGTGGGAGTTTTGGAAAGCGTCATTCTTTAGGAAGGCAGCTATACCGAGCTCTACCAATGGAAAAGTTAAAGCTACGTCTTGAGACGATGCTTAAGTTTTATTTGGCAATGAAGCGTAAAAGCGAATCTTTTCAAGAATTTACCGCGAGGCATGAAACAGATCGATTGATTTTAATGTTTAACGTGCCTCGCTCTTTGAGCTCATGAATTCGAAACATAAAATTGTTATAATTGGTAATGGAATGGTCGGTCATCGTTTCATTGAGGAACTTGTTGACAAGGATTTTCGCGATAATTTTTCAATAACTACATTTTGCGAGGAGAAGAACCTTGCTTATGACCGAGTCTCTCTAAGTACATATTTTAATGGAAAAACTAAAGAAGACCTTAGCCTTATGCCGGAAGGTTACTACGAGGAAAATGGTGTTGAAATATTCATTGGAGATAAGGCCGAGTCCATTGATCGTAAAGCTAAGGTAGTTAAATCCGCAGGTGGTCGCGAAGTTCATTATGACACACTTGTATTGGCTACAGGTAGTTATCCGTTTGTGCCTCCAATACAGGGCCAGAAGCAATATTATTTTGAAGGCTACCGTGCATTTGAATGTGGCGACCACAAACAGCATATACATGTATATCGTACGATTGATGATCTCGATGCGATCAAAGCTTCGGCTAGCAAAAGCGAAATAGGAACCGTGATTGGTGGTGGTCTTCTTGGTTTAGAGTGCGCAAATGCTCTCAAGAATCTTGGACTCAAGACACATGTTGTGGATCGGGGGCCTTCACTAATGGGGGTTCAGATAGATGCTGAAGGTGGAATTGTTCTACGTGCGAAAATAGAGGAATCAGGAGTGCAAGTTCACACAAGTAAAAGTACTAAACTAATTTCCAGTGGAAAAGAGGCGAGATATCAACTTCAGTTTGATGATGGTACTTATTTGGAAACAGACATTTTAGTTTTCTCTAGTGGAATTAGGCCTCGCGATGAAATTGCTCGAAAAGCAGGTCTGAAAATCGGTGATAAAGGCGGCATAGTCATCGACAGTGAATGTAGAACTTCGGACGAAGATATTTTTGCTATCGGAGAATGTGCTCTTTGGAATGGTCAAATATTCGGACTTGTTTCTCCTGGTTACAAGATGGCTGGGGTTGCTGCGGATATTATAACTGCACAAGGTGATCGCCGGTTTGAAGGAGCAGATATGAGCACAAAGCTTAAACTGATAGGTGTTGATGTTGCTTCTATCGGAGATAGTCATGGGCGCACCGAGGGTAGTCGTAGTTTTAGCTTCCGAGATGAATTAAAGGGGACTTATAAAAAAATCGTCATATCACCTGAAGGCAACCGCCTTTTAGGGGCTATCCTTATAGGTGGAGTAGAGGAATATGGCACTCTACAGCAAATGATGCTGAACGAAATGACGCTTCCCAAGGATCCTGGTTCTCTCATTCTGCCCACTACAGAAGAAGCCGCGGCAGGGGTAGGTTTGGACACCTTACCTGAAGCGGCGATAATTTGTTCCTGCCACAATGTAACCAAAGGCGAATTGATGAAGAGTGTGCAAGACGGGGCTACGACAATTGGCGAAATAAAAACAGCCACTTGTGCCAGCACTGGTTGCGGTGGCTGTTCAACGATGTGCAAGCAGTTGCTTGATAACGAACTTGCCAAGCGTGGAGTAGATGTAAATACCGATCTATGTGAACACTTTCCTTATACTCGTCAGGAACTGTATGGTCTAATTCGTGTGAAAGGCATTCGTAACTTTGAAACTTTGCTTGCAGAACATGGTCATGGTGCAGGCTGCGAGATTTGTAAACCAGCGGTTGCTAGCATTCTTGCTGCCTGTTGGAACGAATATATTTTAAAGGACGAGCACTACGGTCTACAAGATACAAACGATCGTATGCTTGCAAACATGCAGAAGGATGGGACTTATTCGATCGTGCCACGTGTTGCTGGTGGCGAGATTACCCCGGAGAAGTTGATTGCACTTGGCGAGATTGCTAAAAAGTGGAATCTTTACACTAAAATTACTGGTGGCCAACGCATAGATCTTTTTGGTGCTCGTCAGGAGCAATTACCATTAATTTGGGAAGACCTTGTTGCTGTTGGGTTCGAAAGTGGTCATGCCTATGGCAAGGCATTACGAACCGTTAAGAGTTGTGTGGGAAGCACATGGTGTCGCTACGGCCAGCAGGATTCTGTAGGGCTCGCTGTTGAAATAGAAACCCGATACAAAGGCCTAAGGACACCACATAAACTTAAGATGGCGGTATCAGGTTGTACGCGTGAATGTGCAGAAGCGCAGGGTAAAGATGTTGGAATTATCGCCACTGATTTGGGATGGAATCTTTACGTATGCGGCAATGGGGGAATGAAGCCTCGCCATGCCGATTTACTTGCTGCGGATCTCAATAAGGAATCGTTAATAAAATATATAGACCGATTTCTAATGTACTATGTACGCACCGCTGACCGCCTTCAACGCACCGCGCCTTGGCTTGAGAATATTGAGGGGGGGGTTGAGCATCTGAAGGCTGTGATCATTGAAGATTCACTCGGTATTGCTGAACAGCTCGAAGGTGAAATGGCGCACATAATCGATACCTACCAGTGTGAGTGGAAAACAACTGTAGCAAGTCCGGAAAAACGCAAGCGCTTTAGAATGTTTGTAAATAGCGATGAAACTGATAATAACGTAATTTTTGTTGAAGAACGCGGGCAAATTCGCCCTGCTACAGATGACGAGAAATTCGAATTGGGTGTTTCTCGTAAGGAGGTTTTCGAATGAAAAAAGTTGCAGAGACCACGTACAACAAAATTTGTGCAATGAATGATATTCCGCATAATGCTGGTGTGTGTGCTCTAGTAGATGGTAAGCAGATCGCTCTATTCCGAATTGGCGATAAAAATGAACTGTATGCTATTTCAAATTATGATCCGTTTTCTAAAGCCAATGTAATCTCTCGAGGAATCGTGGGGACAATGGGCGAGATTCCTAAGGTTGTTTCACCTATTTATAAACAACAATTCAATCTTACTAATGGACAGTGTATTGATAACCCTAAGGTAAGTATACCGACATATCCTATTAGAGAACAGGGCGGGGCGATCTATGTTTCTGCTATAGAAAATTGTTGAATGCTAAGAGCAATCTACCGACATCTATATATGTTACTTTAAAAATAATTTTTTATGCACTTTGAAATGGAGTTGCTTTTTAGAAAGAGGCTTTCAACAAGCTGCCGTGGTTGAATTTGTGCGCTGATTATTAAAACCTTCCCTACCACCATTTCCATTGATGATTAGGTTTTGGACTCCATATCCAACTTGGAGCTTCATTCGGAAACTTATAGAAATCTACATGCCCGTCTCCAAAAAGAATGTTGTTTCGAAATTGACCTTGAATCGTATGCCAAAGGTATTTTGGATTGTCCTTGGTGCGATTAGGATGCCAAGTCCAGTCGCCCTGAATAATTTTATTTGTGGGGCTTAGGGCTATTTCTCCAGATTTAATGGAACGAAGCCCTTTGGCTCCGCAAACCATTTTAACACGAAAAGAATCATGACTGAATTGAGGGAGATAACTTGTTCCCCAAGCGGTGAAGCAGTGGTCTACATTACTCAACGAATCCCCTTTGTCTGAAGGGCATAAAAAAACTTCAACGGATTGAGTGTATGCGTTTAATG
>SHAK01000033.1 GCA_004213515.1 Limisphaerales bacterium | reverse complement strand
AATGGTTGTTAGGTTCGTAAAGGCTGTTACGTCGACCAAATAATCTGGTTTTCTCTTTGCATTCAAGAAGATCTCCAATGTATGAGTCACATTCAATGACTAGGAAGCCTTTCGGCTTGCTAAGATAGTTTATATTATAATCATGCAATAACTGACCAAGTGGTGCGGTAGCCTCAACTATGGCTTTGCGAGCAGATTCGGGAAATTTATGAAGAAAAATCTTAATGGCGCCATATTCAACTGGTCTTCGTTCGCTTTTTGTTAAAAGTAAAACTTCACGGTAATACTCATTTTCTTGTTGATGCTGGTTGAGAACATTCAGTTGAATTTTATCGGCGTGAAACTGACCAAGTGTTGATGTCATATCCCGTTCATGAACTAGTAGTGATTTGTAAGGTTCAGGAATGTCAAGCTTGTCTATGGCCTTTATTACGGGGAGTTTCTTTTTGCTTAAATTATAAAATTCATCCAATGGAAACGTAAATTCGTTTTCAAAATTGGTAGTAGGAGTAAGAGATTTGGTTTGAGTCACGGATGCTTTTTCTTGAATTAAGCGTAACGAGCATTTCGGTGTTCATCCAAAAAGAATTCATGTAATAGCCTATCGACTTGTAATAGACCATCTCTGTTAAGAGTTAGATTATCTCCATCGATAGTAGCGTAGCCCCATTCTTTTATAGTTTCTAAAGGCTTCTTAAAGCGAACAGCCGAGTCAGTTTCAAATTTTTCATCAAAGTATGAAAAATTAATCTTACCTAGTTTCATTTGTAGAATAAACTCACGAATAAGTCGTTCGTCATTAGTAGGGGTTAGTGCTCTATATACTGGTAATTCACCTCTATCAATGCATTCTATGTAAGGAGCAAAATCATGTTGATTTTGATAATGTGTTCCTCCGATATGGCCGAAGGAAGCTACGCCAAGTGAAAGTAAATCTGCTCCTGCCCAAAGTTTATCTCTATATGTAAAACTCGTTTTCAACTTATCTTTTACAGCGGTATAGGCGCTGGTTACGACGTAGCCGTCTTTTTCGAGTGTTGTATAGGCATCATTCACCCAGCGACGTTTAGTCTCCCAGTCAGCAACTGGAGCCGTGAGTTTTCCATCGGCTTTCATTTGCTTATAAATTCCAGTATTGTAAGGAACTTCCATTTGGTAAATCGTGACACTATCTGGAGACATCTCGCGAGTTCGTTCTATGCAGCTCTTCCAGTTTTCTTCAGTTTCTTCTACCATTCCTGCAATCAGGTCTATGTTGATTTGAGGAAATCCTAGTCCTTGAGCAAATTCATACGCTCTGACAATCTCCTTGCCATGATGTGCACGACCATTTAACTCAAGGATGTGGTCGTCGAAATTTTCTACTCCTAAACTCAGGCGTGTTACTCCTATCTCACGTAAAACTTCGAGTTTTTTTTCTTTTAATGTTCCGGGTTCACATTCGAATGTAACTTCTTCGACTTCATCCCAAGGAAGTATGTCCTTCATTCCATCTGTTAATTCGCGTAATTGTGACTCTGATAAATATGATGGGGTGCCACCTCCGAAGTACACAAATTTGGGTTTGCGACCTCCGATGAAATGCTCTTTGGAGTAGAGTTTTAATTCTGCTAGTACTGCATCTATATAATTACGAATTTCTTGAGAGTTTTTATCTGTATACACTCGGAAATAGCAAAAGTGGCAACGTTTTCTACAGAACGGAATATGCACATAAATACCTAGAGGTATATTTGACTTTGGAGATTGACCAAGTGCTTTGTTATAATCTGGAACATCCTCTTGTTTCCAAAATGAAAACGGTGGATAGTTTGATACAAAATAATTACCAACTGTAGTTTTTTTCTCTATTGGAGGTGCGGTCTTTATAGGAATAGTATCTTCGCTCATGGGACGGTTGTGAGTTTATTAATTTGTTCCAAATGCGTACACCCGGCCATCTTCGGCGCCGATTATAATCTTACCATTCGCTATAGCTGGGGCAGCAATTACAGGTTCTCCAATCTCATACGACCAAAGTTTTTTTCCATCATCCAGAGAGACAACGTATAAATTTCCATCGTCCGAACCTACGATAACCTTGCCATCTGCAATGACTGGAGAACTATCAACTTTTCCTCTAGTTCGAAATACCCAAATTCGTTTGCCAGTCTTTCGGTCTATACAGTGAAGCCGCTTATCTCGACAGCCAACTACTACCTTGTCTTCGTTAACTGCAGGAGAGGAAGCATATGCAAAAGCTCGATCTTTATACTTCCACTCAATTTTACCTTTGTTGATGTTGATACAGAGAAATTCATTTTCGTAATGACCAATATAGGCCTTATCGTTAACGACAGCGGCTGATGCTATAATATATGCTTCGGCATCTATTTGTTTTTCTTTACTTCCCTTCTGAAGGTCAATGACATGCAGTATCGCATCGCAGCCGCCAAATGCTGTACGACCAGAGAATACTGCTGGAGAGCCGTTAATATAGTTCGAGGTTTCATAGCTCCAATTATTTTTACCCGATATCGGATCAAAGGAATACAATTTAAAATCATAACTGCCTACAATTACAGATGCTTTAGCTTTTTTGTCTTTAGGCTCGAAAAAATTTGGGGCACCAAGAACTCTATCCTCGGTTTCGAATTTCCATTTTAATTTACCATTCTTTGTTGACAGAGCGTAGACAAACCCATCCGAAGATCCAAAGTAGACACGACCATCTTTGACTAGAGGTGCCGACTCGACAATATCTTCAGTTTTAAACTCCCATATTTTTTTGCCAGTCTTGAAATCTAGAGCGTATAAATTCCCATCATCGCATCCAACAAACACCTTATTATCTACAATAGCTGCTGTGCTGTGAATGCCTTCTTCTGCTTTGAATGACCAAAGTTGTTTGAGCTCGGTACCTAATTTACTTTTTGAAAGACCAGTTAAAGAGGATGAGCCGCGGTACATTGGCCAGCTATCGGCTGGAGCTGCTGCAATTTCCTCAGCCAGACTAAGGTTAGGCCAAAGTGTTAAAGCTATTAAAAAAAATGATAAACTGAAAAATTTCATTATAAATACTTCTCAACTAAAAAATCCTGCAAAAACAAAAAGTGTCAAAGTGTTAGAGCTAAGGCAATAAAAATAGAACGTACACGTACTATCTTAATGAAGGGTCAATTTTGTGAGTTTTTGAATCAAATCAAGCCTTGAAATACAGTGCCTAGATTAAATATTTACTTGCTCCGTATAATCTTCTGGAGAAAGTAAGTCTTGGATTTCATCTGGAATTGCGAATCGGACCTTGTAGAACCAGCCTTCCCCGTAGGGGTCTTCGTTCGCTAAGCCAGGTTCGGTTTGGAGTGCATCATTGATCTCAATGACTTCACCGCTTATAGGAGCATAGATTTCACTGGCAGTCTTGACGGATTCAACTACTCCACAAGAATCTCCTGCAGTTAGATCTAATCCAACTTCCGGAAGCTCAATAAATGCCAGGTCGGTTAGTTCTTGCTGGGCATGGTCGGATATACCAATGGTGGCAGTGTCCCCTTCGACTCGTACCCATTCGTGTGAGGAAGCATACTTTAGGTCAGTAGGTATGTCAGACATCGTGCAAGTCTTCTAGCGAATAGACCCCTTGTTGGTCAATCCGGTTTTCTAAAAATCGGCCTTTTTACTACTTCTGCTGGAAAACGATTATTTCGTATTTCGATCTCGATAGATGTGCCAGGTTTAGCGTAGTTGCTCTCAACATATCCAAGTCCTATTCCGTAACCTAAGGATGGGCTTAGTGTACCACTGGTCACTTGACCAATTTCCCTCTTGTCTTCACTGGAGTCAAAGATGATATAATTTTCTCGAGGGGGGGGGCTTTTCCCGATCATTTTGAAACCGGCACATTTTCGAGAAGTGCCATCCTTTTTTTGTGTTACGCAGGTATCCTTTCCTAGGAAATTAATTTTATGATCGGCTACGGCCCAGCCTAACCCTGCTTCGATAGGCGTTGTTTCAGAGTTAAGTTCGTGGCCATAAAGCGAGTAGCCAGCTTCTGTGCGTAAAGTATCACGAGCACCTAATCCTGCGGGTGCCAGTCCAAGTGATTGTCCCCCCTTAAAGATTTTCTCCCACAGCTCAACTGCTTGGATATTAGGGGTAATTAATTCAAAACCATCCTCACCTGTATAACCAGTTCTAGAAGCCCAGATCGCTTCATTATTAAAACTAATTTGCGAGATATTATTTTTTTGGAGAGTTAAGATCTCAGGAAATAAAAAACTTAGGATCTTGGAAGAATTTGGACCTTGTAACGCCATGGCCGAATAATTATCGGAGATATCGGTCATATCTAAGTCAAGTGACTTATAGTTGGCATTACGCTGTGATCTAATCCACATCCAATCGATCTCTATTCGTGATGCATTTACAACTAGAAGGAAGCGGTCTTCTTCAAGCCGGTAGGCGTAGAGGTCGTCTATAACTCCTCCATTATCTTGACATAGCAGTGTGTATTGTCCCTGGCCAGATTCAAGTTGAGAGAGATCGTTTGTGAGAATTATGTTGAGAAATTTTTTTGCGTCGGGTCCTTCGAATAGGAACTCCCCCATATGAGATATGTCAAAGAGTCCTGCAGAGGTGCGTACAGATTTATGTTCCTTGATTATACTGGAGTATAGGACTGGCATATCCCATCCGCCAAATTCAACCATTCTCCCACCTAGAGAGAGGTGTGTGTTGTAGAGGTGTGTTTTTTTTAGTGCGGATTGCTCCATAACTAGGGGGATTGTACGCATTAATTCCTGCGTAAAAAAGCTTCGGTCTTTTTGTTGGAGTGTTTTTGCCTAAACTTGTTGCATTCTTGGGGGTTTTGTTCATTTTTCAACCAGAAGTTGTAACTTGTCAGGCATAACAGACGTATTTCCATAAAAATAGTAAAATTACAAAATCCGTAGATTAAAAATGAAAAATATTCAGTTATTAAACAAGCTGGCACAAATCACTGTTGTGATATTGCTGGCATTAGTTGTTGGTTGTGGGCAGGCCCCAAGCTCAGGAAATTCCGATGATGCTGCTAAAATTGATTCTCTAAAGAAGGAAAATGAGAAACTCAAAGCCAGTTTGGCTAGAGCACAAAAGCGGATAGGTAATTTACTAGCTGATCGAGGAGGTGCCGCAACTGTAGTTAAAGCTGGTTTGTCCGTGCCTGAGATTCTTGATGAGTTAAGGGAGATCAAAATGACTTCCGAAAACAAAAGTTCAGTGCAGCGCCGCATTAATTTTTTATTGGAGAGTCTTGTTGAAGAAGGTGATGCTTCTGTATCTCATATTCGTGATTTCCTCAACGAGATGCAAGACGTTGAATTTGCAGTTCAGCGATCGAGTGAGGAAGAGGGTCGTAGTCGAGGCAGGGGTGGCCGAGGCAGTGAATGGATGGAACGTATGCGCAATCGCGGACGTTCCTCTTCTTCTTCTTTAAGTTTCGAGCAGCCACCGTCACTTCGAATTGCATTGATGGATGTTCTAAAGGAGATAGGTGGTAGCAGTGCAGAGTTAGCGTTAGGTGAAGTGTTATCGAAAACTGCCCGTGGTTTTGAAGTGGCTTATGCAGCTAAAACTGTTCGCTCAATGATAGGTGATGATGCTTATCGCAAGGAAGCGATTGACGCTGCACACGACCTATTGAGTAATCCAATTGAAATTCCGAATCCGAATAATTTTGACAAAAACTCTAAGCGCTATCTTTTTAGTGTTTTGGAAATGTACAACGATCAGACATTCATTCAAACCGCGCAAGGTATGTTAGTATCTGATGATGGAAAGATTGATAAAACTGTTTTAGGTTATCTTGATGATGTTGGAAAGGAACAGTCAATGGATGCAATATATCAAGCGTTCAAGAGTGGAAAAGTTACAGATCGAGGTGATCTTGAAGATTTGGCTGAATCTGGTGTGAAGTATGCTGGTAGTAATCCTCAAGCAAATCAGATGTTCAATGAAATTATGTCTAGTGATGATACTGATATGCGGGTCAAGTGGTCAGTTCTCAGGGAGATGGATGATTCAGATGACACAGCGGTTTTACAGTCTCGCTTGAACCTAATGTCAAATATTCAGCCTAGTGAAAATGATGCTGAGAACAAGATTATGCAAATGTACACTAAGGAAATTGAAGCTAAGATCAATGGGGAGGAATTTGACATGCGAAAAGAAATGCAGGGATTGGGAGGCGATTTCTGGAGGAATGCATTTGGAAGAGGAGATCGAGATCGAGATCGAGATCGAAGTCGAGGTGAAGAGCGCCGAAATCAACCAACTGTTATTCGTGGGCAATAAAGAATAATAAACTGATTTAAAACGCCGGTTAAGCCGGCGTTTTTTTATGAACTTATTGCTTTCATTCGGTAAAATTTGAGTTTCTTATTTTCCTGTAACCTTATATTTTTTAGAGGTGTATTTTAGATAAACTTGGTATGTTTTTAGATCTAAAAACCTTCATATCATTTTTAGCGTTATTACTGTTGACTGCTTGTCGTCAGCCCCCTCATGACAGCATAAGTAATACAGATGCTGAGATTGCTAATCTAGAGCGTCAGATAGAGTCGCTAAAGGGTCGCTTAGCAAAAGTGAAATCTCGAATTGCCGAGCTTCAAATTGACCTTGGTACTGAAGGTGAGCCAGTGGTTCAAGGTGGATACCGTTCTGCTCCAGAAATAATTGAGGAGTTAATGGGGCTTAAGATGACAGCCGCTAACCGTCGTGCTGTCCAGCGAAGGTTAAGTTTTCTTTTTGAAAGCCTCGCTAAGCAGGGTGATACGGCTGTTCCTCATATTCGTGATTTCCTTAGAAGGATGGAGGATGTTGATTTTATTATAGATCAACGTTCAGAGAAGGATTTAGATAAAGAAAAAGAGTACTGGCGTTCACGTATGGTTAATGTGCCTATGGAATTTGAATATCCTCCTTCTCTGCGTATTGGGCTAATAGATATACTTGCTGAGATAGGTGGTCCAAATGCTCAGGATGCTATTGCTGAAGTATTAAACAGTTCCGGTAGGGGATTTGAAGTTGCTTATTCGGCTAATAAACTTCGTTCCATGCTTGGCAGAGATGCGTACCGCGATGAAGCCTTAAATGCCGCTCACGATTTACTCACCACTCCGATTGAGATAGTTGGCGGTAACAAGTTTGATGCGGCTTCTAAACAATATCTCTTCACGGTGCTTAAAATGTATGGAGACAAAACTTTCGTTCAAACAGCTCAAGGCCAGCTCATAAATGAAGAGGGAAGGATTGATCGATCAGTGTTGAGCTATTTTGAAAATATTGGCGGCGGAAGAGCAATCGACGCAGTTGTTCAAGCAATGCAGAATGGGCAGCTTAGGGAAAGTGATATGAGAGAAATGGCTAGAGTGGCTGTGCAGGGGGTCGGTCAAAATAATGTGCAGGCTGACTCATTGTTTCAGAATATTATGACAAGTGACGATTATTCTCTTGATGTCAAGATGGAGACTATTCGCTCCATGGACAATAGCGAGGACCTTACTAATATGAATAAAAACGAACAGGCATCTGTTCTTCAGTCTCGATTGGAACTCATGGATAGGCTTCAACTTGGTGAAGATGATATTATGGCTCGAGCCAATGAAATTTATTCCGGTCGTGTTGAGGCTAAGATAGAGAATAGAGGATTTGATGATGAAAGAAGTTATGATGCTATGCATAGTGATTTTAG
Source organism: Limisphaerales bacterium (assembly GCA_004213515.1). GTDB lineage: Bacteria > Verrucomicrobiota > Verrucomicrobiia > Limisphaerales > UBA1096 > UBA1096. The sequence continues at coordinate 17,380 of SHAK01000033.1, read as the reverse complement.
GAGAATCAACGACCAGGTAAAACGGGAACAGCGTTCTGTTGGTGGGTCCCCAGCGAAAGCTCCTAGTGTCCCCACAATTATAACTGATCGCCCTGGAGGCTGATATATCTGGTTAGTGTCATGATGATCCTTATGAAAATAATTCAATTTCGATTTATACAGATACTTTGTGTAGCAATCGCTTCAGCTTTTGTCGCTGTTGGATGCGGTAAAGTGCCATCATCTCTGGATACTGACACTTCGCAATCTCAAAGGGAACAGCGATTGAAGCGCGAACTGATTAGTCTTCAGAAACGGTATGACAGTTCCCAATCCCGACTTGAATCTTTGCAGCGTCAATTTGATAGTGGTGATTCTGGACCGTTGACAAGTTTCATGCCTGTTTCAGATATTCTCGATGAGATGTTCGATTTCCGTTCTTTTTCAAAGAGTCGTCGATCTAATTCACGACGACTTAACTTTTTACTAGAAAGTCTGATCCGTCAGGGCGATATCGCCGTGCCGTATATACGTGAATTTTTAAACAGAATGGAAGATGTTGATTATGCGATACGCCGAGAGGGAGAAAAGGACGAGGATTATGATAAGCGTTATCGGAATTTCCGTGCGACATTAAATTTTTCGCAGCCACCTAGCATGCGCATAGCATTGATAGATGTTCTAGCCGAGATTGGAGGCTTATTAGCCGAGTCGACTCTTGTGGAAGTACTTTCAACTACAGGACGGGGATTCGAAGTTGCTTATATAGCAAAGGCTTTGCAAGGTATGTTAGGTAAAGATGCTTATAGTAATGAGGTGCTATCTGTTGCGCATGAATTATTGATTGACCCAGTAGCCGTATCCAATGGGAATCATTTTGATCGTGTTTCGAAAAATTATCTTTTCATGGTGTTGGACATGTATAACGACCAGACATTTGTTCAATCCGCTAAGGGAATGTTTATTAATGATGATGGCCGAATTGACCGTACGATATTGAACTACTTTGACAATACTGGGAAAGACCAGTCACTAGATGCTATAGTGCAGGCATTTCGTAGTGGCCGAGTTAACGAAAGTGACATGGATAATCTAGCTGCTTCAGCTACAAAGTATGTTGGGAAAAATCCGCAAGCTGACCAGTTGTTTCGAGATATTATTACTAATGACCAGTATAATTTAGAAATTAAGCGTGACGCCGTACAAAGTTTGATTAGCAGTGATGGTGACGTTAATACACCCGGTGTTGCGCCTGATCTGATGCAAGCTCGGTTGGATTTAATTAACTCGATTCAATTTGATGAATCAGACTTGATGGGAAAAGGTATGGAACTCTTAGGGAGGCAGATAGAATTCAAACTTTCAGGAGACAGAAATGCTTATCGAAAGGTGCAGGAAGAGGCACGACGCATTTTTGGCGAACTAGAAAAGAGAGAGAGAAATAACAAGCGGTCTGGGCGGTCTAATAGTTTGAATAATTTGAAGCCGACAATTGTGCCTGTACAATAAGGCGACGAATCGTCTTGCTTTAACTTTAAAAACTTCGGAAAGCTTCCTGTTTCTGTACTTATCTAAGGCAGAATAACTGGATGTCGCATACGTCAATTACTAGTGAGCAAAGAAGATTAATAATCGTACTATCGATTTTTTGGGGGACTTTGTTCGGTGCACTTGGCATTTTTTTTCCTTACTACTCACTTTATCTGAAGCAAGAGCTGGCACTTTCCGGGCAACAGGTAGGAGCTGCTATGGGCGTGTTTTTCTTGATCGGGCTGATAGGCCAGCCGGCTTGGGGATATCTGGCAGACCGCACTGGTGCTCGGAAAATTATTCTCATAATTATTTCCCTAGGGATAGCTCTTGGATTTATAGCGTTTTGGTATGTTGAAACATACTTTGGTCTTTTATTTGTATCAGCGTGTTTCGCCGCGTTTTATACCAGCCTAATTCCACAAGGAATGGCTCTTGGTCTTGGCCTTTTGTATCGTTCGGATACATCTCACTTTGAATATGTTCGTGCGATTGGTTCGCTTGGTTTTTTGTTAACTTGTTTTGGCTTTCCTTATTTCTTAGAAGGTATGTCAAAGAGTTCTGATAATACAGAGTTGGGATTAATGTTTCCATGTTCGGCGCTTATAATTTTGATTACTGCACTGACTGTAATCTTTATTCCTAATCAAAATATTATTCGTGAAAAAGCTAAGTCTGGTTCTTGGAAGCAGTTATTTGGCGACAGCAGATTTATTAGGTTTTTTATATATGTTTTTTTAGCAAACTTCATGCTAGACGGTCCAATGTTTATGTTCCCTATTTTTGTGGAGTCTGTCGCGCCAGAGAATCCGGTTGGTACTTTGAAATGGCTATGGCTGATCATGCTTGTCCCAGAGATCATGATCATTGCTATGTCTGGTCACATGCGTCGTCGTATCGGAGTGCGATTTTTAATGTTTGCTGGGCTGGGAGCTGGTGGGATTAAGTGGATAATTTGCGGTTTTTGGGGCGACAATTTGACAGTACTTCATTGGGCAATGCTTATTCACAGCTTTTATGTTGTTGGGGCTTTAGTAGCTATGCCTCTATACGTTAATTATTTAATTCCAAGTGATTTGCGTTCGACTGGTCAAGGGCTTGCTACGATGATTAGTTCAAGCTTGGGGGGTGGTATCTGTTCTAATTATGTTGCCGGTTGGCTAATTGATAATGTTGGCCCTGAGGCTCCTCAAATTTATGGAGGGTGCGGGGCATTGGTTCTACTTTTTATGGCGCCGTTCCTTGTTCCAAAAGTGAAAACGAAACGAATAGTTTGATTATAACTTTTCTAACATGCGGTTTAATTCGCTGTCAGTGTTATAAAAATGCGGGGAGAGCCTGATTAATTTGGATCCATCTCTCAGAAATCTAAGAGATACTTTAATATCCGCTTGTTCGAGTTCCACTTTAAGTTTTGACATGTCTTTATTTGGATTATGAAATGTCACTATGCCGCTAGCGTTCTCTTGATCTTCAGTTCGGTTTAAAACATGGTAGCCTTTACTCAATAGCTCAGGGACTATTAAATTACGTTTGCTTAATAGATCTGTTGCGATGTTGTGAACTCCTAAGTCATTAAGCATTGCCAGTGATGCGTGATGTCCGGCAATGCCGAGAAGGTTGGCGGTACCTGCCTCATAACGTCTACTATCTTGCTTATAGCTTAAAGTCTCTTGTGCAATGAAGTCTGGGCAAAGTAGGTTGTGCCATCCTTGTACAATTGGTTTGAGTTGCTCCTGCGTTTCGTTTTTGACGTAGAGGATGCCTGAAGCGCAGGGGCCAAGCATCCATTTGTGAGCATCTGCTGCTAGGAAGTCGACGTGTTCAATTGATGTAGGAAATGCACCGACGGTCTGAATACCGTCCACACAAAACAGTATACCGAGTGAACGGAGTTCCTTGCCAATAGCGTCTATATTAATTCGATATCCGGAGACGTAATGACAGGAAGCAAGTGCAGCCATTCGTGTTCGTGAATCAATAAGTTTAAAAACATCATCAGGCTCGATACGCCCTAGTTCTGAGGGTTTGAGGTGTTTTAGTTTAACACCTTTTTCTTTAAGTGCCATCCAAGGATATACATTTGAAGGGTAGTCATCGGCATTAATAATGATGTTGTCTCCGGGTTGCCAATCGAGGCCTTGGGCAATAAAACTCAATCCCAGCGAAGTCGGGCCGACCAACGCAATTTCTTCCATTTTAGCTCCAATTAGATCTGCAGCGAGTTGACGAGTCTCGCGAAGTAAGTTTGGAGGCATGCAATCCTCCTGATCTTCTTCCACGCAGGCTGATGCATACTTTGAAATTGCATCTCTCGCGCAACTGGGCAGAGGGCAAACTGCTGCGTGTGCAAGATAGGTTGTATTTTCTGCGACCGGGAATTCGGAAAATCTTATCGATTCGTCAGATTGAATTTCTTCAATGGTCATAATACCTCCAAAAAGATGGACTAGCGAATAACCAATGCGCAGTTTTCTCGTGAATCTTGTTCAAGGCAATTTCTAAGGTAAGATACAATTTGATCATGCATCCATCGGCACCGATCACACCAACGTTCGGCACCGACTATGCGTTTTACACATTCTCGGGTCCCATTAAACTGAATAAGATTAGGAGATTTACGTAGGCTGCTTCTAACTTCATGACGTAATCGCTGAAAGAAAAACAGTTCGTACTCTTGACCTGTTGTTTCACGCGCAAGACCTGCCATATCGGTTTCTTCCACGCGAAGATTAATTCGTGGATCCTCATCAAACACAACATCAAAACCAAAGCCTTGCAGTACCTTGCCGAGTGCGCTGGAGAATTGATCAACCGAGACGCTAGGTTCTAAGTGTTCTTCTCGAAAATAATGAACCACAGCCTTAAGCGCTTCCTGAATTGTTTGAGGCTCAATAAGGTTGAGGGTATCTCCTAGTAATTCTTCAGTTATGGCTTCAGCAGAGCAGGGCAGTAGCTCCCCTGAAGACATTCTAAAAACCAGGTAGTTGGATTGTATCTGTATCATCCCTTTCCTCAAATTGCTGAACAGCTTTTAGAAATTCTGCTGCATTATCAAAACGCCAATAGACACTGGCAAATCGTACATATGCGACACCGTCAAGATCTTTAAGTTTTTGCATCACTTTACGACCAATTAACTTGGAGGGCACTTCGCCATCGAATTCGTCGTATAATTCGTCAACAACTTCTCGAATCATGTCTTCGATAGCTTCTGAGCTGATTGGTCGCTTTTCGCAGGCTACGTTAATTCCGGTTTCCAACTTCTCTCTGGAGAATTTTTCCCGGTTGCCATCATCCTTAATAACCATAAGAATACCTCTTTCAATCTCTTCGTAAGTGGTAAATCTTTGATTGCACTGAAGGCATTGTCGCCTCCGTCTAATTGCTAAATTATCCTTGGAGGATCGAGAATCGATCACCTTGTCGTCAACACAACTACACTTGGGGCAACGCATTATGCTGGCTTTATACAATAGAATGTAGCCGCTGAATGAAAGTACACTACATCTAGTGTGTCAATACCTCTTAGTTAGTTTTTATTGACAAGTTGTTCACGGTATTTGTTGATGAGACTGGACAGCTTGCCTGACATGGGGAATCTTTACCTCTTAATATTTAGTTTTTTAGGCCATGAGATCATTAATCCGTTTCCTTTTATTTGTTAGTTTTTTATGGGTATTGGAGTTGCCGGCAGCTACGGCCAAGCATCATATCGTTTTTCTTGCAGGAGAATCACTCTATGGGTCTGAAACAACTTTGCCGATTTATGCGGATAGACTAAAAAAGAAATATGGATACCAATGCACTACGCTTGTGCGAACTGATAAAGACAAGTTTCCTAATCTCGAAGTATTAAGCAAAGCAGACTTAGTTGTTTTTTATATGCGCAGAATGACACTTTCTGAAGATCAGTTAGGTCAAGTTAAACGATACATAGAAAGTGGAAGGCCAGTAATAGGTTTGCGTACGGCGAGTCATGCAATGCAAAATTGGTTAGCTTTCGATAAGCTAGTACTGGGAGGTAACTATCAGGGGCATCATAAGAATGAATTAATTGGAAAAACATCAATTGTTCCTGAAATGAATAGTCACCCTATTTTAAATAAAGTGGTAAGTGGTTTTAAAATGGGAGGATCACTTTATAAGAATTCGCCATTAGCTAAGCAAGCGACAGCTCTTATCACTGGGAAAATCAAAGGTCATCCGGAAGAGCCAGTTGCATGGACTCACACTTATAAAGGTAATCGTACTTTTTACACCTCACTTGGTCATCAGGATGATTTCGAGAATATTAATTTCATTAATTTAATAAATAATGCAATTGAATGGTGTTTAGATGATTCAGATAAATCTGAAAGTACTTTAGAGAAGATTGTTGAGAAGTATGGCATCGAATCAGGTGAGCCATTTCGTATTGGCGTGGCATTATTTGAAAAAATGGTGAAAGAAAAAAATATTCAGTTGCTAGATGTTCGAACCCCATCAGAGTTCAAAGCGAGCCACATATCTGACACTAAATGGATCGATTGGTTTTCACCTACCTTCAAAAACAAGATTAAAGAATTAGATAAAGAAAAGATCTATCTAGTGTATTGTGCAGGCGGAGTTCGAAGTGCACGTGCCTGCGAAATGATGAGTGACATGGGCTTTAAATACACAGTTGATCTTGCACCTGGTTTTAGTGGTTGGAAAGCCGCTGGTAAAGCGATTGAAAAATAAACTTTGATGCTTGAGGAAGAATCCAGCCCGCACTTGCCTAAGCCAAAATCAGGAATTGAGACACATGATGTATTTTGCCTGCGTTCGGCGATGGGATGGCTCGAGCTTGGAATGCCTTCTGAGGCACGCAAAGAATTACAGTCATTGACTCCTGCGCTTGCTAAATTACCTGAAGTTTGTGGAATTCACTGGAGTATTTTGGCGAGAGAAGAAAAATGGATTGAGGCAGAAAAGCTGGCGCGCGATCAAGTTTCTGAACATCCGGACAATGTTTCAAACTGGATCAATTGGGCCTATTCACTTCGCCGTGCGGATGGGTTTGGTATTCGAGTATCTTATAAGACACTGCGTCGTGCCGTCGATCGCTTCCCAAAGGATTCTCTAATTCCTTATAATCTTGCATGTTACTGTTCTTGCATGAAAATTATTGATGAAGCTTGGAGGTGGCTAGATATCGCCGCTAAGCGTTCTGATTATAAAACCATTCGTAAAATGGCTCTGCAAGACGATGACTTAAGGTCTATACATGATCAGCTTGCTGATTGGGGTGCTTAATCTATGTTAAATACTACTAATTCATTAGGATTGAATGAAGCATTCGGAAATGAAGTTTCGCCTATGCCTTTATTTGAAACATGGTTTGCGGAGGCTAAGGAAACCGAAATCAATGATCCCAATGCTTTCGCTCTTGCTACGGTAGATGTATCAGGCCAACCAAGTGTGCGAATGCTGCTATTGAAGGGTATAAAAGAAAAAGGGTTTATCTTCTACACTAATATGAATAGTCGCAAAGCAAATGATCTTCAGTCTAATCAAAAAGCATCAATTTGTTTTCATTGGAAAAGCTTACAGCGGCAGATTCGTATCTATGGTAGCGTCGCTCAGGTTAGTGAGGTGGAGGCCGATGCTTATTTTGCAACCCGAGATTATGACAGTCAGATTGGGGCTTGGGCTTCACTTCAATCTTCCCATATGAAACAGAGAAGTAATTTTGATGAACGTATTTTGAGTTTTAAAGCCAAATACCCTGAAGGCAGCACTGTCCCTCGTCCGCCTCATTGGTCTGGCTGGGTACTGTTACCAAATGAATTAGAGTTTTGGCTCAGCGCTCCTGCTCGACTTCACGAGCGCTTGATTTATAAATTTGGAGATAATGGGAATTGGGTGAAAAGCCTTTTGTATCCGTGAATTATTTTCTATTTACTCAAAAAATCGTTTTTTTAAGATGTTAGTGGGGATCTGTAGATTTTTAGTATTATGAAACGTATTGTTTTAATCGCTTTTTTCTTTGTCATCTTTGAAGAAGTTACAGAAGTTTTAGCCAATCGACCTAATATTCTTTGGCTCTCTGCTGAGGACATTAGTCCTCATATTGGATGCTACGGTGATAACAATGCCATTACTCCTAATCTGGATCGATTGGCGAGGCAAGGAGTGATGTACACGAATGCATTTACAACTGCTGGCGTTTGCGCGCCTTGTCGTTCAGGTATTATTACTGGCATGTATCAGACTACCTTGGGAACTCATCACATGCGCTGTAATGCAAAGTTGCCAAAGTTTTTGAAGCCGCTTCCCATATTCCTTCGTGAGGAGGGCTACTACTGTACAAATAATTCAAAAACTGACTACCAATTTTCTTCAACAAACCAGATATGGGATGCTTCTAGTAGTAAGGCTCATTGGAAAAATCGAAGTTCGGATCAGCCTTTTTTTTCGGTGTTCAATTTTACTGGTTGTCATGAGAGCGGTATCGCTAGCAACACTAAGTACCGGTCGGTTACGAAGAACTTGAAGCAGGCAAAACGACAAGATCCGCTTGAACTTAAGTTGCCACCTTACTATCCCGATACGCCTATTGTTCGAGAAGACTGGAAGCGAAATTATGAATTAATAACTGCTATGGATGAATGGGTTGGAGAGCACCTTCGAGCGCTTAAAGCTTCTGGTGAGGCTGATAATACCATTGTTTTTTTCTTTAGTGACCATGGTGTAGGGTTACCTAGGGCCAAGCGTTGGCTTTATGATTCTGGGACCCATATTCCGCTTATAGTACGAATTCCAAATTTTTTTCGTGTTTCTACTCAAGGGGTGCCTGGAACATTAGATCAACAACTTGTAAGTTCCATTGATTTAGCCCCAACCGTTCTAAAGTTGGCTGGTATTGATGTTCCAGATTACATGCAGGGTCGAGCCTTCCTTGGTAAACAACTAAAAGTGAATCGAGAATATGTATTTGGGGCACGGGATAGGATGGACGAACGTTATGATATAATTCGAATGGTACGTGATAAGAGATTTCGTTATATACGAAATTATGAACCTCTTAAGCCTTATTACCAGTATATGAATACTCCAGAAAAGGGTGCGACGATGAAAGAGATTCGGCGTAGCGAAAAAAGTGATAATTTACCATTAGCAGCTCGACTTTTTTCTGCCAAAAAAAAACCAATTGAGGAATTGTATGATCTGAAGAGTGACCCTCATGAAATATGCAATCTTTCCAATGATCCTAATCATATTCAACAACTTAAAAAAATGCGCCAAGCCCACTACAAATGGGTTCGTGAAACACGAGACATAGGTTTGATACCTGAGCCTGAAATAGTTAAACGTGAATTAGTTTATGGTTCTAGGTACGAAATCCTTCGGCAAAAAAATAGTCCAAATATGATTGTGAGGCTTGGGGAAACTGCAGCGCTGGCTTCATCAGGTAAGGATGCGTTGCCGCTATTATTAATTGCCACAAGGGATGTTGATGCTGCAGTGCGATATTGGGGCGTAATAGGCATTGGCAACATTGCTCCAAAGAAATCTGTTAATGCTTTGTTAGTAACACGAAAATTATTGAGAGATTCATCACTAAGTGTTCGTGTAGCGGCATCTCGAGCATTGTCTCGAATGGGAAAGCCACAAGAATCTTTTCCAGTCTTGAAAAACGCACTCACTGGACCGGATCAATGGGCAAGGCTTCAGGCGGCTATTGTCCTAGATGAAATGGAAGAACAGGCCCGACCCTTGATTTCAGAGCTTAAAAAGGCGCTAATTAATCAGCCGAACAAATATATCGTTCGCGTTGCAAATCGGGCGCTTAATGACCTCCTTAATACAGATAAACAGGTACGTTGAAAAAACATTTGAATTCGGATGAAGATATGATGCGTGAAGCTTTGCGATTAGCTAAACGCTCCAAAGGGGAGACATCTCCTAATCCTATGGTTGGTGCAGTATTGGTTAGTCGTGGTAAAATAATTGGTCGCGGTTGGCATCGGCGCGCTGGTTTGGAACATGCTGAAATCAATGCTATTTCTAATGCACACCGGTTGGGGCATTCGACTCGTAATGCAACAATGTATGTAACATTAGAGCCATGTTCTACTACTGGCCTAACCCCGCCATGTACTAAGGCAATTCTTGATGCTGGAATCGGTAGGGTTGTATTTTCTGCTACTGACCCGAATCCTAAACATGCTGGGGCAGCCTCACGTCTTCTTAAGCGTAAAGGAGTGAAGGTGGATCACAGTTTACTATCTGATAAATCATCAGAATTAAATTTTGCTTTCAATCACTGGATTACAACTGGCATGCCTTTTGTTACAGTGAAAGCTGCAATGACGCTAGATGGTAAGATTGCTAGTGTTACGGGAGAGTCTAAGTGGATAACTGGTCCTTTAGCTCGACGTGAGGGCATGAAGCTACGGCATGAAGGTGATGCCATACTAGTCGGGGTGAAAACTATTCTGTCTGACGACCCATCGTTAACTCTGCGCGATATTCTTCGACCTAAGCCTGAATGGCGTGGGCCTGATCTTAGAAGGATTGTATTAGACCCTCGTGCACGTACACCACTCGATGCTAAAGTTCTCAATGATAGATTAGGATCTAAAACAACTGTCATTGTTTCACCCGATGCTCCAACTAAGCGTTTGGCCAAGCTTCAAGAAAAATGCATAGTGATGATCTGTCCTGTTTACAAAAGTAAGTTCAATTTAAAGTCTCTACTTAAAAAACTCGGTAAACAAAATGTTACAAACCTGCTGGTTGAAGGGGGAGGAGAAACAAATGCGGCGTTTATAGAGTCTGGCTTAGTTAATCGAATTACTTTCTTTTATGCCCCAAAAATTTTAGGTGGTCGTGAAGCTCGAACAGGCGTAGCTGGTGAAGGGTTGCCATTAAATTCTGGATTTTTATTAAAAAAAATCCGCTGGAGAAATCTTGGCTCTGACCTGATGCTTACAGCACGCGTTACTCGTGCATAATAGATATGTTTACCGGATTAATTGAAGAAACAGGTAAGGTCCTTGCTATAGAGCATAGCATCGATTCCGTGATCATTAGTGTGTCTTCAGATTTGTGCATCGGTGGTACGAATGTTGGAGCCAGCATTGCTGTGAACGGTTGTTGTTTAACTGTGACGAAAGTAACCAAGCGAGGGAAATTAAAGGGTTTTGAATTTAATCTGTTACGAGAAACGTGGGAGGTGACTAATCTAAAATTTTTAAATAAAGGAGACTTCATTAATCTTGAGCGGGCCTTGGTGCTGGGGCAGCGGATGGGAGGTCACTTTGTTACTGGTCATGTTGATGCAGTCGGCAAAATTCGGAAGTGGGAAAAGCAAGGGAAAGACTGGTTGCTTGATATCAATATTCCGAAAAAATTGATAACAGGGTTTGTTCCAAAGGGTTCGGTTGCTGTCGATGGAATAAGTCTTACGGTGGCCACTCTCCGTAAGCGCGGTTTTTCTGTATGGATCATCCCACACACACGCAAGGTTACTAATCTGCATAAGCGTAAAGTTGGAGATATAATTAATATTGAAACCGATTTATTGGGGAAATATGTCTTACGTAACTTTGATAACTAATTATTTTCCTGAGTTTTTCTGACGGTAACGTATATAGTCTCGGGGTACATCGAGAAGCCGGGCCGCTGCGGAGACATTTCCTCCTGATTGAGTTATGGCATGTTGAATAATTCTTCCGATTGTTTCTTCCAGTGAAAAACCTTCCTTCGGAAAATTAAATTTTTCATTAATTAATTCATTATTGTTTCCATTATTATTATTTTCGTTACTAGCTGGTAGTGATAGGAATTCCCATTCATCGCCGTCTTCAAATACTATTGTCCGCTCTAGTTCATGGTTAAGCTCGCGAACATTGCCGCGCCAAAGGTGGCTAAGTAATCGTGCTTGTCCTTTAGTGCTGATTGGTTTTGTTTTCACTTGATGGCGTTTGCAAAGTTTTTCAAGTAAATGTTTTGCAAGTTTCAAGATGTCACCACCGCGATCACGAAGTGGTGGAATAGTCAGTAGAAATAAGCTTAGTCTATGGTGGAGATCATCACGAAATTTACCTTTTTTTACAGCTTGTCCAAGGTCTTGATTGCTTGCAGCGATGATCCGTACATCAACTTCTATTTCACGATTACCTCCCAAGCGCCGGATGCTTCGATCCTCGATAGTTTTGAGTATTTTAGCTTGTATTCCAAGTGAGAGGCTTGGCAATTCATCGAGAAACAGTGTGCCTCCATTTGCAGCTTCAAATAATCCCATTCTTGCTGATTTGGCATCAGTAAATGCTCCTCGCTCGTGTCCAAATAATTCTGATTCAGCAAGATTTTCAGGTAGTGCTGGGCAGTTTACTTCAACTAATTGACTGTCTCTTCGTGGACCATTGTGATGAAGCCAGCGAGCAATACTGGTCTTTCCGGTGCCGGTTTCTCCATGAATCAAAACTGGTGGTAGTTGACTGCCGAGTCGTTCATCCACAGCTGTGATTTTCTCTAATTTATTTTTAAAATCTGAAAGAGCATTGCCGAAGTAAATTTGTTCGCCAGTTTTGTTAGGATTACGACGTTCGTGCTCAACTAATCGGGCAGACCGCGTACTAGTTTTAGCTTTTTGTAATATCATTGGGAGCACGCTTGAGTCGATGGGTTTGAGTAGATAATCTTGTGCTCCATTTTTAATAGCTTCAACGGCACTCTTAATGCCTCCTTCTGCTGTACAAACTATTACAGCTGTATTAGGTGAGAAGATTCCCTCCTTAAGTAAATCGGTTCCAAGACCGTCGGGTAGATGCAAGTCAAGTAATGCAAAGTCAAATGAAAGCGAACCGACAACGCGCCTTGCTTCATCAACTGTTCCAATTGCAGTTACATCAGCATCTTGCTGCTCAAGCACTGCTACTAAATGCTTACGCAAAAGCAATTCGTCTTCGAGTATCAATATACTTGCTCCCTTAAGGACAGGATCCGACATGCCCTTAGTGTTGGTGAGCTAAGCTAATGCCGCCATAAAAAAATAATCTTTTTATAAGCCTGTCCTTGTGTGTACTGCTATTAGATTATATTTTCCTTTTATAAATATTTTAAAAATGAATCGTAAATGGATAACCTTATTTTTGGTAGGGCTGTTAGTTTGCTTTCCATTGTACCAACTTATTATAAGTTTAGTTGGTATGAATCGGACTATAGTTATTGCCGGTGGTCCTGATGGAGGGTTATATCATCCTATCGCGTTAAGTTTAAAGAGTGCTCTGGACCGATCAGGCAGAAAAGCAGAAGTTATTGCTACCGATGGCACTATAGAAAACCTTAAGTTGATTGCCAAAGGGGAAGTCGATTTTGCCTTTGTTCAGCCTGGTGCTTATCAAGGCTTGATGCGTTATGAGCCTAGTTTACTAAAAGAGAGCTCAAAAAAAATAGATGTAAAGTTACTTGATCGAGTTTCATTTGTAGTGAATTTATATTCGCAACCATTGCATATTGCTGTTCGGGAAGGCAGTGGGATACGGTCGCTAAAAGACCTCAAGGGAAAGCGAATCAATCTTGGAGTTAAACTATCTGGTGATTATCCAATGTCTAGGCTTTTGCTTGAATCACTTGAGATCGAAAAAAGCAAATTACATACACATTTTTCTTATCCTGAAATGACAATGGCATTTAAGGATGATCAATTGGATGCAGCTTTTATAACTGTTGGAATGCATGCGAGTGTTTTTCAAAATTTAGCAAAGTCGGGTAAAATTTATTTTCTTAGTATTCCTAATAATGAAGCGCTAGCAGCTATGCAACTACAGTTAACTCCCTTCCAAGTTCCGCGTGGAATTTACCAGTTCGAAGGTAGTCCTGTGCCCAGCAGCGATATTAGCACTGTGGCTACAGGGGCTCATTTGATCGCTCGTAAAGATATGAACAGCAGCATTGTTGAGCGAGTAGCCGAAGAACTTTTAAATACTGCTTTTTTAAAGGAAAACAAACTTCAAGAATTATTTAATAATGGCAAAGAATTTGCCAAATCAAAGCCATTCTTCCCAATACATGAAGGAGCTAGAATGGTTTATGAACCTGAAACTAGGTCATTTTTCAGGCCAGAAATTGTTGAGATGTGGGAAAATTTGAGGTCTTTTATTGTATCAGTTTGTGTTGCCTTATTCTTTGGATATAAATGGTTTCGTAAAAGGAAAGATAGACTTAAAGATAACAAAATTGATGATTATGTTCGCAGAGTGCTAGAAATAGAACGTGAACAAATGCACTTTGATATAGGAGGAAGTATTGATGACTTACCTAAACTTCAGGATTTAGAGAATAGGCTCACAAAATTAAGGGAGGAATGTTTTAGCGATTTTTCTGGTTATGATTTGCAAGACGAGCCAGGTACAGACTGTTTTTTAGAGTTATGTGCTTCGTTAAGTGAAAAAATAAATGCGAAAATGTCTCGCTTCAAACTAGGTGGTGAGATTCAGCGCTTGGTAAAGGTAATAGAGAGTGAGAAAAAAAGTGATTCAGCGTAGTTAGTTTTATCTAATAATTAAAAAACCTAAGAACAGAGATTTTTTTTTATATTATCGTATCCGAGCTTAAGCCTATTTTTCCATAATTTTTTGGGCTGGATAATGCCAACAGGGGTTATAATGCCGGTAATAAGTTCTGGTGGCGTTATATCGAACGAGGGGTTACGAGCTGTACTTGAAGGGTTTGCTATTGAGATGGACAGTCTTTTGCCGCTATCCGATACTCCCCAGGCACGGAGAACCTCTTCTGATGCTCGTTCTTCAATAGGGATTTTCAAACCTGAATTTATTTTCCAATCAATTGTTGAGAGTGGGATTGCCACATAAAATGGGATGCCATGTCGTTTAGCTAATACAGCTTTTGTGTAGGTTCCAATTTTGTTAGTTACCTCCCCAGTTTTTCCTAGCGTCCGGTCACTACCGACGATAACTAAATCAATCTCTCCGCGTTGCATTAAATGCCCGCTTGCATTATCCGCAATAATGTCGTGCGAAATGCCTTGTTGGGATAGCTCCCAAGCTGTTAAGGCCGCGCCTTGTGATCGAGGTCTTGTTTCATCACAAAACACATGAAACTTTTTGTTTTTTTCATGGGCAGAATACATTGGTGCAGTAGCAGATCCATGGTCGACAAATGCTAACCAGCCGGCATTACAATGAGTAAGCACACGAGTTCCATTTTGAATTAATTGTTCTCCTATATGACCAATTTTCTGGCAATGTGTAACATCATCTTCTGCGAACTCTTCTGCTAAATCAAGGGCCTGTAATTTTCTATTTGCAACAGATGGGCCATGCATTCTTGACAGCATTGATTGCATAGCATTAATTGGATCAATTGCAGTAGGTCGGGCACTAGCCAAAGTTTGAAACACTTTTGCTATATGCTTTTCGAATGTTTTAATTCCATTACCTTGAAATATTTGGGCGCCTTGGGCTAGGCCGTAGGCAGCCGTTGCTCCAATAGCTCCAGCACCACGTACAACCATGTCCTTGATGGCCTGAGATGTTTCTTGGTAGCTCTTAGTGGAGATTATTTTGAATTGATGAGGTAGAAGTCTTTGTTCAATAAGGCGTATGTGGTTTTTAGTCTTATCAAACCAGACTGTTCTGAAGTGCTTAGACTTTCCGTTATGGGTGACTTTCACCTTGGGGTAATTTTAATTAATTTGATTATCAATCAATTTTTGCCGAATTGAATTGTATCTGTTGTCGCTTCGTACATTGTTCAAATCTGGATCTCTATCCATCCAATCAGAATCACTATACCCAAGAATCACGGCCTTCTTCAGCGCAACAATTGATTCATTGATAGAGTTGGTTAATGAATAACTACAGGCTAGATTATAAAAAACCATGGAGTCTTCTGGGAGTAGCTTTGCCAATTGTTCATCAATTTTTAATCCATCACGAAATTTTCCACGTTTGGTGTAATCGTCTCCAAGTAACTGTAATGCTTCGATATATTCGTAATCGCGATTAACAAGTCCCTTAAGAAAATTGATTTCGATATCTAAATCTCGATTTTCTTTAGCGGATAATTGCGATCTACCTGTTTCAATATCTGACATCTAAGGAAGCCACTATTACTTTGTCATATTGCCAAGTCAAGAGACCGTGACAATTGGAGGGGCTCACGATTCAGTGTTTTTTTTCAAATGTAATTTATTGTGACTTGGGAAATCTTTTTGATATCTATTTAGAAGTAGATTTTCGTCATTTTTTACGATGTAGATTTTCCCTCGAATGTTAAGTTTCTCTTTTGGTTTCAACCCTCCCAATCGAAAATCACTATGGAGACAACGAATAACCCCTTGAAAAAGTTCCTGATAAGGTTCGAATGCTGTTGCAAAAATCATTGAATTGTCTGCGCTGTAGCAGCCAATTAATCCGTTACTGGTTGTGGATGGATGTTGTGGCCTAGGATTGACGTCTGTTCTTGGAACACCTGGCCCGACCCATACCTGGCCAGGTATGTATCTTGCCTCGGTAGCCCATTCTTGAGTTGGCATCATGGTTTGTTTTCCATCGAGGTATACAAAGCTCTTCTTAATGTAGGCGTACTTATCTTTTGTTGTATTGGTGGCAGTGCCTGTAAATTTACCGACGCGTATACATGGCTGTGCCCAGTGTACTTCAGACTTTTTTTTAGTGGGGTTGTATGCAGTAAGATTAAAATCAATCTCATCGTGAGTAGATGTTATAAGATGTTCAACCGTTACTCCGTCACTGATGTTACATAATAGTATAAGTTTAGTTTTATTTTCGTTTAGTGAAACTAATTTTGTTTTGTGTTTAATTACTGTATGATTAGTCCAGTCAGTGGTGTGAGAGTTAGCTCTGCAGTAGGCTTCAAGATAATGAATTTTAATTTCCTTGCCTGGTAAATGATGCCCACTAATTGTGAGAATGTTATTAGACCAGTGTAATTTAAGATTTGTGGGTTCGGCTGATTGGATAGATGTTATAACTGTTAGAAATAGAAAGAATGAAACAATTATTTTCATAGTTTTATTTTTTTTTGCGTAGAGCATTTCTTTTAGCTTCAAGAAGTCGACTAGCAGTCGATCTTTCTTCTAATTTTGTTTTGATGTCTTTTAATTTATTTTTATTATGATCAATTGGTTGGTTTTTAAGAGAGTTCTTTTCAATTGATTCCTGAGGTTCAAAAAGTTTAGAGTCTGGCTCATTAAAATTAATTTTTTGTCTTTGCAATAACTCCTGACGTTTTTTATTTCGTTTAGTTAAAAGGGAATGCAGTGACTCTTCTTGGGTAATATTATCATCAGATGGACGCCAAAAAATAAGTATTCGCTTCAAGTAAAATATCCATCTTCCCCATTCGTTTGAGTCGATTTGTATGCGGCGGATGCCGACATCAATAGGGAAGAGTAAGACAGCAAATTTAATCATCCAATCCCATAGATCGACTGGCTGAAAAGTTGCTTTTCGGTCGTGTTCGAAAGGGTTGTCTTTTGTGAAATCACGTTTCAGTAGCTTTCCCCCTCCGACTTCGGCTAAACGTTCGAGTCGTGCTTGACTGGGTCGTGAATTCTCAAACTCAGGAGAGTGATCTAAATTTGCGCCTATTGCTTGAGAGGACTTTATTTCTCCATTTTCTATCTGACGAAGATGAATTAAATATGCCCCTGTTTCTTTTGTCTCAAATTTAGCTTCATATCGGCCAGCAGCAGTTTGAGATAAGACAACGAGTTCACGTTCACCTTTTGGATCGATGACTACTGCTCGCAGGTCGAGAAAGTTTCGAAAGTCACCCTTTAGATCAATAGCCTCTGCACTTATAATGCCTTGCCCTTGTTCGATAACCACTTCAGTTGAAAGATCACTAGTCT
>SHAK01000032.1 GCA_004213515.1 Limisphaerales bacterium | reverse complement strand
CGCCATTAGGACCAAGGAAGCCAAGGATTTCGCCACGCTCAACTGTGAACGAGACGTTATCAACAGCTACCTTCGGGCCGAAAGCTTTGCTCAGATTCTCGACTTTAATCATTTTAGTTTTTTTTAACGTTTTACTAAACTTTTTGTTTAGCCAAAAGAAGCTTTAATGGGCCTCTTAAAATTCCATTTCTCCTTTAAAAGGGCGGGAAATAATACTCTATCTGTCAAGAGGTTTCGCCATTTCGACGTTGGAGAAAAAAGTGTGTTCAAAATTACTTTTTAATAATCTTTGCTTCTGGAGCAGAGCGAATAATTTAATATTAATAATTTGGTCATTTTTTTCAATTTTTCGATTGAAATAACCCTTAAAAGTGTCCGAAAAGTTTAGCTTTTTGTTGTAAAATAAAAAAAGCCCGATTAGTTAGAATTTTTTATTAGGCGATCGTGTTCTAATATTACGGTTCGATCAGTCATGCAGGCCAGATGATCACAGATGCTACGCTCCATTCCTTGCTCTATAATCATGGATTTTGCGAATGAGTCCATTGCATTCGGATATTTCTGATAGTAACGGAACAAATCACCAACCATACGAGTAGCTCTTTTATGTGGCGCGTGAACGATACTACTAAAGTATAAGTTATTATATAGGTAAGTGCGGAGCTGCAGATTAGTTTCTTGGCGTTTTTTGCTATAGGCGACCAGATTGTCTGATTGTTGACGTACATCGTCTGCGGACGTTACTTTGGCATCTTTGATATTCGCTTCTGTAGTTTGGACAACATCCTGTACTTGTTCATCAATGAGGCAGCGAATGATGAAGTAGTGCCGACACTCTTCTGGTAGATCACCGTACTCAGATTTAATTCGAGTTGAGGCGATTTTCCAGCAGTCGATATCCCGATCTAGTTGAACTTCACTCAATAACCCAGAATCAAGTCCGTCATCTAAGTCGTGGCTATAGTAAGTTATTTCATCTGCAAGGTTGGCAACCTGTGCTTCGAGGGATGAGGATAAGAACTTATTTTGTTCCTGCCCTGAAGGCATGTTAGGTGGGGCCTCATGTTTAGCCAAACCTTCTAAGGTTTCCCAAGTTAAATTTAGCCCAGAGAAATTTGGGTATTTACGTTCTAATAACTCAACAACTCTAAGGCTTTGCCGATTGTGTTCAAAACCACCATATTCTTGCATTAGCTCGTTAAGTGTTTCTTCTCCAGAGTGTCCACAGGGAGAATGGCCAAGATCATGCGCAAGCGCAATAGCTTCAGTTAGGTCTTCATTGAGGCGAAGTGCCCGAGCGATATTGCGTGCAATGGCAGCCACTTCCATTGTGTGGGTAAGTCGTGTTCGAAGATGGTCTCCGCTACCGCTAAAGAAGACTTGGGTTTTATGTTCCAGTCGTCGAAATGCTCGAGAATGGATTACACGATCACGATCTCTTTGGAAGTGTGTGCGCCATTGAGGCGATTCCTCTAAAATTTTTCTGCCTCGAGAGTTTTTGCTAAGCTGTGCATAAGGCGCGAGTACATCATGTTCGCGTTTTTCGAGTTCTGCACAGTTGGCTGGCATTCAAAAAGGTTTAGTTTCTGATTGAGTTTATCAATAGTTCTTTATTTATGCCGCGTAACTCGTAGACACGAAGAATGACTTCTTCTATAAGGTTATTTGGGCAAGAGGCGCCAGCAGTAACACCAACTGTCAATTCATTGTCTTTTGGGAGCCAGTTTTCGGCTACAGCCATTTCGTGTTTATCTTGCAAGAAATGGTGTAGCTTTTCGTTTGACTCCATTTCTTTTGAGTCTTTGATAAAGTAGGTGGGTAATTTTTCTTCTCCCATTTCAGCTAAATGAGAGGTATTCGATGAGTTATAGCCGCCAACAACTAGTAGAAGATCCATTGGCCGGTTAAGTAGATCGTTCAACGCGTCTTGTCGTTCCTGTGTTGCGCCGCATATTGTATCAAAATATCGAAAGTGTTCTTCAATTTTTTCTTTTCCAAATCTTGTGATCATGGCGTTGCGCATTCGCCGTTGGACTTCTTCAGTTTCATCTCGAAGCATAGTAGTTTGGTTAGCTACTCCAATAGCTTTAAGATGTATATCTGGATTGAATCCATCTGAATATGCCCCATCAAATTTTTTCAATAGCTCTTCAGAGTTACCTCCTTGTATAATATAATTACATACATAGTCGGTTTCCTCTAAGTTGAATACAATTAGGTAGTGCCCATCATCGAATGCTTTTGCCTGTGAGCTAGTTGCTAGGGTTTCTTCATGCCATGCCTTGCCATGGATTATACTTGTGACTTTTTCACGAGCATTTTGGCGAACGCGTTTCCATACACTCATCACGTCACCACATGTAGCGTCGATTATTGTACAGCCTTTTTCAGTTAGTTTGTTGCGTATATCGACTTCAGTGCCGAATGCGGGTATTACTACAGGATCTCCTTCTTGAAGGTCGTTAAAATCAGCTCCTTTATATTCACCAGTAAGAAAGGTTACGCCCATGTCACGAATTTGCTCGTTTACATGAGGATTGTGAATGATTTCTCCGAGGATGTAGACTGATTTATTATCGTCGAAGACTCGACGTGCTGCATATGCAAGATCAATCGCACGCTCAACGCCATAACAGAATCCAAATTCTTTTGCTAAACGAATACTCGTGTTTTTAAATGCAAATTTATCTCCTTTTGACCGGATGTGTTCTACAAGTTCACTTCTGTAGTGAGTCAAGACTTCAGCCTTGACCTTCTCCATAATTTCAGGTCTTCGGACGTTTATTCGCTTTGGCTTACCGGTACTCGGCATCGAGCTAATAGTCGCATCATGAGGGTAGCTTTGGCAATGGATATTAACTTGCTAGCCAAGTTAAGATTGCTTTTTGGGTATGCAGCCGGTTTTCGGCTTGAGTGAAAATAGTTTCAGCATTTGCTTCGAAAGTGTCTTCATCAATTTCTTTTCCACGATATGCTGGAAGGCAGTGCATGACTAGTGCATTCGGCTTAGCCAAGCTCAACAATTCCTGATTAATTTGGTAATTAGCTAGTTTATTCAAACGTTCTTCTTTTTCAGACTCCATACCCATAGAGACCCAGACATCAGTGTAAACCATGTCAGTTCCATCAACAGCTGATTGAATATCTTCAGTGCATGATATGTTTCCTTTAGCTTTTGCTAATATCTCATTGTTTGGTTGAAATTCCGCTGGAGCTGCAATTCGTAATTCGAAATCGAGAGTAGAAGCAGCATGTATCCATGAAAGAGGCACATTGCAGGCTCCATCACCTATGTAAGTGACAACTTTGCCTTGAATGGGACCCCTAGCTTCTTGAAAAGTAAAAATGTCGGTCAAGATTTGGCATGGATGTTCGTCGTCAGTCAGTGCATTAATAGTTGGAATATTTGAAAGGTTTGCAAATTCTTCAATATCTGACTGGGCATAAGTGCGAATTACAGCACCATGCACCATTCGGCCTAGTACTCTTGCGGTGTCTTTAATTGGTTCTCCACGACCAAGCTGCATATCATTGGCGTTTAGAAACATTACCGAACCACCGAGTTCACGAATGCCAACTTCGAATGAGACTCGAGTACGAGTGGAGGATTTAGTAAAAATCATTGCCCATGTCTGAGCGTTAAGAGGTTTGATCTCATTAGCTCCACGGCTAGCCTTGATATTCTTGGTGGAAGAAAGGATTTCAAGAATTGCCTCCTTAGACATTCCCTCAAGTTTTAGGAGATGTTTCATGATGTTAGTTTTTTTATGGTTTGTTCAAATAAACTTATACCTGCTTGGGCTTCCTCATGTTTTAAATTCAAAGCTGGCAAAAATCGCACAATAGAATTCCCAGCTGGTATAGTAAGCAATCCAGCTTCATGCAAAGCCGATACCCACTGAATAGATGCCGGGATTTTTTTATCGAAGGATTCGACTTCAGCATTCATCTCAATGCCAATCATTAGACCAATACCTCGTATTGCCTTTATTATGTTTTTATGATTTTTCTGAATTATTGTCAGCTCGTCGACAAGGTAATTACCTATTTCATTAGCATTTTTCTCAAGATTATCTCGATCAATTATTTCAAGTATTTTATTCCCAACCGCGCAAGCAAGTGGGTTGCCCCCAAATGTTGATCCATGAGTTCCAGGGCAAAGTACTTCGGCGTGCTTTTCTGAAATCCATACGGCTCCCATCGGAAAGCCTCCACCTAGTGACTTTGCCATTCCTACAGCATCTGGCAAAAATTCACTATTGTGATCGCTAAGAATAGTTTGAAAGCTTTGAAAAGAACCGGTGCGAAAATGTCCGCACTGTACGCCATCCCAAAGGAGCAATAAATCATGATTATTGCACAGTTCTCGTAAACCCAGCAGATATTCTGGAGTTGCTGGATGTATTCCGCTTTCTCCCTGAACACCTTCGATCATCACGGCTACAGTTGACGGAGTAATCGAAGAGCGAATGGCTTCTAAATTGTTAAAAGGAACATGTGAAAAACCCTGGAGCAGGGGAGCAAAACCGTCTTTCACTTTCGCTTGGCCTGTAGCTGAAATGCCGGCCATTGTTCTTCCGTGAAAAGAATTTTCAGCAGTGATAATTTCGAATCGCCCTTCCATTTGTCCTGAGCGACGAGCGAGCTTTATCATTACTTCAGATGATTCTGCACCGCTATTACAAAAAAACACACGTCCAGGGGCAATGCGTTTGGTCAAGTTTTCTGCTAGCTGTGATTGCCCTTCGAAGTGGTAAAGATTACTACAGTGAATTAAGCGACTAGACTGCTCAGAAAGCGTTTGACCAATCTCTGGGTGAGAATGGCCAAGACAATTAACTGCAATTCCACCACCAAAATCTAGATATTGCTTGTCATTTGTATCCCAAATATAGGAGCCTTTACCATTTGCTAAAGTGAGAGGGAATCGACCATAGGTAGGAGCGACAAATTGTTTGAAGCGATCTTTGATGTTATTGCTCATTATTAACAATTTCTGTTCCCACTCCTGCGTCAGTAAATATTTCCAATAATAGAGAGTGATTCATTCGTCCATCTATTAAGAAAACTTTTTCGACTCCAGCCTTCACTGCTTGGACGGCACTATCAACTTTGGGTATCATTCCTTTTGATATAATTCCACTATTTTTTAATACTTCTATCTCATTCACTGAAAGATGTGAAATAACACTACTAGGGTCTTCTGGGTTTTTTAGCAGTCCAGGTACGTCGCTCATATAAACTAGTCTTTTAGGGCATAGTGCAACTGCCGTTTGTCCGGCTGCTACATCGGCATTACAGTTATATATTTTCCCATCATCTCCAATAGCCGTTGGGCTGATAACAGGAGTTATGTCTTGTTCAATACATTTTTTTAGTGGCTCTAAGTTGACTTCCGTTACTTCGCCAACCAAGCCAATATCAATTGCTTTGCCTGTTTGGCTAATCGGTTTAAATGGTTTGCAACGAAAAATTTCAGTACCTGAAAAACCATATGCTTTACCGCCATGATGGTTAATCATTTCAACAATATCAGAGTTCACTTTATGGGATAAAACTTGTTCAACAATATTAACTGATTCTGGAGTAGTTATTCGGTATCCCTGTTCGAATTGTGTTTCTAAACCAGAATCTTTGAGAGCTTGGGTGATAGCTTTGCCTCCCCCATGAACAACAACAGGATTAATACCCACTGCTTCAAGGAATACGATATCGCGTGCTACGCTGCTTCGAATGGATGGATCATCTGAATCCATAAAACTTCCACCGTATTTAGTTACAAATGTTTCGCCTCTGAAACGTTGTATATAAGGTAAGGCTTCTAATAGAGTACTTGCTTTGGTAATCAGCTTGTCCATTTATCCTCCAAGTGATTCGGGGTCGGTGATATCGCCTTTATTGAAATCTACGTATTCTTCAGTCAAATCGGCTGCATAGAGTACAGCATTTCCTTTACCAATGTTTAGATTAATATGTAAATCAAATTCCTTAGGTTGGACTGCTTTACATAATTTCTCAAATGAAGTGAGGGTAGGGCGTCCTTTTTTTAAAGAGAAAACCTTTTTATTTGAGCCTGGTGCACTGTAGGCAATATCGACCTTTTCTTCATCGACTTTGGCAGCAGAGTAACCAAGAGCATCTATGATTCGCCCCCAATTAGGATCGCCTCCGTACCAGCTTGTTTTAACTAGTGAGCTATTGCCTACCGAGCGAGCTGCTTTGTCAGCTTCTGCAAATGATTTAGCACCTGAAATACGCACAGTTATGACTCGAGTAATGCCTTCTCCATCCCGGACAATCATCTTCGCTAATTCAAGGCAGACATGATTGAGAGAGGTTTGAAATGTTTTTAAGTCTTGATCGTTAAGTTTGCGATTTCCAGCCAAGCCGTTAGCCAACAAAAGAACCGTATCGTTTGTACTCATGTCGCCGTCAACAGTGATGCTATTGAAACTTTTTGAGACAGCTTCCTTAAGGCATTTTTTTATATTTCCAGCACTAATATTAGCATCAGTTGTCAGGAAACTTAGCATTGTTGCGTGTAATCCAGAAGCGGAAGAGACCGGCTGTGAGCCGTTTGGACTCATTCCTGGTTGAATCATACCTGCACCTTTAGCGATCCCACCAAGGCGAACCACTTTACCGCCAAGCTTAAACTCAACCGAGATTTGTTTAGGCTTAGTATCACTAGTCATAATTGCTTCAGCAGTTTGAGTTGCGGCATGTTGTGTGGATTTTAAATCATTAGCTACCGCTTTAATGCCTTTGCGAATTGGGTTCATTGGAAGGTTAACTCCAATGCGACCCGTTGAGGCAACCAGAACATTTGAGCCTTTTAAACCTAATTCTTTAGCAGCGACCGTTGTCATCTCTAATGCATCTTTCATGCCTTTTGGGCCAGTACAGGCATTAGCGTTTCCTGAGTTTATAACTACTGCTTGAGCAGAATTATCTTTTAAATGCTTTATACATATTTTTACTGGGGCAGCGCAAATTTGATTAGTTGTAAACATGCCAGCAGCCTTTGCAGGTGCTTCTGAAAAAATCAGAGCAAGATCTTTTTTTTCTCCCTTGTTGCTCCCCTTGCCTGTGCCAATTTTTTTTAGATTACAAAATCTTGCGGCCGCTTGAAAACCTTGTGGCGAAGTAATAGATCCTCCAATTATTTTGAATTTGGCCATGGCTTAAATATGTAGTCCTGTAGTCTCTTTAAAACCGAATTTTATATTGAACGACTGTATTGCTTGGCCACTTGCACCTTTTACTAGGTTATCCTCGGCGCTGAATATTCTAATTCTTTTGGTTCTTTTATCAGCAGCCCATCCGATTTCAATTGTATTGGTATTGATCACATTCTTTGTATCAGGCAGCCGCTTGTCACCAGTTATTCGAACAAATGGCTCATCATTATAAAAAGTTTCTAAGCATCCTGTAACAGAGTCAATCCAATGGGTGAAGTCGTTCGCTTCTTCAACAGGTGGCTTTAGATATAGCGTAGTAAGTATTCCACGACTTACAGGAACCAGATGAGGTGTGAACTCAATGACTACTGGTGCGCCGTTAGCTATTCCTAGTTCTTGTTCAATTTCAGATAGATGCCGATGCTTAGGGACTCCGTAAGGTCTAAGGCTCTCATTGCATTCTACATAGAGAAATGGGGTCGATACATTGCGTCCGGCCCCACTGACTCCGCTCATGGAGTTAGCTATAATCTGACTGGGGTCTATCAGTCCTGCTTTGATCAATGGAATTGTCGGTAGTAGGATGCTAGTCGGGTAGCATCCTGGAGAAGCAATTAATGTAGCTTGAGTAATGGCGGCACGATTAATCTCTGGTAAGCCGTAGACAGATTTGGCAAGCCATTCTGGTTCTGGGTGATCTTTTTCATAAAAATCCCTGTAAACAGCTGGATCATTTATGCGGAAATCTGCACTGAGATCGATAACGGTGATTCCTTTTTTAGCAAGTGGAACTGCAAATTCTGCGGCTATTCCATGGGGTAGAGCGAGAAATACCACTTCAGCTTTTTCAGATAGTAATTCAACCGATGGATTAGAGAATTTTAAATTAGCTGCCTGGTTGTATCCCTCAAAACGAGGGAAAACAGATATCATTGGTTGGCCAGCATATTGGCGAGAAGTCAGTACTGATAAATTAACATGCGGATGCTCAAGGAGCAGTCGCACAAGTTCTTCCCCGGAGTATCCAGAGGCTCCAACTATTGCAACATTTACTTTTTTTTCTGCCATTTTTTTAAATTATTAAATGATACTTGGCCAAGTACAGTTTATTTAGTTATCTCAAAAAAACAAAAGCCCCGCCAGTGTTTCAACCGGCGGGGCTTGGAAATTATAATAATTAGCGTTTGCTGAATTGGAACTTTTTCCGAGCCCCTGGCTGTCCAGGCTTCTTTCGTTCTTTTTTACGTGGATCCCGTGAGAGATGCCCAGCGTCTTTAAGAGGCTGACGTAACTCACCGTTAGATTTTTCCAGTGCGCGTGCAATACCAAGTCTAACAGCACCGGCTTGGCCAGCCATGCCGCCACCTGTTACATTAACACGAACATCCGTCTTTTCATTAAGGTCAACTGTTTCTAATGGTTCGATAGCTATAGATCGTTGGTTTTCAACAGTAAAATAATCTTCTACATCATGACCGTTTACGGTCACCTTGCCAGATCCATC
Organism: Limisphaerales bacterium; assembly: GCA_004213515.1. Lineage (GTDB taxonomy): Bacteria > Verrucomicrobiota > Verrucomicrobiia > Limisphaerales > UBA1096 > UBA1096. The sequence continues at coordinate 16,673 of SHAK01000032.1, read as the reverse complement.
TGCTAATCGCACACGAGCGATCGCTCGTTTGCGGCGTCCAGTTCCTAAAAATTCTTCGGTTTGAGCCATTTTAAAATGAGTTTAAGAGATTTCGCAGATTGTAGGGGCCTGAGCACCATGTGGATGATCGGCTCCAGCATAGATCTTAAGTTTCTTAAAAATCTGACGTCCCAAGCGATTACGTGGAATCATTCCTTTAACAGCTCGTTCTATGAGGCGTTCAGGATGTTTAGCCCGAACATCAGCAGGAGAGAATTGTTTTTGACCACCACGCCATCCGGAGTAAGTTGTCATTACCTTGTCAGTTTCTTTTTTACCTGAAAGAACAACTTTTTCAGCATTAATAACGACAACAAAATCTCCAGTATCAAGGTGAGGAGTAAATGTTGGCTTATTTTTTCCACGTAAAATATTAGCAGCCATAGTGGCAACCTTACCGAGTACAGCACCATTAGCATCTATGACATGCCATTTTCGTGGCTGTTCATCAATGTCACGGTTCAACTTGTCGATTTTGGGCAAATAGGTCTTCATCCAGAATCCCTTGAAGTAAAGGGGCAGGGAAACTATCAAAAATAAACAGTGAGTCAACAAGTTGTTTGAATTAAAAAAGCCCTTTTTTTGAGGTTTTTAGCAATTGTAGAGAGAACCTTCGTATTGACTCACCGGTTTAAATACCTATTTTTCGACTTTGTTTTGCATTTATGAGTGTTAAATCATTTAAATTTGGACGCCGATTATTACTGTTAATTGCATCTTTTTTTCTATTGGCTCCATACAGGGTTTTGTCACGGTACTTGGTTCGAATGCCTTTAGTTTATCTAACATGGCGTCAGGATCCTACTTCAACCATCGTTGTGAATTGGATGGATAATGATTCCAATAGTCCTGATTATGTGATGTATCGCCAATCAGCTTTGCCTCTAAGTAGAACTTGGAAATTAGCTAAAGGTTATAAGCATAATTTTGCTGACGACAAAAAACGAATTATCCACCACGTTGAGTTACATGGTCTTAATCCGGATACAGAATATATATTTACTATTGGTTCAAAAGAGCCTGCTAGCATAGTGAAATACTTAAAGTTTCGCACGCTTCCCAAGTTGATGCCATCTAATTTTCGTTTCGTCACTGGAGGTGACATGATGCACGACAGGAAGAAGGTAGATGCTATGAATCAACGAGCTGCTGAGTTGAATCCTTGGTTTGCATTGCTTGGTGGAGACTTGGCTTATGCAAATGCGGATAAAAAGAATGTATCCAATTGGGAGGATTGGTTGGAGTCGTGGATGTTAAATTGTGTTCGAAAGAGTGACGGTGGTTTAATTCCGATGGTTGTGGCAATCGGAAATCATGAAGTTGCAGGTGGCACAGGTAAGAAACCTAAGGATGCAAAATATTTTTATAGCTTGTTTCCAATGCCTGCTAAGCGAAGTTTTTATGCTTTAGATATTGGTAATTATCTAAGTCTTATCTTGCTCGACTCCGATTTGACTGAGCGTATCGATGGAGAGCAAGCGATTTGGTTGGAAAAGAGTTTATCACAGCGATTTGGTAAAGTGCCTTTTGTTTTTGCCTGTTACCATAAACCGGCATATGGGACAGCCAAGCCACCCAGTGGGACTAAAGACTCTTCCAAGGACCCATTGGCACAAAAAATAATTAAATATTGGTGTCCTTTATTTGATAAATACAATGTGACTGCAGTATTTGAAAACGATCATCATACATATAAACGTACTCATCCTTTAAGGGGTAACCGTATCGACCGTGATCGAGGAGTTGTTTATTTAGGTGATGGATGTTGGGGAGTTGACACAAGAGATGTTCCAAAGCCCGGTGAAGTATGGTATCTGGCCAAGGCTGAAAGTAAGCGTCACCTAATTTGTGTTACTATTCGTAATGGTAAGTCTGATTACGTTGCTTACGAGGCAAACGGAAAAGTGATTGATCGCCACTCATGATGCTATACATTGCGGTGCGCAGATTAACATAAAACAAGATGCCTGTTTACACCTACGAGACAATTCCACAAAAAAAAGGACAAAAAGTTCGCCGATTTGAACTGGAGCAGCGTATGAGCGATAACCCCCTAAAAAAAGATCCAAAGACTGGTCAGCCTGTACAACGAGTGATAACAGGTGGTTCAGGTACGATTTTTGGCGGTCTAAGCGTTATGGCTATGAACCGTAAGAAGGGGTAAATTCTAAAAGATTTCATTTAGAGTGTGTTCCGCACGTAGAGTGTGAGGAACACGCAATTTTGCATTTAGTGACAAATATTTTGTGCTGGAATTCTTGTTGTACTAATTGGCATTCATTGTGCTTATTTGTTTAAACATCAATTCCAACTAGTCTTTTAATGATTATGAGAAGGCAATTTACAGCACTATTAATACTATTCTTGGTCGGTACAGGGTTTTTACAGTTGATTCATGCTGGAGAAATCTTTTCGCGAGGCTCCAAATGGAACTACTACAAGGGGAATGATCATCCCTCTGGTGGAGACTTGGAGTGGACGGAGGTGGATTTCGATGAAAGTGATTGGCTGAACGGTAAATCCCCTTTTCGTTACGGTGATGGCAGTGGGGGAACACTTTTGAGCGATATGCCGAACAAATATACCACGGTGTTTTTTCGCAAGTTTTTTACTGTTGCCAATCCGAAGGATATCTCCGAACTAGATTTCATAATAGACTATGACGACGGTTTCATTGTCTGGATAAACGGTGAAGAAGTTCTAAACGTTGGAGGTGTTGACGAACCAGACTATGACTCGCTGGCGACAGTAGGGCATGAATCTGGCACCTTTGAGACATTTGCTCTTAAAGATCCAGGCTCGTTTTTGGTTAAAGGTAAAAATGTAATTTCGATAATGGGGCTTAATGTCGGAATGAACAGTAGTGATTTCTTAATGAACTCGGAGCTGCAAAGCTTTCAGTCAGACAAATCAAATCCCAAGGTCGTTTCTATCGATCCGCCATCTGGTGAAGTTGGTTCACTTCACGAAGTGACCATTCGATTTAATGAAGAAGTTGATGGGATTGATGCTGGAGACCTTTGGATTAACGGCGAACCGGCTAAGGCACTAAGAGGAGAAAGCGCTTTGTGGACTTTCATTTTTGAGCAAAGGAATTTTCAAGATGCTATTCTATCGTGGAATCCAAATCATAGTATTGTTGATAGCGCACGACCTCCCAATAAGTTGGATGTTAATTCTGCTACTAAGACACATCAGTATTGGATTGTCGACGATATGTCGCCGACTTTGACATCTGTTTTACCTACACCAGGTAGTTCAGTGCGTAGTCTTGATCGGATAAGAATATTTTTTAGTGAACCGATTCGCGGCCTGGATTTGGGTGACTTGCTTATTAATGGTGAACAACCACTATCAATTGACGGTGTTGCTAGTGGGCCATGGGAGATTCGGTTTGAACCGGTTGTGAGTGGTATAGTGACTGTTGAATGGGCAGGGCAGCATGGCGTGACAGATTTGGCCTTGGAGCCGAACCCTTTAGTGGTTGAGGGTTGGGATTATAAGGTGAAGGCAGATTATGAATTTGGACAAGTAGTAATAAATGAATTTGTTGCAGCAAATCGAGATGGGCTAAAAGATGAAGAAGGGGATGTTGGAGATTGGATTGAGTTTCTCAATGTTGGTAGTAAAAGTGTCAGTCTTGAAGGATGGTCGCTTACAGATGATGAAAACAAGCCGGGTAAGTGGGTTTTTCCTGATGTTGATATAAAATCTGGCGCAACAATAGTTGTTCATGCAAGTGGTAAGAACAGAAGTAGAGTTGGCCAACCTCTGCATACAAATTTTAAGCTTGGAATCGATGGCGAATATCTTGGTATTTTTACTCCTGAATTGCCTCGTAGAATTGTAGATGAAATTGCCCCAATTTATCCAGAGCAGCGAAGTGATATTTCCTACGGACGATTAGCTAGTGGTGACTGGGCTTGGTTTTCTTCTCCTACTCCAGGGCTAAGTAATAAAGGTAAAACTATTAGGGGGCTCATTTCACCGCCCCAGTTTAGTGCTAAGCGTGGCATTTATAATACTCCTTTCCGAGTACACTTAACAACAGATGAGCCAGATGCAGTAATTCGTTACACTACTGATTACTCTGAACCTACGATTACAAATGGTAAGGTTTATAATGAGTCACTGGAGGTTCGCCGAACCATGGTGTTGCGTGCTGCAGTATATAAAGAAGGAATGTTGCCGTCGCGCGTAGAGACTCATACTTATGTTTATAATTTGGGCAATTCGGTAACTTCCCTGCCCATGTTGTCACTCGTTACAGAGAGATCGAATCTATGGGGGAGTACAGGTATTATGGAGACTAGTCCTCGTAACACAACCAAGCGAGGTATTGCCTGGGAGCGCCCAGTTTCGATGGAACTGATTTATCCTGATACGGGCGAGACATTGCATGCAAATGCTGGGTTAAGGGTGCAGGGTGGGGCTTATATTCGTGGCCGCTATAATCCAAATTCTGGGCCGCCGGCTGGCAAGTACTCGTTTCGTCTATATTTTAGAGGTGACTATGGATTAGGAAGATTGCGTTATCCTTTTTTTCCTGATCTGCAAGTAGAGGATTTTAATCATATTGTGTTGAGAGCTGGAATGAATGACCACACTAATCCTTTCATTATAGATGAACTAGTAAGAAGGTTAGCTGCCGACATGGGGCAGATTTCTGCACGCGGCACATTCATGAACCTTTATCTCAATGGGAAGCTTCAAGGATATTACAATCCAACAGAGCGAATTGACAGTGACTTTCTTAATTCATGGAATGGAACCGAATCAGAGTGGGATATAGTTGCGCAGTACGGTGAAGTGCGTGAAGGCGACACTGTTATGTGGAATAGACTTAAGAGTGCGATGCAAAAAAACCTTGCTGTTGCAGTAAACTACAATGAGATCGAGCGTTTGTTAAATATCGACAATTTTATCGACTACATAATGTTAAATGTTTACGCCAACACTGGTGACTGGCCTCATAACAATTGGCGAGCAGCACGTGAGCGAGTGCCTGGTGGAAAGTGGAGATTTATCCCTTGGGATGCTGAATGGTCATTTGGTAACAATGGGCGAAGTGTTTCTGGAAATAATCTGAGTAGTGGCCCTTTGGCAGGTGGTGCAGATATAGCTGTTTTTTATCGTGCACTTCAAAAGAACCCTGAGTTTCGAATGCGTTTTGCAGATCGAGTTCAGATCCATTATTTCAACAGCGGTGCCTTGACGGATGAGAATGTGCTGCGTCGATTCCGCGAGATGAAGGAGCAGATGTCTGGTGTATTGAAAAATTTAAACTCATCTGTTGAAAGTAGCTGGGTTCCTCGTCGACGTGAAATCGTTATGGGCCAAATGGCTAGTCAAAAAATTCAATTCTCAGAAAATATTCCACAATTTAACCGAAATGGAGGTGCAGTTTCCTCTGGTTATCCACTATCTATAACTTCTCTTGAAGGTGATATCTACTATACGATGGATGGATCAGACCCTCGCAAGCCTGGAGCTGTCACGGAAACTGGAAAAGCAATTATTACTGGAAATGCCGAGAAATCGGTTCTTGTTCCTTCTGTGCAGAATGGTGGAAGTAAACTGAATTCAACATGGCGCGGTGGTAATGAGCCGTTTGATGATAACGACTGGGAGTCTGGCTTTGGTGGGGTTGGCTATGATGAGAACAATGACTACAAGTCGCACATCGATATTGATGTAGATACAGAAATGAACGGTGTTAATCAGTCTATTTTTGTGCGCATACCTTTTCAGATGCTAGCATCTGACCTTAAAGGTGCCAATTTATTGATGCTTAGAATGAAGTACGATGATGGGTTTGTAGCTTATATTAATGGTGCGCGTATTGCCCGGGTTAATGCATCTGTGAATCCTCGTTGGAATGCTGGAGCTAGTGGCCAGCATGATGATGCATCAGCGGTCGTTTGGTCTGTTTTTGATGTGTCAAAGTATGTTGGAGAACTTAATGCAGGTGAAAATATCTTGGCTATTCATGGTTTGAACTCTGGGTTAGGTAGTTCTGATATGCTTATCAATGCGGAGTTATCAATAGGTGAACGAACTGGAGCGGAGTTTGCTGAGAGTGCGGTCAAGTATGACTCTCCGATCAAGTTGCTCAAAGACGTCAACATTCGTGCGCGTAGTATGACTGGAGGGCAATGGAGTGCGTTAGTGGAACATCAATTTCAAGTTGGTCGAGTTGGCACGCCTCTTCGCTTTACTGAGATCATGTACAATCCTCTTGGAGGTGGTGAATATGAGTTTGTTGAATTGCACAATAGTGGAGACTCCGAAATTTCATTGGGTTGGTATCGGTTAGAAGGAATTAACTTTACTTTCGATGGAGGCTCAAAAATAGGTCCAGGCCAATATATAGTGTTGGCGTCTGGAGATGATCCTGCCGCCTTCAATTTGAGGTATCCTGAGTTACAGGTTTACGGCTGGTATGAGGGTAGTCTATCTAATAGCGGAGAAAATTTAGCTTTATATGACACTGCTTGGAGAGAAGTAATTAGTGTGAATTATAACGATGGTGGTGCTTGGCCAAAATTGGCGGATGGAAATGGAAATTCTCTCGAACTAATTGATACGCTAGATGATCCCAGCGCAGCATCCAACTGGAAGTCGAGTTTTATAAAAGAAGGTTCACCGGGCAAGGCGGGAACGAGTAAAGTTGATCCGTTTTTGATTATAAATGAGGTACACTTGAAATCTTCACTTGATTCTGATCAGGATTTTGTTGAACTACGTAATGTTGGCCAATCTCAAGTTGATCTTTCCGGTTGGGAACTTCGTGATAACGATGGTAATAAGTTTACTTTTCCCGCTGAAACTAAAATTGAAAAAGCGGGTTTGCTGGGTATTTGGTGTGGCAAGGGAGAAGTTGCTGGTTTAAGAACTAATTTTGGTCTTGGGCAGTCGGGTGACTCGGTGGCTCTCTTTGATGTGACTGGTAATCGGGTGGATGCAGTTACATTTGGGAGTGTTCAGGGTTCGATTATTCGGGAAAATGCTGGATGGGTATTAGGTCGATCGACATTTGGTGCTCCTAATCAAATTCTTCCTATGGCCAGTATCACTGAATTAGTTATTAACGAATGGATGGCTGACCCAGATGAAGGCGATCGCGACTGGATCGAATTATACAACCCTCATGCTACTGCTCCAGCGTTAATTACCGGATTACACATTCGTGTGGATAACGAAGTTGGGGGGGTACATCGCATTGCTACTATTCCACCTAAGGGATATCAACGAGTGTGGATGGATATGAAACCGGGGTGGAATCATGTTGATCTTTCGCTGCCAACTGAAAATGGAACAATTACACTAATTACTGCTGAGGGAGTTGAGTTTGCTATAATGAATTACAGTCGCCAGAGGACTGGTGTGTCGGAAGGGTTGTTACCTGATGGTGGCAGTAGGCGTGTTAAATTTACGCGTGGATCAACACCGGGTGAAGCAAACATTTTACCTAATTACGATGGGCCAAGTTTGAACGAGGTTTTAGCGCGTAGTAAAACTGGTTCAAGTGATTGGATAGAAATTTATAATGATACAAATGAGACGATCCCTCTTGAGGGTGTTCGTTTATCCAAGGGTCTGAATAGTTTAAATGGATGGTCATTTCCTGCTGGTTCTAAGTTAGACAAAGGCAGCTATCTTGTAGTTCGATGTGATGGGAAGATTCCTGCAAGTAATACCAATACTGGTTTTTCGCTTCCAGCTGAAGGTGGAAGTGTTTATATGTTCGATCCTGAGGGATTTGTGGTTGATTCAGTTGAGTATGGTTTTCAGATTGCAGGTCGATCTATAGGTCAAATTCTTGGAAAATGGCGATTACTTGCTGAGCTAACGCCTGGAACAGAGAATAGCTCGACTGCGATTTTAGGTGATCCTTTTAAGCTAGTTATTAATGAGTGGATGGCTAATCCGAATTCAGGTTCGGACTGGTTTGAATTATATAATCCAGACGATTCTCCAGTGAGCCTTAGTGGGCTTTCGTTGACCGATGATCCGACTGCTGTTGGGCGTACTAAGTATATCATACCGGATAGTACTTTTATATCCCCTAGGGGATGGGTGCGGTGGATAGCCAATAGCGAAACTGATTCAGGATCGCAATATCTTAATTTTAGCTTAAGGGGTAGCGGTGAGTTAGTCCGCCTCTATGGTAGTCGTCGTAATCCGATTGATGAGGTTCAGATCATAAATCAGTCTAATGGGATTTCCCGTGGCCGTTTGCCAGATGGGGCAAACAATTTTGTCGACTTTGTTGATACCCCAACACCTGGTGATAGCAACTATTTACCTCTTCTTGATATTGTTTTTAATGAAGTTTTATCTCATACCGATTATCCATTTGAGGATGCAATTGAATTGAGAAACATTAGTACATCAGAGATCGATTTAAGTGGTTGGTTATTGAGTGATTCATCAGGAGGCGTTTCTGCTCAGTTTAAAGTTCCAGAGGGCACTATGATTCCACCCAATGGTTATACTGTTTTTTATGAGGGTGATTTTAATCCGAATGGATCTGGTTTTAGCCTAAATTCAGCGCACGGTGACATATTGAATCTCTCAGTGATTGATGAAAAAGGTAATCCTACAGGTTACCGTTCTGTTCAATCAATACCTCCCGCAGCAAACGGAGTTTCAGTGGGACTTGTTTCTACAAGTCAAGGGATGAGGTTTACAGCTCTGGCGCAACGTTCTTTTGGAAATGATATGCCGAGTACTCTTGCTGATTTTAGAACAGGCGAAGGTTCTGAAAATTCTTTACCGCTTATTGGCCCAATAGTGATTAATGAGATACAATTTGAAGCTTTATCTAGTTTTTCAGAATTAGACCAAGCTCAATTAGAATATATTGAATTGCATAATATTAGTAATCGAACGATTCCGCTTTTTAACCCTATTGAGCCTTTGAATACATGGCGCTTATCTGGTGGGGTTAGCGTAACTTTCCCTATTGGAATTAATTTGCCTATTGATGGGTATATTTTATTGGTGGGTTTTGATCCTCTTAAGAATCCGTCGGTGGAATCTAGATTTCGTGATTATTACAATGTCCCAGAAGATATCCAAATCATTGGCCCACTGAATGGTCGTTTATCTAATGGAGGTGAAACTATCAGTCTGTTGCGTCCTGACAACAAACAAGGACTTGATCAAGCTGATGCTGGATATGTGCCATATATTTCGGTTGAGAGAATTAGTTACGATAATGTTAGCCCTTGGCCCAGTAATGCAGGCGGAAGCGGTCTTTCAATACAAAGAACTTCAAAATTTAAATTTGGGGATGAGCCAGAAAATTGGTATTCAGCTTTGCCAACTGCAGGTCGTAAAAATGTTGATGTCAAGATTGATGACCTCGACGCTGACGGTATTATTGATACTTGGGAGATTGCGAATGGATTAGATCCGTCTGATGCTTCTGATGCGAAAATTGATAATGATCTTGATGGGGTTACCAATCTTGATGAGTTTTTGACAGGTACAGATCCAAATAATGAGGAAGATCGTTTTATTATTCAGTCTATAAATATTTTCAGCAATAAAGTTACAATAAATTTCCGAGTCTCACCTTTAAATCGTTATGCGATTGAGACTTCTGGTAGTGTTGATAGAAGCTGGATTCGTTTGGCTGATTTTACTGCGAAAGACGACCAGATAATGGCGAATTTTGAAACTAATCTCTTGCTTGACTCAGTTCGGTTTTATCGGGTTCGGTTGCTAGATTAGGTTCAAATAGTGATTTTAATCTTACCATGCGATTGTCTTTTTGTGTAAACACGCTGTAGACTTTGGTTAGTGAGATTAATTTGTGTTATTTTTGTCTTTAACCTTGGCTTGATGATTCATTCACAAGCCTCCGATTTGTCAGCTTGGACAAGCCATAGGGCTGGGATGGGTCGGGCTGGATATTCCAACCAGAAGCTTTCATTTTCTGAGACTAAGACTTGGCATCGAGATCTATCAGTTCCCAATCCAGCATGGACTTCGCCTGCTCAACGAAGCTACTGGCAGAAGCTTGAGGGAATTCAGCCTCGCGTTACAGACGATTGGGTTAATCATGTAGTTGCAGATGCGTTGTTTGTTTGGTTGGGTTCAAGCGGTGATGATACGGTCCGTTGCTTAAATGCAATTAATGGTATTGAGGAGTGGTCATTTGTGACGGATGGCCCAATTCGCTATGCTCCAGTATTAGCAGGTGATTTTCTTTTTTTTGGAAGTGATGATGGCTGTGTGTATTGCCTCAAAGCAAAGACTGGTCGATTAATTTGGCGAAAGCCCCTTGGCCCACGCGATTGGCGTATTCCTGGAAATGGCCGTATGATTTCACTTTGGCCAGTTCGTACCGGTCTTGTGGTAAATAATGGTATAATTTATGCGACTGCTGGACTTTATCCTTCTCAGGGTGTTTATGCCGCTGCGCTTAATGTGAGTGATGGTTCAGTTGTTTGGAGACAAAAGCTCAATGTGTCTCCACAGGGTTATTTATTATCTTCGGAAAGGATGATTTTTGTGCCTACTGGTCGAGGGAATCCTGTTGGGCTAGATCGTGAAACAGGTCGCTTAGTTAAGTCGTTTAATGGTGTTGGAGGTGCATTTGCTGTTCTAATAGATAATGAATTATTCTCTGGACCTGGAAACGATGGGACGTTGACTAATAATAAACTGCAGCCTCAGGGGAAACTTGCATCTTTTAAAGGAAAGGCAATGGCAGCATCTCCGAGTCACAGTTTTTTGTTGGATGAAAATGGTGTTAGATCGATCGATCGATTGCAATATCGTAATGCGGGTATGGATGCAGATTCGGCTACTAAACAAATTGATTTGCTTAAGCGTGAATTGAATAAAAAGGGGCTTTCTCTGACTAGGCGTACTTTTTTACAACGTCAATTAGGCAAGCTTGGCGATTCTCTTGATGCTGCTAAACGAGAGCGAATTACTGCAGTTAAATGGTCAATTAAAGTGTCAAATCGCAGCCAGATTGTCGCTTTGGCTAACTGTATTGTTCTAGGTGGAGATGATTTGGTTGAGGCCCGATCCCTAGTTGATGGTTCAGTCAGCTGGTCAGCAAAGGTTAATGGAAAAGCAAGAGGACTGGCATATGCCGGAGGTAGATTATTAGTTAGTACTGATACTGGTTCGCTTTATTGTTTCTCCAATGTTCCTGTTGAGGCTAAATTATTGACCATGAAAAAAGAGCCAGAAAAGGTAGCTCCGGTAAAACTGGTTAAGCGTTTGGAAAAGATAGTAAGGACTAAACATGGTTGGGTTTTAGTGACGGACATAGTTGATGGAAGCCTTTGTGCATCATTAGCAGAAAATACGGAGTTGAATATAATCGGTGTGAGCGATGATCATAAAAAGATTGCTATAGCTCGAAAATACTTAGCCAAGCGCGGGCTATATGGCAATCGGGTTTCTATTAGTTTTGTTTCAGGTAATAAATTTCCATTTACCGATTATTTTGCGAATCTTATCATATCAGAGGAAGCTTTACTTGGAAAAAATAAGAGTCCTTTAGCCCGTGATGAGTGGAAGCGAATGCTTCAACCCTACAATGGAGTGGCTTGGCTTGATCCTAATAAAAATCCTTATCTTGCTAAAGGTTTAGCCGGCGCTGGCGAGTGGTCACATCAGTACGGTAATCCTTCTAATACAAGTAACAGCGGAGATACGCTGGTAAATAGTGATTTAGTATTGCAATGGTTCGGAGGGCCGGGTGCGGCTCCGATGGTAGATCGTCATTTGCGCGCGCCAGCGCCTCTTGCTGCACAAGGTAGATTAATTATTCCTGGTGAGAATATTTTAATTGTACTAGATGCATACAATGGTGCAGAGCTGTGGAGATTGCCCTTGCCTGATTCGCAGCGTTATTCAATGCCATATGATGCAGGGTACATGTCGGTAAATGATGGCAAATTGTGCGTGTCGGTAAAAGATAGTGTGCAGTTAATTAATCTTGAAAGTGGTAAAGTTAAGCAAACTTACCCTTTGTCAGTCTTTGTTCCTGGGCAAAATCGACATTGGGGTTATACGGCATTGGTAGGAAATCGCCTTTATGGATCGGCACAGTTAGAAACAGCTTCGCGAACAGAAGCAAGCCGAGAATTAATTAGCACTGACTATAACAACAATCAAGCTATGGTGACTAGTACTCATCTTTTCTCTTCTCCACTTAAGGGGACTCTCTTAGGTCAACGTAAATGGACATACAAGGGGGGAACTATTTTAAATCCAACAATTACACTTTCTGAAGGGCTTGTGTTTTTTATTGAGACAAAAAAACCTGTTAATGGAAATGGACAGCATACACTTAAAAAACTTTTTAAAAATGAATTACAGATTGTTTGTCTCGATTCGAAAACTGGAGGGCGGCTATGGGCTAGTGTGATCGACAATGGTTTGGAGCTTAGTCGTAATATATTGTTTGTAGCGGCTTCTGGTGAGAATTTAGTAGTTTCTGGCAGTCATTTAGGTGGCGACAATGATACGATATACCGTGTGCACTGTTACTCGACTAAGACAGGTCGTGAGCTTTGGTCAGCGAGCCACCCAAAGGGCTTGCCTGGCGCATTCACTCACGGGGAGCAGGTGCATCACCCTGTAGTGCTTGGTAACCGCCTAATTGCTGAACCCGCGATTTACGAATTATCTACGGGAAAGCGCCTTGGGCCAATGGGTTTGCCAACAAATTGGAATCTAAAACGTCCCGGGCATAGTTGCGGTACACTTACCGGAGCAGGTGATTGCTTATTTTTTCGTGCTGCTAATCCAACAGTTCTTGATCTTGGTAAATCGAAAAGAGCTAATTTTCAGGCTCTTGCCCCAACTCGGCCAGGGTGTTGGATAAATATTTTACCTGCACAGGGTTTAGTTCTAATACCTGAGGCTAGTTCAGGATGTGTGTGCCATTTTTCATTACAAACTTCGATGGCTTTTCGTCCAAGACGCGAAGATGAAAAATGAATAAAAACAAAATATAATAGTTGAATATTGAATTTATTCATTAGGTTTTATAGGCAAAAAGGTTGTATGAAGTACTGGTGTTAGCCTAGCTTGGAGGGGATGAAATCATTGCTGTTAGGCGCTGTGTTTACCTCGTTAGTCTTTTTATCTGGTTGCGGATCAGATTCTGGGAAGTTAGTCAAAGATGGTTTGGAGATTGTAGTTATTCCTAAAGGCACGACTCATGAATTTTGGAAGTCGATTCATGCAGGAGCTATTAAGGCTAAACAGGAACTTGAGGCAGAAGGGCAGTCGATTAAAATAATTTGGAAAGGCCCGCTTAAGGAAGATGATCGTGACGAGCAGATAAAGGTAGTTGAGAATTTTATTACTCGAGGTGTCGATGGAATGGTTTTGGCCCCACTAGATAACAAGGCGTTAGTGCGTCCGGTAGAGACAGCGAGTAATGCAAAAATCCCAGTTGTTATCATCGATTCTGGATTGGAATCAAATAAGTATGCGAGTTTTGTTTCCACAGATAATTATGTTGGTGGTAAAATGGGTGGAGATTATCTTGGCAAATTAATTGGAGGAAAGGGTAACGTTTTAATGTTGCGCTACGCAGTAGGTTCGGCAAGTACTACAAACCGTGAGCAAGGTTTTCTGGACGCTATAAAAGAGAATTATCCAGACATAAAAATATTATCTTCCGACCAGTATGCTGGAGCTACTAGAGAGTTGGCCTACACAGCCTCTCAAAACTTGTTAAGTCGCTACAATACTGAAGTTAATGGTATCTTTTGCCCTAATGAATCTGTAACTGTTTCAATGACCAAGGCGTTACGTGATCTTGGGAAGGGGAATGGGAAGGTAAAGGTAGTTGGATTTGATACAAGTGTTCAATCGCTTCGAGATCTAGAAGCTGGAGATGTTCAAGGTCTGGTTGTGCAAAACCCTGTTCGGATGGGATATTTAGGTGTTAAGACACTTGTCAGTCAACTTGGTGGGGCTGTGGTAGAAAAACGTATTGATACTGGTGTTGCTATGGTTACTAAAGATAATATGAGTGAGTCAGAAATGCAGGAGTTGCTAAATCCACCTATAGAAAAATATCTCGGAGCTGGTAATTGATTCGTTCTAATGTCCGTTAGTAAATCTAGCCAATCACCTCGCTTACGTATTTCAAACGTTTTCAAGCGTTTTGGTTCAACTACAGCGTTAGGCGGTGTTAGTCTAGAGGTTGCTTCAGGAGAAGTGCACGCTTTGATAGGCGAAAATGGCGCTGGTAAAAGCACATTAATGAAGATTCTCAGCGGAGCACATGCACCAGACAGTGGGAGTCTTTTGTTAGATGGAAAATTATATGCTCCAAGTGGTCCTCTTTATGCTCGAAATAGTGGGGTTTCGATGATTTACCAGGAACTTAATCTTGCACCAGACTTAACGGTTGAAGAAAATATCTTATTAGGTAAAGAGCCAAAGAATTTAGGGTTGTTAAACCTTAAAGAGCGCCGACGCTTAGCTAAACATGCGCTTGACGAGATTGGGCAGTCGGATTTACCGATGAATGTACCCGTTCATTCCCTTACCATTGCTCAACAACAACTAGTAGAGATAGCACGTGCACTTGTTTGTGAACCGCAGGTACTGATTATGGATGAACCAACTAGCAGCTTAACACAAATGGATGCGGCGAATCTTTTTAAAGTAATCGCTCGAATGAGTCAGCGTGGAGTTAGTGTAATATATATTAGTCATTTTTTAGAGGAGTGTCAGAATGTAGCTAGTCGATTTACTGTGCTTAGGGATGGAAAGAGTGTGCATAGTGGTGAAATGGCTGATTCAAGTATTGATCAAATCATTCAAATGATGGTAGGTCGAGAGGTTTCAGAAATTTATCCCCGTACGAGCCGTAAGATTGGAAAACCGGTTTTGGAAGTGTCTAAATTAGCCGGTTTAATCAAACCTAAAGATGTGAGTTTTAAGCTTTTTTCAGGAGAAATTCTAGGGTTTTTCGGCTTGGTTGGTGCGGGTCGTACAGAAACAATACGTACGATTTTTGGACTTGATCAATTAATTAAAGGGGATGTTAAGATCTTTGGAAAGAAAGATACAAAATCGTCACCAACTAAGCGTCTGGCCAAGGGTATTGGCTTGCTTAGTGAAAACAGAAAAGAGGAAGGATTGTTACTTAACCTCAGTCTAGCTGACAATTTAACATTAACTTGTTTTCAAACTGTTTCTAATTTTGGTTTTGTAAATAATACTTTGCAAATAACTACTTCGGAAAACTTGATAAGTGAGCTTGAAGTTAAAGCCTCGAGTGCTTCTCAAGCTGTTGGTGAATTGTCAGGCGGTAATCAGCAGAAAATTGCAATTGGGCGACTGCTTCATCACAAAGCAAAGATTTTACTAATGGATGAACCCACTCGGGGAATTGATGTCGGAAGTAAAGCACACATTTATCGTTTAATGAATCAATTAGCAAGACAGGGTAAAGCAGTGGTTTTTATTAGTTCCTACCTTCCGGAGTTGCTGGGTATTTGTGATCGTATTAGCGTGATGAGTAGAGGAGTTGTTGTTGAAACTAGGCCAGTTATGGAATGGTCTGAATCAGAAATTATAATGGCAGCTGTTGATTGTGCTGAAACAGAAGGAGTAGCGGCATGAATTGTTCAAAACTTGTTAGCAGAGATTTTTTGAAGGCAGTCAGGCCATTTGTTGGTTTGTTTGTCGTACTTGCCTTATTTGCTTTGGATAGTGAATTGAGGTTGGTTTTTTTTAAGGGAAGCAACTTTAAAACTATCCTTACCCAGACGGTAATTGTTGCGATTGGCGCAATGGGAATGACGCTAGTTATTGTTAGCGGAGGGATTGACTTGTGCGCAGGGTCAGTAGTTGCACTTGCTAGTGTTGTTACGGCAAAGTTAATTGAATATAACTATGGTTTTGTAACTGTCATATTGGGCACAATTTGTGTTGGAGCTATGGTTGGTTTAGTTAACGGAGGTATTATTACCGCATTTCGTATGATGCCATTTATCGTTACCTTGGGCATGATGGGTATTGCTCGGGGGCTCTCTAAATGGCTAGCAAATAACCAAACCGTTAATCCAAATACCCCACTGAATTCTGTTAATCATTTGATGGATAATAGCCAGTCTCCTTTAACTTTTTTTCCATTACCAGATGGCGTTTGGTTTGTAATAGCCTTGGCGGTATTTATGTCGGTTCTTTTAAGAAGAAGTGTATTTGGGAGACATGTGTTTGCTATCGGATCTAACGAGAATACGGCACGATTATGTGGTATTCGAGTTAACTTTAATAAAATTCTAATTTACACTTTAGCTGGTGCTTTTTTCGGCTTTGCTGGAGTCATGCAATTTTCGCGACTCACTCAAGGAGATCCATCTGTGGCTATTGGTTTGGAACTGCAAATTATAGCTGCAGTTGTGATAGGCGGGGCAAGCCTGAGTGGAGGGTCTGGAAGTATTCCAGGTTCTGTGATTGGTGCATTTATGATGGCAAGTCTTGCGAATGGTTCTAGTATTAAGGATTGGCCTAACTATATGCAGGAGATAATTATAGGTATTGTTATAATTCTTGCTGTTGGTATGGATAAGCTTGAGCCTTTATTTCAGCGTTATTTGAAAAAGCAAAATTATTAATCTTTGAAA
>SHAK01000031.1 GCA_004213515.1 Limisphaerales bacterium | reverse complement strand
GAACAAAACAATCTTATCAATAGCAGAAGAACGGAACATCTAACTGCATTAAACAGATTTAGATCTATTATTGAAAAACAACCAAAGTCAGATGGGAGACCGCTTTATCGACCAAGGCAGGCAAACCCTTGGGATAAAACACTCCAATCTCAGAAAGAAGAAACAAAGAAAATTAAGATCAAACGAGAGCGACGAAAAAAAAGAAAAACATCTCTTAAATAACCTAAGAATTATTTTCCCCACTAATTAAAACATATATGATTCACCCAAACGCAATCGTTCATCCAAACGCTAAAGTTCACAAGACTGTTGAAATCGGCCCTTTCACAGTAATAGACGAACACGTTACAATTGGTGCTGGTTGCATCATTGGACCGCAAGCACACATCACAGGTCATACACTAATTGGTAAAGAAAATCGTTTTCATGCTGGCTGCGTCATTGGAGACCTTCCCCAAGATGTGAAATACCGCGGTGAACAAACCCGACTAATAATCGGTGAACAAAATACTTTTCGTGAGCATGTGACTATTCACCGGTCAAACTCCTTAGATGAAGATACCGTAGTAGGCTCAGGGAACATGCTCATGGCAAACAGTCACGTTGGACACAACTCAACAATTGGAGACAGAACTATACTTGCTAATGGAGCACTAGTTGGCGGACACGCAGTAATAGACAACGGAGCATTCATCTCTGGCAATGCTGTGGTCCACCAATTCTGCCGTATTGGCACAATGTCAATGATGCAGGGATGTTCAGGTGTAAGCTTAGACTTACCACCATTTACTATCGTTCGAGGAATCAACGGAATGTGCGGACTAAATACTGTCGGTCTTAAACGCGCTGGTTACTCAAACAAAGAACGAATTGAACTAAAACAAACCTACCGAGCCTTATTTATGGGAAAAGAATTACTAAATGATGCCGTCCAAAAAGCTCGAAAAAATTTTAATGGATCTCTATCGCAACTAATAATTGATTTTGTAGCAAATAGCGAACGCGGTACTTGTTCTCACACAAAGCGTTAAACTCTTCTCAAAGCACCCTGTTGAACATTCCAACGATGAAGGTTAGCGGATAATTCACTTGGCCAGTTTTCCTCTGTGCAGGTCATAAAAACCTGGCCAAGAGCTTGTCCAGTCCGACTGATAAGCGGCATCAATCCAGCACGGCGCTCTGCATCCAATTCCCCCATAACGTCGTCAATTAACAAAATCGGAGGCGTTCCATGAACCCCAGCTAGATATTCTGCCTGAGCCATCTTAAGTGCTATAGAAAAAGTTCTTTTCTGGCCTTCGCTTCCAAAATGAATCGCTGGCTTATCATCTAGTGTAAGTTTCAATTCGTCACGATGAGGGCCAATAATTGTACTGCGATAGCGCAGCTCTCTTTCACGTGATCTATTTAATTCTAAAACAAAGTCTTCTTTTACACTAGGCTTATAATCTAACCTTGCATCTTCCACCTCAGGAGCAATTTTTCTATAACCTAATCGGACTAAAGGAGATAATTTTTTAACCAGCTGACAGCGAAAACTCATGAGCTTTTCACCTGTTGCAATAAGCTCTTTTGTAAAGCTATCAAGTAGTGACATATCAGGGGAATCTCGCTTGAGTAATGCATTCCGAGAACGTAGTGATTCAGTGTATCGATGCAAAATACCTAGATAACCAGGCTGGGTTTGAGTAAGAAGTAAATCAAGAAACCGACGGCGCGATTTGGCAGATCCTTTAATGAGATGTAGATCCTCCATGCAGAAAACTACGGTCTGAAGAGTGCCAAGATATTCTGCAAGTCGTCGAATTGGTTTTTGATTCAACTTTAATTTTCGCTGACTGGAGGACCAGTAGTACTGAATATTATTCTCCGTTTGACCTAGAGCAACTCCAGCAGCAAAAAAAGCTGACTGCCCATGATGTATAATTTGAGAATTGCCTACACCTCTGAAGGATCTGAGTGTCGAAAGCAAATAAATCGCTTCAAGTAGATTAGTTTTACCCTGTGCATTTTTTCCTAGCAGAAGATGAAATCCGGGCTCAAACTCAGTTTCTAGTTTTCGATAATTACGAAAATCACGAAGTTTGAGGCTTGCCAATTGCACGCCGAACTCTGCAGTGAGAATACAAAAGGTTCGAGAGAAAATAGTTAAAATCGAAACAAAGCACCAATTTTTGTTACAACCTCAAACTCCTTCATTACCAAACCAGTTCTCTCATCTAAATAACCCTGGTTCACAACCAAAAACATCTTTGCTCCAGGCTTATACTCCAATTGCAAACGGCTATTAACACCAAGCGATTCAGTAATGTTATCGTATTGCAACATGTTCGAAAAAATAAAATCAGGAGTAAAATTATAATTAAATTCTAATCTACTTATTGTTATGTCTAACTTTTCACTATTCTCTAATTCTATTAAGTTTTTTTCAATTTTACCCCCAAATTTAAGGTTTGGCCATGGTGTAAAATATGATTCGAGTCCAAACTGATGACGCAAACCACCATAATACCCATCTATGGAATAAAAAGGCCCAAAAAAAGCTCTTCTATGCATGCCTAAATATCCGCGCAAGTTAAGACCCCACCACTCATAATTATCGGCTGGAATTGTTGTGCCATCAGATATTGAAAAACTCTCTGAAGGTTTATCGGTAATATGACTAACACTTAAACCAATGATATCCTGACTCTCTAGATAAAGAGTGGCTAAATCGAATTTCTGTTGTGTATTAATTAAATTATTACCCAAATCCGTATACATTTCCGCATCATAACCATGCCGAGTGTTTCTTAACCAATTCAAGTTATCATGATAAGGGGTTAAGTCTAATTCTGCTGCATATCGCCTGTTACCCCTTCTACGAACAAACCCCATTGCTGGATCAAATTCTTCACCTATCTCAGTAATGCTAGCCGATAGATCAATATTTCTATCTTCCAAAGAAGAACTAATATTCCAAGCAGGTTCAAGACTGTCATTTTCCTCTACGTAAGAAGCTAATGCATATGTGTTAAATCTAAAGTTCCTTCCCCCAAACATATCACTACTTCGGAATTGAAAATCCATACCTGCAAGGGCGTTCATTTCATCAGAGTTTGGATCACCCAATGTAGATAAAAAACCTACAGATGATTGCTCAAAGATATTTTTGCTCACCCTACCAACAAAAACATTTCTTGTTCCTTCTTTAGATTCAACAACAGCATCCAAAAAGCCGATATTATAAGATTTCACCCTGCCTGTTATCTTGCCTGCAAATTGTATCGGGTCGACCTCTCCATCGCTGCTCAAGCCAATACGACGGCTAAAAAAAGGTATAAGCAATGTAGAAGAACTATCACTAGATCGACGACTAGTTGATTCAGCTCCCCCAAAACCAAAAATACCAGAATCCTCCAAAAAGAATTGCCTTTTCTCAGGGAAGAATAATGGAAATCGAGTCAGGTTTAACTGCCTTTCATCAACTTCTGTTTGAGCAAAATCTGTATTTACACTGGCTAATGCTGTTAAACTTGGAGTCAGCCTATATCTTACGTCAAAGCCAAAATCACCTAATAAATCTGAATCATTCTTGTCATAATCTTTTTGATAAGTTCCTACAATATAAGGATTTATATCCAAACCAAGGCCCTGTTTTAAACCATATAGACCTAACAAATCACCACATTCTGATACATTAAAACTTTTATTAACAGACCTAGAATTAGCCCACTGACCTCTTTCTCCATATCTACCAATATTTCTATAAACGTTGATACCCCACGTCGAATTATTCTCATCAAAACTAATTGACTTGAATGGTATTTCAACTTCTGCAGCCCAGCCCCAAACCTGCTTTTTACAACGAGCAACCCAAGCCCCATCCCATTCTGAATTAACGCTAGTATTATTACTTATACTTGAATCACCTCTTGCACTCAAAGAATTAACACTGAAGAAATAACCATTTCTTCGATCTAGAAATGTATCTAAAGTAATATTCACTATATCCTCAGATCGCATATACTCATCACGCTGCATATTTTTGGCAATTATAGCTGAAGGCGTATCATCAAAACACCAAACAGCTACATAAATTGCATTATCATCATATAAAACCCGAAATTCAGTTCTCTGAGAATGGGGAACATTTTGTTGAGGGCTTTTCTGCAAAAATTCACCTGCAGGTTTTGCCAACTTCCAAACTTCATCATCCAAAACCCCATTAACTTCAGGGGGCATCTCTACTCTTATCGCATTTACTGTGGGACGCCCCCGAAAGGTGCCTTTACTACCAGGAGCTATTGACGTGTGTTCAACAGCACTTGCAGCTTGAATAAAAAATAAAACTGCAACTATAAGCACACGCTTAAATAAGAACTGTTTGGCTTTAGTTTTCAAAAGATTAATAATCACTAAAAGCCTATCCTAGTTTTGGAAAAGCCTCCTTTAAGTCCAAAGTATCATCATGAGCCTTCTGAAGTTTAATTAAGCGTTTATAAAGACGTTTTACTAATGCAGCTTTTGACTCATCACCAACGAGATCATTCATCTCAAGAGGGTCGCGCTTTATATTAAATAAACGTGCTTTTGCAATTTTAGGATAAAGAATCAACTTCCAATTGCCCACTGTAACGGAGCGCTGCACTCTTAGATACGCGCCATACACAGCCTTAACATGAGATTGTTTCTGTGTTCCATTTAAAATCGGCATTAGACTTTGGAATTCAACCTGTTCAGGGCGATTGGCATCTGCAATGTCAAGAGAGGTGGCCATTACATCCTGTAGATAGATCGGAGTATTAATTTTACCCTCACTCTTTATTTCTGGCCCTACTGCAATGAAAGGCACTCGCGTACTGTGCTCATACAAATTTTGTTTACCAAAAAGTCCATGATGACCAACAGCTAAACCATGGTCAGCTGTAAAGAAAATATATGTATTATCAATCTGACCAGAACGTTCCAGGGCATCCAGTATCCGCCCTATTTGAGTGTCCATATGCTCAATGATTGCATAGTACTCTTGTCTATGCACCTTGACAGCATGATGGGTACGAGGAAAGGGTCCAAGTTTCTCATCCCTTAATTTTGTTCCCGATCCGATATCTTCCTTATAGGGATATTGGTCGAGATAATTTTCAGGCACTTTAATTCGGCTTAAAGGATATCGATCAACATATTTCTTTGGTGCCTGCCTTGGATCATGCGGAGCATTAAAGGCTATGTACATAAAGAACGGACGCTTATCTTTTTTTGCTTCATCTATGTAGTTCAAGGTGTCATCCCCAACAACCTCACTCCAGTGCCTGCCTCCTTTCCAAAAACCGTCAAACTTTACATCATATGGACTCCAAGGATCACTCTGGTCTGGTAATGGTCGATTGTAACCCTCAGGAGTTTGATTCGGCATGCCCCCTCGAATATTACGAGCAACTTCAAACGCACGATCCGCTGCAGTTGAAATATGCCATTTACCAGTAAAAAAAGTCTGATAACCA
Source organism: Limisphaerales bacterium (assembly GCA_004213515.1). Lineage (GTDB taxonomy): Bacteria > Verrucomicrobiota > Verrucomicrobiia > Limisphaerales > UBA1096 > UBA1096. Next base: position 19,931 of record SHAK01000031.1, on the reverse strand, counting down.
GCACGCTCCATAACTTGAGGCCATAAATTACTAAACTCTAAATCACGAGCAGCCTTTTGAGCCTCAGTCATTTTTTTCCCACCGCGCAAAACTTGCTGTGCCTTTTGAGCACGCCAAATGTGTCGGCCAGTTATAAGCATGTGCCTACTCGCAACACAAACAGCGCCACTCCATGACCCCATATTGTATGCACGAGTAAACTGCGTTCCACGCTTAGCCAGCCGGTCAAGGTTAGGCGTGTCAATGTCTGTAAGACCAAGATTAGCAACAGTCTCAAAACACTGGTCATCAGCAAAAATGAATAAAATATTTGGCTTTGTCTTTGACTGAGCTTGAGAAATCGTTAAACCAAGCGACATTATTCCAAATAGACAAACTACAAATCGCTTTAGTTTTTTAATCATATAATACTCCTTAAACTGTTCATTCTAATTGATTAAAACTTTTTGAGTCGGGCGATCGTATGTAGCAGAAAAACGTAGTCGAGCCAATAAACTAAAAAAATACTCCGGTAGAATAAGCATCGCATTTTTTGTGTTTGATGCTAGATTTCTTCGCGAACCAAAGGCTTTCCTAGCTGCTGGAATCCCCAAAAAAAATGGCCTACGAATCTTATGCAGATTTTTTAAATGCACTCGAAAATGCAGAAGAGTTAATTCGTATAAAAGAACCAATCGCGACAGAGCTTGAAATAACAGAAATAGCAGATCGCGAGATGAAAAAACCAGGAGGAGGTAAAGCAATTTATATTGAGAAACCGACTGTTAATGGTGAAATTTCGTCTATTCCTTTGGTAATTAATACCATGGGATCCAATAATCGAATGGCCATGGCGCTCGGGGCTGATAGTGTCGCGACTGTAGCCGCAAAGCTAGGGTCACTTGTACAAGCCAAACCGCCTACCGGATTCCGAGATGCTATGGGGCTTCTCAGCAAAGCGCTTGAATTAAGGCATGCCCGGCCAAAAAAAGTTAAGAACGGCCCATGCAAAGAGGTAATTCATCACTTCAGCACACCGCAAACTCAAACTGATCCGTGGCCTATCGCCCCAAATATTGAAAAATTACAAAGCACGTCAAAAGATCCTCCAACGCTTTTAGATTTACCTATCCTTAAATGCTGGCCACTTGATGGAGGAAGATTTCTAACATTGCCATGCGTGGTCACACGTGATCCAGATACAGGAGACCGCAATTTGGGCATGTATAGAATGCAGGTATACGACGATCAATCCGCCGGAATGCATTGGCAGCTACAAAAAGTTGCAGCTCGTCACGGAAGAAGATATTACGAGAATGGCGAGCGCATGCCGGTAGCAGTTTTCTTAGGAGGGGACCCTGTGTATCCTTTTTGTGCCACCGCTCCAATGCCGGACGGACTCGACGAATTTCTGCTAGCTGGCTACTTACGCAGTAAATCTGTAGAGATGATTCAATGTGAAACTTGCGACCTAGAAGTTCCGGCTAATGCAGATATTGTTATAGAAGGCTATATTGATACAACTGAGCCACTGCGCGAAGAAGGACCATTTGGAGATCACACGGGCTACTATACACTACCTGAGCCTTATCCTGTATTTCATATTACTGCTATCACTCATCGAAAAAACGCAATTTACCCTGCAACTATTGTAGGGATTCCTCCTATGGAAGATTTTTATATGGGTAGCGCTAGCGTAAAATTGTTCTTACCTATCTTTCAAATGAATTTCCCAGAAATTACAGATATAGCGCTACCTGCTGAAGGAACTTTTCATAATCTAGTTTTTGTAAGCATAAAAAAGACTTACCCAATGCAAGCGTTCAAAATCATGCATGGTCTCTGGGGCATGGGACAAATGATGTTCTCAAAATTCATTGTTGTTGTGGACGACTTTGTTGATGTTCACAACACTAGCGAAGTATTATTTCACATGTGCGCCGATACTGATCCGCAACGAGATAGCATTCTGACTAAAGGACCTGCAGACGTTCTCGATCATGCTACAAGCGAAATTGGCATCGGAAGCAAACTAGGCATTGACGCCACACGCAAAATTTCCGGAGAAAGCTTTACCCGGAATTGGCCTCCATTAATTAAAATGGATGAGAAGATCCGTGCATCAGTTGATCAACGTTTTAGCAAATAAATTACATTTTATTTGACGTAATTTAAACCTTATTGAGAATTAAGTTTTGCATTTTTTAAAATCAAAAAACATCAAAATCACCAAACCTCTATCGGCCCCTTAGGCACGGGTATTTCCTTTTTTTTGACCGCTAAGAGTTTGTCGTCTTGCATGAAAGTGGGGACCATTGGACCTTGACGATAGCGTTCTATCAATTCGCCATCGCTATCGACAAACTGATTACGCCATTCAATGTAATCAGACAGCGTTGACTCAAAATCCTTTCTTGTTGAGATTTTAACTACTCGCTTATTGAACATTTTAACTGGACCGAAACGCTTGGCATACCAAGGAGCAACTTTACGAAACATCAAACACCCACGTTCTTCACCAAACACTTCAATCATCAGATCGAAATGACGGCGCATCACGCGCACCCGTTCTAGAAACTTTGGATCAGGCAGTAACTCACCTGTTTTTAAATAATGATCCGTGTGTTTGAAAAGCCATGGATTATAAAAAGCACCGCGCCCAGCACTCACCCCTTGGCAACCAGTAGTCTCAATCATGTGCTTTGCCGCCTCAGGCGTTGTAATATCTCCATTACCAATAACAGGAATTTCCCGGGCCGCTGCCACCACTTCACGAATTCCAGCGAGATTAACTTTACCTAAGAAACCTTGTTCTCTAGTTCTACCATGAATAAATATCGCCTTTACTCCCACGTCCTCAAGAACCCTTACCAAGTTTGGAGCAGTAATATTTTTTTCATCCCAACCCAAACGCATCTTTGCTGTAATAGGAATATCAACCGCATTGACCATCATCTTCACTAAATAACCCGTCTTATCTAATTCTGTCATCATAGCAGACCCTCCCCCGGTCTTGCATACCTTACGAACAGGACAGCCCATGTTGATATCTATAGAATCAACACCCATCGATACAAGATACTGGGAGGCGTCACGCATTTCCTCAGGGACAGCCCCAAATAGTTGAACAGCAAACGGACTGTCCTCTTCTTTCGACTCGATCAGTTTCAAAGCTCTAGGATTCAATTCAAGCAACGATCTCGCGTTGACAAGATCAGTGGTCGTCAACCCCAAACCTCCCACTTCACGCAGAACTAATCTAAAGGGCAAATTTGTGTAACCAGCCAAAGGGGACAGAAAGAGGTTGGTTTTAAGTTTGAGAGATCCAAATTGCATAAAGCAAATAAAACTTAGTAAATTCTAAACCTTAATAAATAATTGCCGCGACTTAAAAATTTTAAAAAAAAAATTAATTACTGCACACCTAGCTCTGAACGTAGAGCATTACAGGAGATGTTATTTTTCATCCTTAGGTAAAGTTTACCATCAGCAATGACATTTGAAGCATATGCTCTAAGCATAAAAGAAATAATAATAAAACGGCTAATTCATAAAAAACAAAAATCGCGCGCAAGACTTTAAGTTACGCATTAAATTTATACTTTTTTCGGCTAATCAAAATTAATTAAACAAACACAACTTGTGTTACAAAATAAACTCCACTAATTTTCGTTGAATGGAATTAGAGGATCATGTCGGGGATATTATTGCGAAAGCCAGAAAAGGACTCGGCATTAATCCCAGTCAAGCTGCAGAAGCTGCCAATTTAAATCTCATAAATTATTCACAACTCGAAGAAGACGGAAATATCGAGCCAGCCACTAATATTATAGAACTATGCAAACTACTTGGGTTAACATCTAAAAAGCTTTCCTTGATAGCCAGTGGATGGTCCCCAATATTAAATCTCAGCAAATATAAAAACATACAGCAAATTAGCACCACCGAAAGCATGGAAGTTCATTGCTATCTTGCATGGGATGAAGAAACCCTTGAGGCTGCATTATTTGATACAGGATGGAGTCATGAGCCAATTTTAGAGTTAATAAAGAAATACGATTTAAACCTAAAACACCTTTTCATTACGCATACTCACCACGACCATATCGCAGCTCTAATACCCATTAGAAAGCAATTTCCAAAATTAGAACTTCATTCCAGCTCTCCAAACGCACCAGAACGACAAAAAAATAACCCAAAAAAAATAATTAAAGTGGGCGATATTCAGATTTCATCCCGAGAAACACCAGGCCACGCAGATGATGGAGCAACATATGTACTTAATAATTTCCATGATAATGTAACAAAAATCGCTATTGTTGGGGATGCTATCTTTGCGGGATCAATGGGAGGAGCTCCTAAACATTTCAAACTCGCACGCGAAAAAGTGCAGTCAGAGATCTTAAGCCTTCCAATGGAAACTATTCTCTGCCCTGGTCATGGTCCTACTACAACAGTTGGAGAAGAACAGAACGCGAACCCTTTTTTTGAGTTTTAGAGTCAAATTGATATTTGATTAGATAAATATATTAATAAATATCGAAAATTAGCAATAAACGCTAATCGGACTTAAAAAAGGTAAAAAAAAGAGTTTTAGCATTTTCTCGAGGTTTTTCTACCCGAATAAATAAAATTACACGTTGACATTACAATGAGTAATATTAGGATTGCTGGAGCTCAAAATATCGATTTTTTGGCCTATAGAACACATAAACTTATGAAGAACTTATTTTTCACGGCGGTATTGATGTCTGCTGGATTTCTATTCACGTCTCAAGCAGAAGCCCGCGAGGGTAGTGCAATGGTTCGCACTGTGAGTGGTGAAGCCACAATGTCAATTGATGGGAAAAACTGGTCTCCACTCAAGGTTGGCACAGTTCTAAGAACAGGAGCTACCGTTAAAACGAGTAAAGATGCACAGGCCGATTTATTTTTAGGTCTTAATGGATCAATGCTAAGACTGGCTGGCAATAGCGAATTAACATTTAATCGACTCACAATTGCTGATTCACCTATCGAACCAATTGCTCAAACAGAAATGTTGTTAAAAAGTGGACGGGCAATTGGTAGCGTACGCAAATTACCCGTTGGATCTAGCTACGTAATCAAAACTCCAAAAGGTGAAGCTAATGTCAAGGGTACCGTTTATGAAATCAACGCTGAAGGCGAATTGATAGTTGTTTCTGGCAAAGTAAAATACACTGATTCAACGAACGGCAATGAAGTTTTAATCGCTGGTGGAGAGAAATACTCTGGCGGGCGAGAGTTGAAAGCTGCCGAAGATGAGCAGGCTGCCGCTGCTGCTGCAAGCGCTGCATTTTCTTCTCCTGGATTCAGCATAAAAGTACCTCTTCGCCAAGGCGTATTTAAAACAGAAGCTATCGCACCAGCGGAATGGTTTAATCCCATAGCGATTGATAATTTGAAACCAGTCCCAGTCTCTCCAGTAGAGGGCAATTAAAAAACTCTTTCTCAAACCCGGACATCTCGTCCGGGTTTTTTTTATTTAAATACTAATACTACCGAATATGCGCACGGTAGTTTATCCAGGAAGCTTCGATCCGCCTACTAACGGACACTTAGATGTTATTCAGCGAGCATCTAGGCTGTTTGATCGTGTAGTCGTAGCAGTAGCTAGAAACAACAATAAAACACCCCTCTTTTCTCCTGATGAAAGAAAAGAATTAATTAAGGAATCTGTATCTGAGCTCGCTAATGTTGATGTTGATGTGTTCGAAGGACTGCTAATAGATTACGTCACAAAACAAAACTGTAACATTGTGATTAGAGGGATTCGGGCAGTTTCAGATTTTGAATTCGAATTTCAAATGGCACTAATGAATCGTAAATTGAATGAAAAGATTGAAACCCTATTTATGATGCCTCGTGCTTCTTATTCTTTTTTAAGTTCGCATCTCGTTAAGGAAATTGCATCACTAGGAGGAGATGTATCAACATTCGTTTCCGAAACAACAAGCAAGGCTTTGGTAACAAAACTCAGAAAAGTATCTTAAGGATTTTAAACTTCGACTAAAAGACAAGACTTCTAACTTAAAAAAAGTTAAAGACTATGACAATTTCTAGATAATTCCGTATATGCCTTTATTGCTAAATCTGGACAAAATTGAAAGTGGATCCCTAAATCTAATCGGAGAAATCTCTCTTTTGGATTTGAAAATGGAAACTCTTGATGAGCTAATTAAACCAGAGGGCCCTTTAGTTTATAATATTACTGTAAAACAAAACGACGAATCATTAATACTCAAAGGTTCGCTAAAGATGCTACTCAAATGCGAATGTTCGAGATGCCTCAAAATATTTGAACTTCAAATCAACCAAAAGAGCTGGAACTGCAAAATTTCACTAAAAGGAGAGGATTCCCTAGAAATCAATCACGGCACAGTAGACTTGACGCCATATCTACTCGAAGATACTTTCCTCGCCTTTCCGCAGCATCCGCTGTGTAAGAATGGATGTGAAGGTATTCATCAGGTGTCTAGAAATTTAGCAAATTCACCGCTATCTGAAATATCTGATGAGGAGCTCAAAAAGAAAAATATTTGGGGAGAGCTCGACAAACTAAACCTCGATTAAGAAAATCTTAAAGTTATGGCAGTACCAAAAAGCAGATCTTCCAAAAGCCGCGTGCGTAAGCGTCGTTCTATGAATATAAAGCTGCAAAAACCGCAGTTGAACAGATGCCCCCAGTGTGATTCCCTTAATTACCAATCTCACCGAGTCTGTGCTGATTGTGGGTACTACAATGGCCGACAGGTTATATCCGTCGAGGCCGGAGCATAATTTCACATTGCTCTAAGAAAGCCCTATATGGGCTAATTCTATTTTCCAATGAAAATCGCTGTGGATGTCATGGGTGGAGATCACGGCTGTGGAGTCGTTATCGATGGGACTATACAAGCATTGGAAAAATGCCAACATATTGAGAGAGTTCAGATTATTGGTGACAAAACAAAAATTAATCATTCACTCGATCGTATTCGAAACATAGATCCGCGATTGGAGATAATTCATGCTTCAGAAGTTCTCTCAATGGAAGACAAACCAGTAGAGGGACTAAGAAAAAAGAAAGATTGCTCCTTATCGATTGCGATGGATTTAGTTAAAACTGGTAAATCAGATGCAATCATTTCACCAGGTAACACCGGGGGTGTTGTTGCAGCAGCTGCGATTAAACTTCGCACTTTGACTGGAATAGATCGCCCAGGAATCGCAGCAGTACTTCCCTCAAAGCATAATAACTTCATTCTGCTTGATGCAGGAGCAAATGTTGATGGTAAGCCCAAGCACCTTATGCATTACGCAATCATGGGCGACATTTACGCCAGAGAGGTGCTAGGAATCAAAGATCCAAAAATCGGTTTAATGAGCGTTGGAACGGAGGAATCAAAGGGCAACGAATTAACTCAGGAGACATTTCATCTCTGTAAAGGACTAGAATTGAATTTCGTGGGAAATATTGAGGGACATGATCTTTTTAGTGATGAAATAGATGTTGTTGTCACTAATGGTTTCGTAGGTAATATTTTACTCAAGTCATGTGAACAGCTCGCTGGGGTATTAATGGGCTGGCTAAAGGATGAGCTTAACTCTGGGCTAATGTCTAAATTTGGGGCAGTTTTATCCCAGAAAGCATTTCAATCATTAAAAAAACGAATAAATCCGGACAATGTTGGAGGCGCCCCTCTACTTGGCGTTAATGGTACAGTTACTATCGCGCATGGTTCTGCTAGTAGTCATGCAATTTCTAATGCTATATGTAATACAGTTGAAGCCGTGGATCATAATATTAATAAACTAATTATTGACGCCGTAGCGAATGCCAACGACAAATTGCGAGCTGACGCAAATAATTAGGTTGCAGTATAAACATGCCCAAATCCGACTTTAAAAACCCAAGAGCTAAACACGACTTCGTAGGCCGCACCTGCTCTATTTCGGCTGTCGGGTCCTATGTTCCTCAAAAAGTATTAACCAACGCTGATCTGGAAACATTGGTGGATACAAGTAACGAATGGATTCTTTCACGCACAGGAATACATGAACGTCGTATAGCAGCTGCAAATGAATTTACATCAGATATGGCAGCTAAGGCAGCAATGGTTGCATTGAATCGTGCAAAAGTTAATCCAGATGATGTAGATCTAATTATTCTTGCCACTATTACTCCTGACATGCCTTTCCCAGCAACTGCATGCTTGGTACAACAAAAGATAGAAGCATTCAATGCAGCTGCTTTTGACATAGAAGCTGCATGCTCTGGATTTGTATATGCTCTTGAAATCGGCCAACAGTTTATAATGTCAAGAACCTATGATACTGTATTGGTAATCGGCGCTGAAAAACTCTCCTCAATAACGGACTGGCAAGATCGAGGCACCTGTATTTTATTTGGCGATGGAGCTGGTGCAGCTGTTCTGCAAAACAGAGAAAACACCCACGGCCTACTTACAGCGTGTATGGGAGCTGATGGACGTAAAGCTTCGATTCTTTCCCAACCTGGAGGAGGTAGCCTGCATCCAGCTACCGACAAATCGGTTTCCGACCGTTTGCACTATCTGAAAATGGATGGACAAGAAGTTTTTAAGAATGCTGTAACAGCAATGACCAAGGCATCAAAAGAAGCTTTAGCCAGATGTGAACTCGATATTAGTCAAATAAAATGCATCATACCTCATCAGGCAAATATGCGGATTCTAAAAGCTGTTCGTGACAGGTTAGGAGCAAATGAAGACCAAGTCTACAGCAATTTAGAACGCTATGGAAACACCTCTGCTGCTTCAGTAGCCATTGCTTTGGACGAAGCGGTTCAGGAGGGACGAATACAACGAGGCGACTTGATTTTGCTGCTCGTTTTTGGGGCTGGTCTCACTTGGGGAGCTGCAATAATTGAATGGTAATATTCATAAGACCAAGGATTTGATTAAATCTTAAAACTATATTTGGCAACTCTGTTGCGCAGAGAAGAAAGGTATAAGTATTTTTGGCACTTGCTCCATTGGTAATTTCTTGGTCTTATCTTTACCACTTTTTTCTATATGGATTTATTTAATAAAATTCTGAAAACTGCAGTTGAAGGCGGAGCTTCTGATGTTCACATCAAACCAGATTCACCAGTAGTTTATCGTATAAATAGTCAGTTAATAGAAACTGAAATGGCTCAAACCCCAACTCAAGATTGGATGGAAAAAGTCATTAAGGAAATATTACCTAAACACTTTTTACCTCGACTCGAAAAAGATCGCGAAATTGACTTTTCATACTTCCTAGAAGGAATTGGCCGGTTCCGGACAAATTGCTTTCAACACCTAGGAAAGTGGTGCTTGGCAATGCGTTATGTAGTTGCTGAAGTTCCAAAGCTTGACAGCCTTAATCTACCAGATGTCATAAAATCAATCGCTGAAGAGCCACGCGGGATTGTTCTCGTAGCAGGAACAACAGGAAGCGGTAAATCGACTACTCTAGCGGGTATGATCGATCATATAAATTCGAATTTGAAAAAGCATATTATTACACTCGAAGATCCAGTAGAATATGTTTTCGATGATAATAGCTGTGTTATCGAGCAACGCGAGGTTGGTTTAGACACTCCTTCGTACGAGAAAGGACTAAAACATGTAATGCGCCAAGATCCTGATGTAATCATGATTGGCGAAATGCGCGATGCCACAAGTTTCCGAGCTGCAATGAGTGCATCAGACACGGGCCATTTGGTTATGTCGACTTTACATACAATTGATGCGCCGCAATCTATTTCTCGTGTGCTAGATTTTTTTGCATCTGAGGAAAGAGAACAGGTTCGCAAACAAATGGTTGGAACTCTTAAAGCAATCATAGTCCAACGAATGGCGGTGCGCGAAGATGGCGGGGTTGTGCCAGCAATCGAAATAATGATAAATACACCAACAATAACCAAACTGATAAGCGAAAACAGAACTGAGAAACTTCACGCTGCAATCGAAACAGGTACTGATGATGGAATGCAAAACTTCAACCAATCTCTTTTCCAATTGGTTAAAGACGGTGTCATTTCAAAGGAAGAAGCTCTCGATAAAGCTTCTAATCCACAAGCTTTAGAAATGAACTTCAAAGGAATATTCTTGTCAGAAGGTAACCGAATTTTGAACTGATTACTACAGTTAGCCGATTCCATAAATCCAGCTTTGTTCAGAAGAATAAATTTTGATGACAAAGCAATTCTTATTTAGTTTAGCTTCAAGGTTAAGCTTGTTAGTGACACTTGTTTTTAGCAGCTCAGCTTCGTCGTTTGACAAAGATGAACAAGACTCATCTGATTTAGTCGAAAAATCCCCACTTGTTCCATTGGTTGGAATTAACATTCCAGAGAATATTTATCGCTCACTCGAACAAAAATCTGAAATCTTTGGCAAAAAGATTGATCAATTAAGAATTCAACACAAAAAAAACCCAGCGTTGCTTAAATTGATTCCTGACGTTCAAGTTTTTCATAAGGCGATCGACTGGGGACTACGACATAAAAATTTTTACGAAGTACATGAATTTAAAATCGCCGAAAACCTTCTCCAAGAAGGAAACACTCGAGCAACACAACTCTCTAAAGGAAAATCTCCTTGGACGCGTAAGTCCGGCTTAGTTGTTCGTGGTTATATCTCAAAAATTGATAATTCCATACAACCTTATGGACTTGTAATTCCGCAGTCACAAACAACTGACCCATGGCGAAAACGACGGCTAGATATTTGGTTGCACGGACGTGACGATAAACTAAGCGAACTCAAATTCATTCATCAACGGCAAAACGATATGGGAGAATTCACTCCAGTCGATTCAATTGTTCTACATCCATATGGAAGGTTTTGTAACGCTTTCAAATTCGCAGGAGAAATAGATGTAATAGAAGCGATCAAACACGTAAGTGAAAATTATCCTGTAGATAAAGAACGCCTTAGTATAAGAGGGTTTTCTATGGGAGGGGCCGGCTGCTGGCACTTAGCTACCCACTACGCTAGTAATTGGATTGCCGCAGCCCCGGGTGCCGGATTTGCTGAGTCACTAAAATATTTAAACCTCTCAGATAAAGAACTACCCCCCCAATATGAACGCAAATTATGGGGTCTTTATGACGCCACCGCGTATGCTGGAAATTTGTTTAACACTTCAACTATTGCTTATAGTGGTGAACACGACAAACAGATTCAAGCCGCACAAATTATGGAGAAATTCTTGTTGAAAGAAGACTTAACATTACAGCATATTATTGGACCAAAAACTGTTCATAAATACCATAGTGCATCCAAAGCCGAAATTAATGAAAGAATTAACAGCATAGTCACAAAAGGACGGAATCGAATACCTTCAGCAGTAAGGTTAATAACCAGAACACTGCGTTATAATCGTCAATCGTGGGTTCAAGTAGACGGAATTCAAGAACATTGGATGCCTTCAAGAGTCGAAGCAGGATTGATCGGCAATAAGCATATAGAAATAAGCACAATAAACATTTCTAGAATCATTTTATCTATGCCATCGGGCACCTGCCCTCTCAAACCAAATGTTAATCCCACTATAATATTAGATGGTCAAAAACTAAAAGGTGAACGTGTTCATACAGACCGTTCATGGAAATCTCGTTTCATCAAAACCTATGGCAAATGGAGATCTGTTAGGAATTTTGAATTCATTGGTTTAGTTAAGAGGCCGAAAATACAAGGACCTATTGATGATGCCTTTATGGATAGCTTTGTGAATGTTAAACCGACTGGTAAAGCAATGACTGAGCATATCGGAAAATGGACAGCTGCACAGCTTGATCAAGCATTATTAGACTGGGAAATGCAATTTCGAGGAAAACCAAAAGTAGTCAAAGATATAGACCTATCCGCAAATGAAATAGAAAGCAACAACCTCATTCTTTGGGGAGATTTTAAAAGCAACTCAATAATTGCTAAAATCATTAACCAACTACCACTTATTTGGAATCATGAATCAATTAAACTAGGCCAGACAAAAGCACCATCTAACACCCATATTCCCATTTTAATTTATCCGAACCCACTAAACCAAAGAAAGTATATCGTTTTGAACTCCGGATTCACTTTCAGCCGCTTTGGCCACATGAGTAATGCCACACAGACTCCGAAACTACCCGACTGGGCATTAGCGGACATGTTTAAGCCATATAACGCAGGAAACTCAGAATGCATAAAGGCCGCAGGATTTTTTGATGAGCAATGGCAACCTAAATTAACTCATTAATGGACACAACGGGTTGCAAGCTTAACTATTCACTGTCATTTTAGCTTCATGCCAAACAAATGTTTAAGCTTAAAAGTGTTAAGCTTGGCCTTCAGCCTTTTAATAGTCCATGCCAAAGCCGCTAATCCCAGCGGCAACATATCGATTCTACCATCCTCCTCTCGGTTGGAATTATTGTGGGAAGAAGGAGAGTTCACAGAAGGAGTAACTGTTGCAGCAAACGGAGATGTTTATTTCAGTGACATACCAAGCGACAAATCAACTTCTGGAAGGATTCTAAAGTTCAGCCCTAACACATTTAAAACTGAGATCTATTCATCTAAATCTGAAAAGAGCAACGGCCTCATGTTCGACCGCGATGATCGCCTCATTGCCTGCTGTGGTGCTAATAACGGCCGCATGGCACTTTGTGAAATAATGCCAAATGAAAAAATCCGAACACTTACAGGCGTATTTAAAGGCAAAAAATACTTATCACCTAATGATCTAGTTATATTACCTAACGGAACGATCTACTTTAGCGACCCTCGATACATCGGCGATGAAAAGAAAGAACAGAAAAATATGGCTGTTTACCGGTACAACCCATTCAACGGATCTGTAGAGTTGGCTATTGGCTCTGATATTATAGAAAAACCTAATGGCCTTGGTCTATCACCTGACGGCAAAACTCTCTATGTCGCAGAAACAAATAACGGAACTACTGGAGGCGCAAACGACAAAAATAATCCTATAATTGGTCGAATGACCCTCAACGCCTTTCCTATCCTTAGTGACGGTAGTCTTGGAAAGAAAAAAGTACTTATAGACTTCGGTAACCAAACTGGAATTGATGGTATGACAGTTGACACGATGGGAAACATATACGCTGCTGTACGTTCTGAGAACCGATTTGGAATAGTTGCATACACACCTAGCGGCAAAGAGCTAGCTTACATCCCTACAAAATCTCTACCTACCAACTGTTGCTTTGGCAAAGGCGAGAATTCAAACATACTTTACATAACCGCTGGTGGAGGACTGTACCAAATCAAAATGAATGTATCTGGATATCACCCGGCTACTGCACCCATATCCAAACATAGAAATATCGGTTGGATATCATTGTTCAACGGAAAAACAACAGAAGGCTGGGTTCCTCGCGGAGAATTTGAATTTTTCAAAGCACTAAACGGAGAGCTGCATTTGCAATCTAATAAAAACATCTGGGTCGTATCTAAGGCACAAGCAACTAATTTTGAAGTAGAGCTTGAAGTAAAGCTTCCTCCAGAATCCAAGATTAAAAATGATCATTTTAATTCCGGCCTTGGATTTCGCCTTATTGGTGAAACAGGAAAACCAAAAGGCTACCAGTGTGAAATAGAACGTAATGCTGGAGGGAAAAATGGAGGAGTTTATGGAATAGGTTTCGGAGGATGGTTATATCCCAAAGGCCAACAGCAAAGCGAACAACTCAAAACTAATAAAAAATATCTATTCAACGACATCAAATGGAATAAGATTCATGTTCGTGCTATTGGAAATCATGTGAAAACTTGGGTTAACGGACAAAAGGTTTCAGATGTAAAAGGAATCAAAAAGCACCATGGGCGTTTTGGCATCCAACACCACGGTTCCGGAGGCACAGTAAAATTTCGAAGCCTGCGCTTTCGCCCTTTAGATCTCTGAATATCACCGCAAAAAACTTCCCAGGCTTTGACTAAACAGTTAAGGTTTCTTGAACCTTTTATATGAAAAACTCTGCACTCATTCTTTCGCTATCTCTTGGCTTGATCTCAGCTGGAGCTGCCAATGGACTATGGACTAACCCTAAAGACTCTACTCTACCAATCGACTTCAAAATTCAAGGTGAGTACATTGGAGAAACTTCAAAGGGCAAAAAAATCGGTGCTCAAATCATCGCTCTAGACAAGGGGCATTTCCAAGCTGTGCTTCTACCCGGCGGCCTGCCCGGAGCTGGTTGGGACGGCAAAAATAAGTCACTCCTATCTGGTTCTTTAAATGAAAGAGTTGCAAAATTTACCGAAGCCAAAGGCAACCGAAAATATCTCGCTAAAGGAGCAAATGAATTTAGCGCAACTCGAAATTTCCCACCCAATGGTCACCTTCCTTCAAATTTGATCGTTAATGGCAAAGTCATTGAAGGCAAATACAACAACGGGGATTCCTTTAAATTGCAAAGTATAGTTCGGACCTCTAAATCAATAGCTAAGAACCCACCAAAAAATGCCATCATCCTGTTTGATGGCAACAATAAGAAAGAATGGATTGGGGGAAGAGTGGACACCAAAACCAAACTGTTAAATACCGATGGAAAAGATATCAAAACCAAACGTAAATTTAGCAACTACAGTATGCATGTTGAATTCATGCTCCCCTACAAACCGGCCGGCCGAGGTCAGAAACGTGGCAACAGTGGCTTCTATCAGGTCGACCACTACGAAGTGCAAATTTTGGACTCATTCGGGCTAGAGGGACTCAACAACGAATGTGGTGGAGTATACACCAAAAAAGGTAGCGATGTGAATGCATGTTTACCACCACTACAGTGGCAAACCTACGACATCAACTTCACCAATGCTATAATGAAGGATGGCAAGAAAATTAAGAATGCTCGCATGACGGCACGTCTCAATGGAATTATCATACACGACAACATTGAGATCAACGGTAAAACCGGCGGTAGCCGTAAAGAACCGGAAGGCACTCCTGGCCCAATCAAATTACAAGGTCACAGTAACCCTCTCCAGTTTCGCAATATCTGGATAGTCGAAAAATAAATTCGAACCCGTTGATGAGTCAAATTGAAAAAAAAATTTTACTAATAATAGCTGGTCTGCTCACCACAACGGGAAGCTTAGTAGCCGATGAGGGTATCGAATTTTTCGAAAAAAAAATTCGTCCCGTCCTTATAAAACATTGTTACAAATGCCACTCATCTGAGTCAGAAAAAAAAGGCAAACTTAAGGGTAAATTGCGACTCGACCTTCGTGAGTCTATTAGAGGACACGGTGAGTCAGGCTTAATTTCAATCGCCCTTGGCAATCCGGACGAAAGCAATCTTTATAGAGCTATATCATATCTCGATTCAGAACTATTAATGCCTCCAAAAAGCCGTTTGGAAAAGTCAGTAATCAACGACTTTAAACGATGGATAGAAATGGGAGCGCCTGACCCACGCGATGGAAAATTAAAGCAGAACACTTCTAATTCTATAGACTTCGAAAAATCAAAAAATTTCTGGTCATTCCGCCAACCAAAGAACCCCATTGCCCCGTCAGTAAAAAACACCGTTTGGGCCCGAGAAGATCTTGATTTATTCATCTTAGACAAACTAGAAAAAAGCCATTTAAAACCCGCCCCTAGAGCTGACAAAAGAACACTAATCCGCCGAGCGACTTACGATCTGATTGGACTTCCCCCAACAATTGAAGAGGTTCATAACTTCTTAAACGACGAATCTTCGGATGCCTTTCAGAAGGTTGTAGATCGACTTTTAGCTTCACCTCACTACGGAGAAAAATGGGGGCGACACTGGCTTGACGTTGCACGTTATGCTGACAGCAATGGCCTAGATGAAAACTTGGCTTATGTTAATGCTTTTCGCTATCGAAATTACGTCATCAATGCTTTTAATGAAGACAAACCCTACGATAGATTTGTAAGAGAGCAAATTGCAGGAGATCTATTGAAAACTCCTAAAAACGAATCCGAAACCGAACAACATGCTCGGAAAATTGCAACAGGGTTTTTAAGCGTAGGAGCTAAAATGCTCGCCGAAGATGATGGCCGAAAAATGGAAATGGATATCATTGACGAGCAACTGGATACCTTGGGTCGTGCATTCATGGGCATGACACTTGGATGCGCTCGCTGTCACGACCATAAATTTGATCCAATACCTACCAAAGACTACTACGCATTGGCAGGTATTTTTAAGAGCACACATACAATGGACAATCACAAGGTTGTCGCTCAGTGGCACGAAATCGAACTTAAAAGCTCCGAGCTATTAAATAAACAAGCCAAGGTAGACAAAGAAATCAATCATCAAAAACAAGTACTCGATCAATTTAAGACCCATGCATCAAAAGTAATCGTAGAAGAAGCCCGCAGTCATGCTGCTGACTACTTTATTCAAGCTCTTATTCACAGTCGCAAAAACGCCCTAATTGAATATACAGTCAAACAAATTGAAAATAATTCTGAAGACATTCAAAAAGACAACGTTTTAATTGAGGCAGAAGATTTTAATCGAGGCAATGGGCTAAGGTCTAAAGAAGGTTACGGTGAAGGAATAGGTATTTTGATTAGCAGTGGCCCTACAAATGTTGAATTCGATATAAATATTCCCAAAGCCGGAGCTTACCAACTATACACGCGCTATGCTGCACAACAATCACGCCCCGGAAAACTTTTCGTAAATGAAAATCTTATAAACAATCAGGTCACTACCAAAACCACTGGAACCTGGTATCCAGACTCACAAAAGTGGCATCTTGAAGGCACACTTGATTTGAAAAGCGGAAGTAATATTTTTAAATTCGATTGGACTACTCCTACTCCGCATATTGACAAACTTTTATTTATAAAAGCCAGCTCCAACAAATTAGAAGATTCATTTAACACCAAGCACCTTAAGAAGGTATTCAGTGAGCAATGGATTCAACAATTAATACTAGCGAAAAAAAACACCAAATCACCCCTGAAAAAGTGGAGAGAGCTTATTGACAAACCACTTAAACCTATTGGCAAAAATACTATTAAAGATATCCAAAAAGAATTCGCTAAAATCCAAAAAAATGATCCACTTTACAAATTAATTCACGAGGAAAGCGGCCCTCTAAAAACGCCTAAAGACGTTGAAAAACTGTTTACAGAAGACAGTAAAAATAAATTAAAGCAGCTACAAGGCGAACTAAGTGTAATTAAAAAACGCCGGCCTCAAACTCCAAAGGCCATGGCTGTTCGTGAAGGCAAAGTACAAGATTTAAAAGTTCATCTACGGGGTGACTACATGACGCAAGGCGAACTTGCTCCACGGGGCTATCTTCGCGCAATTACAAATCAAAAAATAAATAATCCATCAAAAAAGAATAGTGGTCGTAATGAGTTTGCCCTTTGGCTCACGAAAGATAATCCCCTCACTGCCCGAGTAATGGTTAATCGAATTTGGCTTTGGCACTTTGGTCAAGGCATAGTCCGCACGCCAGATAACTTCGGAAAGCTTGGCCTTCGACCTACTCATCCGGAACTACTGGACTGGTTGGCGTTTAAATTTGTCAAAAATAATTGGTCGATCAAACAAATGCATCGCATAATCATGAATTCTGCGACTTACCATATGAGCAGTAAATTTCAGGAAAGCACTTATGCAATAGATCCAGACAACAATCTCTGGTGGAGATTCAACCGGCGACGCTTACAAGCTGAAGAAGTCCGCGACTCATTGCTGATTACTGGGAACTCAATTGAATTGGGTATGCAATCACAACTAATGCAATATAACTCACGTCAATATGTTTCACAAAATGAACATCCCTACTTTTCTGGTTCAACCAGAACAGTTTATTTACCAGTAATTCGTAGTGGCACATTTGATGTTTTGCAGGCATTCGACTTTGGGGACCCTGCAGTTATTCAGGGACAACGCAGTAGTACTGTAGGAGCTGCACAAGCGTTATTTATGATGAACCACAATATTGTTACCAAGGCCAGTAAACGCCTTGCCATGCAATCTAATGGAAACCCAAATATTATCGGCGCAACACATCAACTTTACGAAGACATCCTCAGGCGAAAACCTAACGAACATGAAACTCTGCGCGCTATAAAATTCCTTAAAGAAGAAGAGTCATCTGAACAACCATCACTACAGGCTTGGAAAAGCCTTGCCCAAGTACTTTTATCATCCAACGAATTCATGTTCATAGACTGATTTTCAATTCGCTTTTTAAAAAAATAAGATTAGAATTTTTTTACTTTCCTCATGAAAAAAGGAAATTTTATTTGTAGTGGTTATGACACTCCGCCGATATCTCGACGTGAGATGCTTAAAAAGTCGAGCGCCAGCTTTGGAGCTCTTGCGCTCGCAGGCTTACTTGGAGAAGAAGCCAAAGGCTATTCTTTAGATAAAGAAAACCCTCTAGCATCGCGCAAGCCTCATTTTAAAGCCAAAGCAAAACGAATAATTTTTCTTTTTATGCATGGTGGAGTATCTCAGGTCGACACTTTCGACTACCGACCTGCTCTGCAGAGGGACAACGGAAAAGCCTATCCTGGAAAAAAACCAAGAATAGTTTCAAGCGCTACTGGCGATCTTGTCGCTTCGCCTTACAGTTTCAAGCAGTATGGTCAGTGTGGCCAATGGGCATCAGAAATTTTCCCTAATATTGCATCTATGTCTGATGAATTGTGTTTTATTAAATCAATGTACGGTTCGAATTCACGACACGGTTCAGCACTTCTAGAACTTCATACTGGATCAGACACATTTATTCGGCCATCAATGGGATCTTGGCTCAACTATGGACTAGGATTTGAAAATCAGGACTTACCCGGATACATCACTTTCAAACCAACAGGAACACATGGAGGGATGAATGCATGGTCATCTGCATTTTTGCCAGCACACTATCATGGCGTACAAATTGGTACTAATGCCACACCAATAGAAAAAGCGAAGATTCCCTTCATTGATCGTAATGGGAAATATCTTTCCCATCAACGACGCGAACTCGATTTACTTTCAGAAATAAACAAAGATCATCTTAACCAAAGAGGTTATGACACCAATCTTGAAGCCCGTATTAATTCTTTTGAATTAGCATTTCGCATGCAAGCTGCTGCCCCAGATATTCAAAACATTGATAACGAGACTGAAGCAACTAAAAAGCTTTATGGAATGGATGACCCAAAAACCCGAGACTTTGGTCGACAATGCTTAATGGCCCGCCGCTATTCAGAAGCAGGAGTGCGATTTGTTCAATGTAGCCAAGGCTACTGGGATGCCCATGGTGGTTTAAAGAATAACCATCGAGATGTAGCTGGCAAAGTCGATAAACCAATAGCTGGACTAATCGCAGACATGAAATCTCGCGGTCTACTCGAAGACACATTGATTCTCTGGGGAACTGAGTTTGGTCGAACTCCTGTCGGACAAGGGTCTGACGGACGCGATCATAATCCTCACGCAATGACATTTTTTCTAGCTGGAGCTGGTGTCAAACCGGGCATCGCCTACGGTAGCACGGACGATCACGGATACTACTCAACAGAGAACCGTGTTCACTTTCACGATCTACAAGCAACAATCCTTCATCTTTTCGGGTTAGACCATAAACGATTAACTTATCGTTATGCTGGACGAGATTTTCGATTAACTGATGTCCACGGTGAAATTGTTCACGAGATCCTAACATAATCTGTTTGCCACTCTTATAACGCAGGATTTCTTTCTTAGATAATATTCATCCTCTCCTGAAAATATTATTTTTGTTATAGTAGAGCTTGAGTAAAACACCTGATTATTATTAGGATATGGCATTGAAAAATGCTAAATTAAAACTCATTTTTTCGTTCAACTATCTGGAAGCTATGATAACAGTGCTCTCAGATCTATGACAGATTCACGCTACAAAAAACTTGCAGAAGTACTTACAGGTTATTCCACAGAACTAAAGAAGGGAGATACAGTT
>SHAK01000030.1 GCA_004213515.1 Limisphaerales bacterium | reverse complement strand
ATGTCGTTCTAATGCGAGACATGACAGATACTATGTACAACCCAAAAAAACGCCCCTTTGTAAACCACTTCGAAGGAACTGATTTAGTTGTAAAGCATATTGAAAAATTTTGGTGCCCATCAATAACTAGTACTGCCATAACAGGTGAAGAGCAGTTTTTTTTCAAAAACTCTTCTCGCTAACATCTTTGCAATCGTAGAATTCAGGACTTGTAAACCAACTGTCATTCGGTACGTTCCCATCTCGTTTTAGTAAAAAACTAAAAGTTATTTATGCCATCAGGAAACGATCTTAGAAAGGGAATGGCCATTAAGCACAAAAGCGAAGTGGCTATTGTGTTGGAGTGCCAACATCGCACACCAGGAAACCTTCGTGCATTTGTACAAGCTACTCTTCGTAGTATACGAACAGGAAAGTCATTCGATATCCGATTAAGCTCTACTGAGAAAATCGAAGTTGTTCCTCTTGACCATCGTAAAATGGAATACAGCTACCGCGATGGAGAAGATTTTGTTTTTACAGATCCTGATACATACGAACCAGTGACAGTCACCCCCGAACTTGTCGGTAACGCAGTCGATTATATCGTAGAAAACTGCATAGTTGAAATTACATTTATTGAGGAAAACCCAGCTGTGATAGAACTGCCCTCGAGTGTAGTTCTTACTGTTACCGAGTCTCCAGAAGGAGTCAAAGGAGACTCAACAACAAATGTAATGAAGACTATCACCCTTGAAACAGGAAAAAAAATTCAAGCGCCTCTTTTTATTAAAACTGGCGAACGCCTCAAGGTCGATACTCGCGAAGGCAAATACATGGAACGCGTCAATAAATAGAAGAAATAAAAATATTTAAAAAACCCCTTTTTTCTCAATAAGATTTTCTAATTCATAATCCCTTCTCAAGCTTAGGGCGATATTTGTACTTACTAACTAAAGTCTGAACGCTACGAAGAGATTTCATTCCCCCCGTACACGACGCATGAGATAAACAAGCCGCTGCGGCGCAAACTGCGGTCTCAAGGCATTTTTTGAGTTCCCAGCCTTCGTGTAAGCCCAAAAGCATTCCTGTACAAAATGCATCTCCAGCTCCAGCTGCTCCTACAATATCTTTTGCAGGAACTCGTAGAGAAGACTGAAGCACATCCTCCCCTTTGCGCGTCCGAGCAAAACCTCCTTCAGGAAAGTGTATCACGACAAGCTCTCTAACCCCCAGTTGTAGTAAAGCTCCAGCAGCATGCCTCAAAGCTACCGTATCCAACTTTCCATCATCCTTACGAATCTTAAAGCCTGTAGTTTTACCTGCTTCAATTT
Source organism: Limisphaerales bacterium (assembly GCA_004213515.1). Lineage (GTDB taxonomy): Bacteria > Verrucomicrobiota > Verrucomicrobiia > Limisphaerales > UBA1096 > UBA1096. Next base: position 26,381 of record SHAK01000030.1, on the reverse strand, counting down.
CATTAAGTATACAGTAGTCAGTATATTTTAAAGCGGGAGTTATAACCGCTTCAAAACGATCACTATCTTCACTAACTGAATCAATACTTGTCTTTAAGCCGGCTGATTGTGCTGCTGCTAATAACTTAGCTGCCTTCGTTCCATATTTATCATCTGGACCGTCTAAGGTTTGCATTAAAAGCAAATATCCTAGATGAAAAAATTTAGCTTTAGTTTTTGAGAAATCTAAGTCTCCTCCATCCCAAATAGCATTTGCACCTTGATTGTGAAAAAAAGTACGATTACCACCCTTACTTTCTGTCATCACATCCGTGTAAGAAGTTGGAGCTACTGATGATAATTTTAAAAACTTGGTGTCTATTTTGTGTTTTTTACAATCTGCAAGAATAAGTTCACCAAAAGCATCTTTACCAACTAATCCTGCAGCAGATAGGGGAATACTTAACCCCAGTTTAGCCATATTCACCAAAAGATTGTAAGGGGACCCACCTGTTCCAGTAACAGTGGGGCCGGTTATATTGGCGAGTTGTTCACGCTGAGGATAAACATCAATCATCTTGACCTGATCGATTATCCAGTTCCCACCTGCCAGAACCCCCGAACGATTGAGGGATTTTTTTGCCGCGGACATTATAAGAGAAAATTGCCAATAAATGCATCTCTTGACCAGCTCCGAGTTTTCCAAATCAATTCTAATTAGCTACAAATTTACTATTTAGGGCCAACTCTTACATGTTCATTATGAATAAAAAAAAGGGTTCATTACAAATGAATCCTTTAAATGAATTTTTTTACTTTTAATCAGGAAGAATAGTTTCAAAGCAGAACTTCATTTTTCAAAGAACAATTACTAAAGCATAGTTCTTTTTTCCTCGACGGAGTAAAACGTATTTATTGAAAATTAAATCTTCGGAATTGAGTTTTTGCTGCTCATTATCAACACGCTTGCTGTTTACATATACGCCCCCGCTTTTAACATCTTTTCGCGCTTGTCCACGAGATTGTGCCAACCCCGCCTCATGCAAAATCTCCGGCACCCAAATCCCTTCACCAGAAAATCGATCTGTTGCAAACTCGCAAGTCGGAACCTCACAAGCGATTTCACGAAAGGTAGCTTCAGTAATACCATCTAATCCTCCGCCAAATAATATCTCACTGGCGCGAATGGCTTCAGCTGTTGCCGTCTCACCGTGCACCAATTTAGTAACCTCCTGTGCTAAAGCTTTATGCGCAATACGTGCTTGCGGTTCAGCTTCGTGCTGTTTGGCTAACTGTTCTATTCCATCTTGTGGGAGGAATGTGAAATACTTGAGATAGCGAATCACATCGCGATCATCAACGCGCACCCAAAACTGATAAAACTGATAAATGCTTGTCCGAGCGACATCGAGCCAAACTGCTCCGCTCTCAGTCTTGCCAAATTTAGTTCCATCGGCATTTGTTATTAGAGGAAGCGTCAATCCATAACTCTTTTTGTTGTGCTTACGATGGATAAGATCAATCCCTGCCGTAATATTACCCCATTGGTCACTGCCTCCAATTTGCAATTCGCAATCATGCTTCTCGAACAAATGAAAAAAATCTAGTGCCTGAAGAATCATATAACTGAACTCAGTATAACTAATCCCAACTTCGCGATCCTCCATTCGAGCACGAACACTCTCTTTAGCAATCATAGTATTGACCTTAAAATATTTGCCAATATCTCTTAGCACATCAAGGAATGACAGAGGAACTGTCCACTCAGAATTATTTACAAGTCGAGCGGCATTGCCTACGCCATCAAATTCCATAAAGCTCCCAAGCTGCTTATTTACACCTTCAATATTTACTTGTATTTGCTCGAAAGTAAGGAGTTTGCGTTCGGCCGCCTTCCCACTTGGATCACCAATAGAACCAGTTGCTCCACCAGCTAACACAATGGGCTGATGACCAAACTCTTGAAACCGCCGTAGCGCTAGTAATGGAATAAGGCTCCCAACATGCAAGGTATCTGCCGTAGGGTCAAAACCACAATACAATGTGATTGGCCCCTTACAGAGGCGCTCCTGAAGCATATCTAGATTGGTGCAATCGGATATTAATTCGCGCCATTTAAGTTCTTCAATTATGCCCATAAAAATCTGGAAATGTTATGAGGATACATTTGACGAATGTCGAGATTCGACCGCATAAATATATGTTGTAAAATAAAAAAAACGGGCAGTATAAAACTGCCCGCTGAAAAGTTAATTATATTCAATTATTTATCTTGAGAATCCTCTGAAACTTCTTCCTGAGTTTCTTCAACAGGATCTACAGGCTGCTTCACTGTTTCCTCTTCACCGCCAATGGTGTCAAAAGCATGCTGCAACGCTACCAAATCCTCGCCTGGTTTGAGTGAATCCAAAACAGCTTCCTCTTCCTTCAACTGTTCTTGAGAATAATTAGCTGCCTTTATTGATAGGCCAATGCGCCGGTCAGCTCGATCAATCTTAATCACTCGAGCATTAACTTCTTCATCTACCTTCAGCGCATTCTTAATTTTATCAATACGCTCCTCACTGACTTGGCTAATATGTACCAATCCGTCAATGTCATGTTCTAAACCAACAAACGCTCCAAAACTTGCAAGCTTTGAAACTTTACCTTTAACAAGATCACCAACTTTATAGTAGTTGTCTATGGTTTCCCAAGGATCCTCAGCAAGTTGCTTCATCCCTGCCGAAATACGCTGATTGTCCCGATCAACCTCTAGAACCTCAGCCTCAACTTCCATGCCTTTCTTAAGAACCTCAGATGGATGGTTAATTTTACGTGTCCAAGAAATATCGGAGACGTGAATCATTGCATCGAGACCTTCTTCCAGTCCCATAAAAGCACCATAGCTAGTAAGATTTCTAATTTTTCCTGTAACTTTCGAACCGACAGGATACTTCTCTTGAGCTAAATCCCATGGATTAGTATCAAGCTGGCGAACTCCAAGAGAGATCTTCTGTTCATCGCGGTTAATACCAAGAACAATAGCCTCGATCTCGTCATCAGCCTTAAGCACCTCGGAGGGCTTGTTAATACGCTTAGTCCAAGACAATTCGGTAACGTGAACCAACCCTTCAACCCCCGGTTCAAGTTCAACAAATGCACCGTATGGCATCAAATTAACTACCTTACCAGAAACCTTTTCACCTATTGGATATTTGTCATCGATATTCTCCCAAGGATTCTCCTGCTTTTGCTTCAATCCAAGGCTAACACGCTCAGTTTCTTTGTTGATATCGAGCACAACCACTTCGAGTTCTTGGCCTACTATCAATAATTGAGAAGGATGAGTAATTCGGCCCCAACTCATATCAGTTACATGCAATAATCCATCTAATCCGTTTAAGTCAATGAACGCACCAAAGTCAGTAAGATTTTTCACGGTACCTTTTCGAACGTCACCAGGAACCATCTCTCCAAGTAATTGCGCACGTTGCTCAGAACGCTCCTCTTCGAGCAATTCTCTTCGGCTAAGTACGATGTTCTGTCGCTCCAAATTAAGTTTCACAACTTTAAACTCAAATGCTTGACCAACTAGTCCATCAAGATCAGCTGGAGTATTTACGTCAATTTGTGATGATGGAAGAAAAGCTTCAACTCCGATATTAACAATTAGGCCTCCCTTTACCGCAGCTTTAATCCGCCCCTTAATACGACCGCCCTCTTCGCAGATCGCTCTTATATTATCCCAGTTTTGTTTAAAAATAGCCTGCTCGTGTGATAACACGACCATACCTTCACGATCTTCTAGCTGTATGATAAGAACGTCAACTTGGTCACCAATTTTAAGATCTTCTTCAAGATCTTCAAATTCGTTAGTTGGCACAGAGCCTTCGCTCTTGTAGCCGATATCGACCATAATTTCTTTCGAACGAATCTCAATGATCGTCCCCTTTACAATTTGGCCTGCGGCAAAGCTTGTTTGACTTTGCGACATTGCCTCTTCCATAGTTATAGACACAGTTTGTTTGAATAAATTGGAGTAAATCTCCTAAGAAAAACCAATTGCTTTAGAAAGTTGCCCAAAGGGCTAAGCAGCTGGGTTAAAGGTTAAGTTACTCGGTTAATAAATGTTTCTCAGCTTTAACGAGCATCCATCCTCATGGGGCTCAGCGGCGGGAAAACATACTCTTGCCCAAGACGAATGCAAGCGACATTTTCAACATTCTATCTCAACTAAAATTCAAGATATCAAACTGCGAACCCTTTAAGAGGCCCTGTGCTATCACCGATTTGATCAATAGAGCATCCCATTGCTTTGGCTATAGACACCCAAAGATTTGCAATAGGGGTACCCTTTGCATGTTTGTGATGCCGGTTGGTTACAAGTTGCCCGGCAGCATTTCCAGCTATAACAGTAGGCAAATTGGTACATTCGTGTAACATTCCACTGCTAAGGCCAGATCCGTAAATGAACATCATGTTATCTAACAAAGTATTTTCTCCTTCCTTAATAGCCTTCATCTTCTGGCAGATGCGAGAAAACTGCGTCATGTGAAAGTAATCAAGTTTCTCCAGCTCTCTCAAAACCTTTTGATCTTTCTGATTATGAGTCCAGCCATGATGCAGAATAGGCTTCTCAAAAACATCCTCAAACATTAGTGGAGTGTCCCAACGTTCAGGAGCAACCATCATTGAGCAAACACGAGTTAAGTCAGTCTGCAAAGCAAGCACCATTAAGTCCCCCATAACTTGGATATACTCATCTCGCCGCATTGTAGTCCAAAGTTTTTCTGGCTCTTCGATGCCTAAATCATTCACGTCAATCTGGCGCTTTGTAATGCGCTCGATCTGTTGCTCAACCGTACGAACAGAATCTAAGTATTCTTCAAGTTTGTGAAGATCCATGCGCCCAAGGCTACCTTGTAGATCCTTCGCATCAGACCGAACAAGATCAAGAACACTAGCGTTCTCCTGATGATCTTTAATATTAAAAAGCCTACGAAAAACCTTATGAGGCTCCTTAATAGAGCGAGCTACATGGCCATGCCCATACCACGATATATTATCGAAATATACTGACTCACGATTATCGGTGAAACTGTTGCATGAAAGCTCCAATGAACGAAACGGAGTCAAATTCCCTACAGTATCAGCAATCACTTGGTCTATAGTCCGCCTTAAAGGATATCCAGCCGGCGAAAGATCGTCAGGAGCAGCAGTGCTTAAATAACAGGCACCAGCCTGTGCATGTCCGTCAGTACCAGGCACCTTAACACGATCCAGATTGGTGAATAATGAAATATTTTTTCGTACTGGCTCTAAGGGCTTAAGCGTAGGGCTTAAGGCAAAGTTATCGCCAATACTTTTCGGATGCCAAGCTTCTTGAGCAACTCCATTAGGAGTATAAAAAAAAGCAACTCTTTTAGGTGCAGAAATTTTAGCCCCACGCCCTTGCATCACATCTAGGAAAGGCAGTGATAATGCTGCACCACAACCACGAAGAAAAGTACGCCGCGGAATATGCTTATGTTTTAGTATATTCATTTAAGTTCGGCTTGACCGGTTTTATGACGGAAAGGGACACTTTTAGCAATCTCCACTACTACAGTAGAAAAGCGGCCGTGATCTGCCTTAACACGCCGAGTAATACGATCAACTGCTGGTTTATCAGTAATCTTGAGCTCTCTCCCTAAAGCATAACTCAACATATGCTCAATGAAGGCACGCATAAATTTTTCAGGCTGATCAAGAATAAGGTCCTTAAATTCTTCAATATTACTAAACTCCATCTCACCAAACAGTTTTCCACTCGTGTCGATGTCTCTACCACCGCGATAATTATCACGCCATCGGCCTATAGGATCAAAACTCTCAAGAACAAATCCCAGAGGATCAATACGAGCATGACAACTAGCACATGTCTGATCTGTAGCATGCTGCTTAAGTCTTTCGCGAATAGTTAAACCCTGAGCTGCAATCTCAGCATCATCAGCCTCAATCTCAGGGATTACATCCGGCGGCGGCGGCGGCGGATCATTGAAAATAACTGTTGCCACCCAAGCGCCGCGCTTAATAGGGCTGGTACGCAACGGAGTAGCCGTCATGGTAAGTATTGCTGCAGTTGTCATCAACCCGCCTTCACGTCGGGTTCTCAAATGCCGTTTACGGAAAGTCTGTGTAAAAGTATTAAAACGACTGCGATTGCCTCTCTTATCAAACGGCGCGTTAGGCTTAGTATACCAAGCATGTAATTCATCAGATCGATAGGTATAGTTGCTATCAACAAATAACATGATCGATCGATCTTCTACCTGCACGCTTTCAAATAGTAACAGTGGCTCTATCATCGTTTGCAGGCCAAACTTCCACTGCTCGCAACCGATTCGAGAATAGTAAACTTGAAAACGATCAAAATCAGGCACAGCAGTGATCAACTGGTCTAGACGAAGCCACTGGCGAGCAAAGTTTTCAGACAAAGCACGACTACGGCGATCATTAAGCATACGCCGCACCTGTCTTTCCAAAATATTCGGCTGGTGTAATTCGGCTTTACGAGCACTATCTAACAACAACTCATCAGGAATACTGCTCCATAGAAAAAGCGCTAGTCGTTGAGCCAACTCGTAGTCACTAGTCTGTGTTTTATCGCCTGCGTCATACTTGTTTTCTGCAACATAAATAAACTTAGGCGATGCCAAGACAGCTCCCACAACAGACTTCATCGCCATAGTGTATGAACCAGTAAGTTTTTGCTCTGCTAAAAAATATGCTACATATCGAGCTAATGTGGCATCTTTCACTGGGGAACGAAAAGCTTTCTCAAGGAAAGGCCTTAGCCTATCTACTAAGGGTTGCCCATTCTCTTTGAATAAAGTTTCAGTCAAAGCCGTGTATCCATCAAATTCTGGCGCGCTAACAATAGATCTCCCTAGTTTCAGTAGGCTCTCCAAAAGTATCGGAGGGATACTCAGCTGTTCACCTTGATTGTTAAACCCATGCTCCGCCTGCAAGTCGATGGCAAACGGATCAGCCCCTGACAAAATCTGGCGCTCTACTTGAAATTTCCCCAACGTTCGGTTCCCCACAGACATCGCTTTAGGCATTCGGCCAGTAGAAGGGTCAAAATACTCACTAGAACGAATAACCTTTTCCGGGAGTGGGTATATATCTCCACGCAACTCTAGCAGATCACGTACGGCATTGTTATACTCGTAGCGATTCAACCGCCTCATCACTACGGGCTCAAGCCTGGTATTAGCAGAAACGTATTCGTTGATAACCCCTTCAAAAAAAGATGCCAACTTGACACGCTCTGCCTTTGAAGGCTGCAGTTCATCCTCTGGAGGCATCTCAGCCTTATCCAAAACTTCCATTGCGTGATGGGCCAAGTCAACTTCCTTCAATACATCCGCGCGACTGGTCAAAGCCTCGAGATTTATTTCTCCTTTTACCTTATTCGCCCCATGGCAGCGAAAACAATGCCGCTTCATTATCGCCTGCGCCTTGACAAAATCCACTTCAGGGATTTTGAACGCATCGGCCTCCTTGATCTCTTTGACCTTTGCTAACTTTGGAGTTAAGTCCCTAAGTTTTATATAATCTAGTCCATATAAATATCCTGTACCACGAAACTTTTTCGCCTGCACATTGCCACTTATGAGCTTTATTCCAATTCGTTGAATTCCAGCCTCTAACTCAAAAACAATTGGATCACCTAACCTAGCTAAACCAACAAGGGGTGAAAATAAATCTAAACTCTCCTCGACTAACTTGCCATTCAACCTTACTTCAAACTGCCCATAATCCGGCGCCATCGTCCATTGAAATGAAACCGCATATTTACCGGCCTTCGCTACTTCAAACTCAAGCATGCTTGAATCACCTACCAATCCATCCCAAAGCAAATGCGAATTACCGCTCCAGTCATTTCCGAACCCCCTCATATCTTGTGGCCTAGCTTTTCCAGCTTCACTTAAAAACTCGCCCTCATAAATTTCAGGCATTGATAACGTGGTCTTTTTTCGAACAGTATGATAATCAAACCGCTCTATTGCTTGAATATTCCCTTGGCTAAGCGCCCAAATCGCAGCTATCCAAATTATATATTTCATGGCATAATTAGTTCACTGCTAGTTATGGCTTTCCTTTCATCGCGAACGGCAACATACCAAACTTTAGCATCATCTGGAGGGGCATTACCATTAATGCGATTACCATTAAGTGTCAGATCAATAGTTTGCCACGCACGCGAACGATTTTGATCATGAGGAGCGATAGTGTAATATAGCTTAGCCTCTATTAATTTAGTCTCAGCCTTCACCAAGGCACTCACTTTATTTTTTTTTACGACGGGGCGTGAAACCTCAGGCATTGGAGTTCCATTTAAAATATATTGGTCGATGAATAAAAAGAATTCAGGGAAGTCAAAAATGTGCCCATGTTTCATGTTCAACTGTATACTGTAGTTTTTTTTGCTACGGACTAATGCACAAGTTTTGGCATAACTGTCCATAGGATAAGCAAAATCATTAGTCCCATTTAGGAACATCAAGGGCATTTTTGCATATCCAATGTAGCTTGAAGGATCCCAGAGGCGATGCCATTTATCCGATTGCAACATAGTCATTTTACCAAACTCGCCTTCTTTCCATACACTATTTTCTCGTAGAAAACCACACCCATAAACAGGCATGGCAACTTTAAAGCGATCATCCAAACCCGCTACAATACAGGTCAAGTATCCGCCCCAGCTAATACCGGTGAGAGCTGTTCTATCTTTATCTACACCATCCAAACTTCGAAGAAGTGAGTGTCCTCTTACCACGTTGGCCACGGCATGGTATGTCCACTGGTTTTCCAAAGGTTCATCGATTGCACTAAATTTCTCAGTGTGACTTTGTTTTGGCCCTCCATCAGATAATCTTTTCCGCCCTTCCCCACAACCTGCAAGATCCATTGCGATCGCAGCATAGCCACGATTAGCCCATAACAAAGCCCACTCAGCAAAAGCCGTTCCACCCCCGCCATGTACCAGAACAATACCAGGCGCCTTATTGTCAACACTTTGACCAAGAGTTTTTGGTGAGGCGTAATATGCGAAAACTCGGGTTCCCTTGCCGCGGTATTTTTCCCCAACGTACATCAGGGCATGAACTTTGCCCTCTTGCCTCACCCACTCAAATTTAGGAGCTTGATTAAGTGATGCAATATTCCACGGAATATCTTTTGACAACGATAATGGCTCAACATTCTGACCAAATACTTGGCCATAGATTAAAGTAATAAAAAAAATAAATAGGCGAATCATTTTAATATTAAAGAGGATTATTTTCATGCCAAAAAAGTAAGTTACTCCATAATTGCATCAAACGACTTTTGGAGTAGAGCTTTGGTTTTAAGTGAGCCGACTATCGGATTTAAATTGTGTCCTTCAAACTCAATCGATATCACCCCGGAAAAATCAGAATTGTATATAATTTTCATCATTCGAAAAAAATCAGTTTGTGTCTCAATTCCTTTTTCATCAAAATTCAATGCCTTAGCACAAACAGCCGGAGCATATGACAATGTCCGACGCACTCCATCATAACGATCAAAACGACCAAAGTTATTAAAGTCCGGCAAAATGCCTGCACTGGGATGATTAAGCTTTTTCATTACTGCCAATAACCAGTCTGGATCGCTAGAATTACCGCCATGAGGCTCAATCACGACTTTAATCTTGCTGCTCATAGCATAATCACAGATCGCCCGCATGCCCTCAACTGCATTGTGCAAATTATCTTCACGATTTCCACCAGATCGGCAATTCACCCTAATGGCAGCACATCCGAGCTGGGCAGCACAATCAACCCAACCTTTATGTTCTTCAACAGAACGAGCACGCTGCTTGGAATCCTTTGAGTCGAGCTCGTTGCCGATATCGACAAGAATCAATACATTTTTCATTCCTTCACCGGTAGTTCTATCCGCCAGTTCTCGGACATATTTTTTATCTGTATGCTTCCCGCCAAAAGGCTTGCTCCAATACTCAATATGAGTGATGCCGAGTTTCTCCTTGGCTAATGCGGGATAGTCGAGGTGCTTCAATTTACCGTTGCCCAGCCATCTATGAAAAGTGTACTCCTGAATGCCAATCTGGAACCGATCCGAAAACTTCTCATTTGCAGCTAAACCATTTGTAGCAAGAAAAAAAGAGGGCAATCCAAGTGCCGCTTTTCTAACAAATATACGACGGGAAACGTTGTGCATTGCAAAAACAGTCGCACACCTACTATGCCAAATAAAGGCCGTTTTGCTATTCGATAATACCTAAGAATATAAGTTATTTAGAGCGCGCTTCTCGTAAAAACTTTGCAAAGCTATCTAACTTGTCGGTATTAATGAAATCTACTCCAGCATTATGGAATAAAGCCCATGATGCTGGGGTATCAGGCGTCGCCCAAAAACGAAGTTTTTGCCCATTATTGCGGACTTGTTGAATAATACCCTTTAGCTTGGCCTCTTCGCTCTTGGACAAATATCCTTTACCATTCCACTTGAAGTGAGATTTCCAACTATCGCTTATCCAGGGCATAAAATGCGGACTCGGATTCTGGCCAAGGTCAGATAAACGACCATCATAACCTACTAGACGCCGAGATTGTTTTTCCATTATTTCACGCGGACGGCTGCCAGAGATGACAACCGTCACAGCTCCTACTTTTGTATTGCCCGACTTAAACTCTGTGAGCATGAAACGATATTTCTCAAGTAGGGGCTGAAGAATAGCATAGGTCTTAGGGCCATCAGTCTTAAAATCTATCATCAGATAAAACGGGACCTTGGCTTTATATACACTACCACCTTTTGCCTGCACACGCTTCGCTAATGGTTTGAGATAGAGCCGTTCCAATGAGCGGGAGTCTCTAAGTTCAAATCGAGAATGCCCAATCAACAGCTTTCCATTTCTTAAAAAAACATCTGCCTCAACACTACAAAATCCATTGGCCAAAGCGTCCAGCAATGGGCGCTTATGATAGTAGTCATTATGCGAATGCGCCTGGGGGAGTGGCGTTGGATCAGGCTCCGCCTTTAGCGAAAAATCAATTGGGCAAAAGGAAATCGAAAAGCAAAATAATAAGTTCTTCATCAATTCAAATGCAGATCTGTGCTACAGCCAGGCTCCTGAGGCGGCATATAAAAGCCGCCATCAACGTTTGCAGGGAAAACAAAGTCATCTCGCAGATGTGGAATATATTCCAAAAACAATTTTTCGTGATTAAGTGCGATATGGCTAAAAAGCACAAGATGCTGGTGGATCTGCCCCATATCGCCAACATGAGGGACTAAACGTACAGGATATTTTCGTGCCAGAATCACAACAGCAAGCCACTCACTAATACCAGCCAAGCGGGTACAGTCAGCTTGTACAATTCCAACCGCACCAGCTTGAAGGAAATTCTTCCAAAGAACCCTGTTAGAAACGGCCTCTCCGACAGCCACCGGAACTGGAGCTATAACTTCTGCTAGTTTCTGATGGGCGGAAACATCATCAGGCTGGGTAGGTTCCTCTATCCAAAATGGATTCATATCCTTGAGTGCAAGGCAAGCATCGATCGCTTGTGGAAGTGGCCACGCCTGATTGGCATCAAGCATTATTCGGACATCATCACCAACCGCCTCTCTTACCATTAATGAACGGCGCACGTCATGCTTATGATCCTTCGCTCCGACCTTTAATTTCATCGCCGTAAATCCGGCATCCACTGCAGCCCTAGCGTTATTGCAAATTTTTTCGTCGGAATATTGAAACCAACCGACAGATGTGTCATAGCCAGGATAGCCAGTTTTGAGAACTTCTTCGCGCTCAGAACGTGTGGCCTGATAAGAATGCAGCAATTCATTAGCCTCGCTGATGGTTAATACTTCTTCCAGATAACTGAAATCAATCAGTCTCGTTAATTCCTCTGGAGAAAGATTAAGTAGTAGTTTCCAAATCGGCACTTCTCGACTCTTGGCCCATAAATCGAAGCACGCGTTGGTGATTGAGGCTAAGGCGAGATGTGTCACTCCTTTGTGAGGACCCAGCCACCGTAATCCCGGATGCTCAGCGAGCGAGCGTTGAACGGCACCAAAATCAGCCATTAATTCCTCAATTTCTCGACCTTCCAGCGATTCTCCCAGAATGCGAATCGCCTCGCATATCAAGTTTGTTCCCGCGCCAAGTGTATATGCGATCCCTGTGCCCTCCAACCCGTTGTCTGCTTTGAGCAATGTTACCCCGTAACCATACGAAGGATCAGTATGAACTGCATCAGATCCAGCCCCGTCCATGAGCTTGCGCCTGAAATCGTGCGTCTTTATGGATTGAATAGTAGGCATTAGGCTATTATTTGACCATGGCCAATCAAGTCTCGAGCTGTTTTACGCGCCCACTGATCTGCCTGGAGAATTTCTTCAAGTGTTGGGTGATTAATAACTTCATGCCGATTCATAACCTCAGTGACTAATTCAGAAATACCAATGAAAGAAGTTTGCTCTTCGCAAAAAGCATCAACTGCAATTTCATTAGCAGCATTTAATACTGCAGGCAAAGTTCCTCCAATTTCACCAGCTCTTTGCGCTAGTTTAATTGCAGGAAACTTAGCTAAGTCAGGCGGCTCAAAATCCAAACGGCCTAGCGAAGCAAGATCTGTTTGGACTCTATTGCTCCTTGTCCGACTAGGCCAAGTTAGAGCGCAGTGAATTGGCAAACACATGTCTGGCATGGAAAGCTGAGAAAGAATCGATCCATCAATAAATTCTACCATCGAGTGAATAATACTCTGCGGATGAATAATGACATCGACCTGCGGCATTGGAATGTTAAATAACCAACGAGCTTCGATCATCTCAAGCCCTTTGTTAAACATAGTAGCGGAGTCAATTGTAATCTTTGGCCCCATTACCCAGGACGGATGCTTCAGTGCTTGCTCAACTGTGATTCCAGAAAATTCGTTAATAGGCTTCAGACGAAAAGGGCCGCCTGAAGCAGTTAAAATAAGACGACTAACCGACTTTACATCATTCCCTTCAAGGCATTGAAAAATAGCCGAGTGCTCACTGTCTACCGGAAGTACATTGACTCCATATTTACGTGCCTCTTCCATCACAATCTCGCCCGCCATAACAAGGATTTCCTTCGATGCAACTGCAATATCTTTTCCAGCACGAATTGCTGCCAAAGCAGGTTGAAGTCCAGCAGTTCCAACAATAGCAATCAATACAATATCGGCTGAAGGCAAAGTAGCTAACTCTATCAATCCCTCTGCTCCTGAAGTGACATCGACACTGCTATCAAGCTGATTACGAAGGCTCTCTGCTTTTTCAGCTGATCTTATCGAGACTAATTGAGGTCGAAATTGTTTGGCTTGTTTCAATAGTAATTTTTCATTACCCCCCGCAGCCAGTCCGACTAGGCGAATGTCATCTGGCAAATCCTCTGCCACCTTCACAGTGCTAGTGCCTATGGATCCTGTACTACCTAAAAGAACGACATTTCTCATTTTAATTTGTCTAGTGATTGAATAGAACCAAGTGTAAATAGAGGTACATAATCGGAGCGTTTAACAACAAGCTATCAATCAAATCAAGTATCCCTCCAATACCTGGAAAAAAAGCCCCAGAATCCTTTACTCCAGAATCACGTTTGTAGACCGATTCAACCAAATCTCCCATTACTGCTCCCACTGCAAGCAACGGTCCCAAAACGGCAGCATGAATAATCTTCATTCCGCCAAGTTTCGACTCTCCAAAATAATGTGCAAATACCAGAGCAACAACTGTAGATAAAATAATAGCGCCAAAAAAACCTTCCCATGTTTTTCCAGGACTTACCTTTGGAATCATTTTGTGCCTGCCAATCAATGACCCCAGTGAGTAAGCCCCTATGTCACTGCACTTCGTAACAAGAATAAAAAATAAAAGACAAATTCCACCGTCAAAGGGAGAGTCTGCTGGGGCGGGATAAAAGAAAATCTTCAGAATAAAACCAAGAAGCCACGAGACATATAAAACTCCCAACATTGTATTTCCAACAATTGAAAAAACAGGCGGTGAGGGATGCGTAAGTACTCTTTTAACAAGAAGGAGTAGTATCATTCCCACAAGAATATTTACCTCTATCTCGGCTATGTTAGCCATTGTAGGAATACCCGTTTGCCACCATTTATCGGCAAGCTTAGAAAGACACAAAAAAAGTGTTCCTAATAATAAGGTTCCGCCAGAGAGGCCAAGCCACTTAAAACGAGGCAATTGGGTCTCTTTAACCATTCCATAAAATTCCAATAGGCCAACAATATTAAGAAGCATAACCAATCCTCCAACCAGGGCAATCGACAAAGGGCCTCCGTTAAGTAACCCAAAAAACACAATACCTAGCAAAACTAAAGTGGTACATAGTCGCTTCAGGAACACTGACGCTTTTGAAGTGTTTTTTTGTGGATTGGTCTCAGCTTCGGGCATGTAATCTCCCAGAGAGTTTCAGTCGGTTAATCTAGGGTCAAACTTTTCCGAAACGGCGATTGCGCACAGCAAACTCTTCCAATGCTGCGCAGAAGTCAACCTCATCGAAATCCGGCCAATATTTATCAGTCACAACCAACTCGGCATAGGAAATTTGCCACAATAAAAAATTGCTTATTCTCATTTCCCCGCTGGTGCGTATAAGTAGATCCGGATCCGGCATCCCCGAAGTGTAAAGGTGTTCCGATATGGTTTCCCCGGAAATATCTTGAGGAATAATTTCTCCCGCACATGCTTTTTCTGCAATTCTGCGTACAGCATCCACCAACTCGGTACGCCCTCCGTAACTAAGCGCAAGGGTAAGAGTTGTACCAGTATTTTGCCCAAGTGATGCCTTTGTCTCTTCAAGTTGCTTCCGAACAAATCCAGGAAGCCTTTCCGTCTGGCCAATAGACTGCAACCTAACATTGTTATCAGCCATTTCCCGCTGTTCAGATTTTAGATAGCGAGCGAGATATTTCATTAATGTGTCAACCTCATTTTGTGGTCTATTCCAATTCTCAACCGAGAAAGCATAAAGCGTGAGATATTTTACCCCGAACCGAGAAGCGGCACGTAAAACAGAACGAACTGCTTCAGCTCCACGGCGATGCCCTTCAACTCTAGGAAAGCCACGTTCCTTGGCCCACCGCCCATTACCATCCATGATAATCGCAATGTGCGTTGGTAAAACGACTATTGCTTTTTCACTGAGTTGTGGAGCATTAGGCATGCACTTGGCCAAAAGTGGCTAAAGAGTGATCGTCTGCGACCGAGCTGGCCCAACCGAAGCAAATCGAAGCTTGGTACCTGTAAGCTTAGCAAGTGCCTGTCCATAACGGCGGGCATTCAGTGGGAGATCTTTCCAATTGCGTATTTTATCTGTGGGCTTCTGCCATCCTGGAAATATCTCATAAACCGGCTTGCATTTGGTAAGTAATTTTAGATCGCTAGGCTGAAGTTCAAAACGCTTACTTCCCGCCTTGTAGGCAACACAAATTTTAATCTCTGGCAATGTATCCAAGCCGTCAAAATTCGTTACAGCCAAGTCTGTAATCCCATTGACCATAACAGCCTGCCTGACGGTAACCGCATCGAACCAACCACAACGCCTTTCTCGACCTGTAGTGGCTCCATACTCGCGGCCCATACCATGAAGCAAATCTCCTACTACGATGTCCTCAGATGGCATAGGGCCTTCACCTACACGCGTGGTATAAGCCTTAGCAACACCAACAACTCGATTGATCATCGTTGGCGGAATGCCCGAACCCGTGCACATCCCTCCTGAAGTGGTATTGGAAGATGTAACATATGGATAAGTTCCGTGGTCAATGTCTAAAAATGTTCCTTGAGCCCCTTCAAATAAAATCCTTTTCTTGGCAGCAGAAGCTTCATGAAGCATTTGAAAAGTATTAATAACATAAGGCTTCAAACGTCGAGTAGCCTTTTGGACACTTTCAAGAACTGCCTTCATCTGAACCGGTTTAGCACCAAGAGCTTTAAGTAAGGCATTAGCACGCTTAGTACTCTTTTCCAATTGATCCTCAAAATGTTTTGGATCAAGTATGCTGCCCATACGAAGTCCTGTACGATCAATCTTATCCCCATAAGCTGGACCAATACCTCGCATTGTAGTTCCTATTTTATTTTTGCCCTTTAATGCTTCGCGAGCGGCATCAAGTGCTTTGTGATAAGGGAATACCATATGGGCAGCATCACTAACATGTAATCGCCCTTTAGGATTAATGCCGGCCTTGATTAATCCATCAATCTCTTCTACTAGCCCAATCGGATCAACCACTACTCCATTCCCAATAATACACTTTGTACGCTTCCGTAAAATTCCAGAGGGAATAAGATGCAAAATGTATTTGGTTTTTCCAACAATAACCGTGTGGCCCGCATTGGCTCCACCTTGAGCTCGAACAACGATGTCCGCCTGCTCAGTCATGAAATCAATGATTTTGCCTTTGCCTTCATCGCCCCATTGGGCACCCACTAGAATGGTATTGGACATTTCTATTTGTCTTGTTGATATGAAAACTCCCAAATTAAATTTGGGACAACCCTTATTAGCGGAAAGACGCTATGGAAACACATGGACAGTGTCAACGCTGTGGCTAAAAATCTATTTTATTTCTACTAACTCTTTAAGCTTTGTGCTCTAAAAAACCTTTTTGGGCGTAATGACTTAGCGAGGTTTTGACAAATTATTAAATTAAAATGGCTTATTAAAATAAAAAAAGAACCAGCTTTTTTGTTTATAAGATGTAGATCTCTATTATGGATGTTTAGAAGGGCTCAAATAATAAACAACGACTTCAACTTAAAGTTTTAAAATCACCTGCTTAAGCCATGACTTCTCACCAATGCTTTTAGGTTAATCTAAGATACAATCACCAAAACTATCTATTTTCGAATTAGCAAAATCACGTCTAACAGCATCATAACATAAAAAACAATACTCAAAATAAATTATGAAAATATTTCAGCAGGAATAGTCAGATAATTTGACGCCCACCCTCTGTTTGAGCATGTTCTCGAGTACATTTTGAGTCTGGACTTACCAGGCACCGCTGCCAGCTTCACCGATTTATGTGATTCCCCAGCTTTTAAACCCTTATTAAAAGTCGGAGGACAGGTTGAATCTTTGTCTATTAACGACGTTAGTCCTGGCGGCGATGCTTTTTTGATTGCTGTCATTTCTCAATTGTTTTCAGCCCAGACAATAATGGTTGTTTGCCCAACCGTACAAATTCAGGAAAAAGTTCATCAAGAACTTAAAACATGGCTTCTACGTTTAACTAAATCCAGCCTTCGACCTTCTGATCCTCAATACTTTCCAGCATGGGACATCTTACCTCACGAATCACGACTACCTCACGCGGACGTACTGAGCGAACGACTTGAAACACTTATACACTTATCAACAACAAAAAAAGGATCCACATCTAGCCCTTTAGTAGTCACTAACGGAATCGGCTTTCTTCAGCGAACTTTTACCTCGGAAGAATTAAAGAAAAGGTTTCGGAGTTTTACTCTTGGCGACCGGATAGATCCACTAGACTTGATTGAATGGCTAGAGGATCAGGCCTATGAGCCTGAAGCACAGGTTACCCAAAAAGGAGAGATCGCACTACGTGGAGGGATACTAGATATCTTTCCTTTAACCAGTCCTTGGCCAATACGTTTCGAATTCTTTGGAGATGAAATTGAGTCCATGCGAACATTTGATCCTCAAACACAAATCTCGCGAGAAAAAATTAAACAAGCCACCATTTCTCCCGGCGGAGAGTTAGGTATCCTAAAGCAACAATTCGCCAACAATGCCGATTTCAAAACTTCCAGCCTTGCGGACCATCTTTCAGAGGCGCCGATCTACATTTTCATTGAACCAGAGGAAATAGAAGAACGCACAAAAGATTATCTGGAACAAGTTCCAGAAAACGATAAATTTCACAATACTTGGGAGGCAGCTATTCAGCAAGTACGAGAGAATGAAAGGTTAGTCGAGCTGCGCAAAGCAGATATCAATAGTATACTTTCAGTTCAAAATCTCGACCACTACCGCCCTCTTGGCAAAAAATCAATTAATACAGAAATTGCAGAAAGCCAACGCCGCAATTTTTTTGAGCAAATTCATCGGTGGTTGCGTGGCAATTACCAAGTCTGGATCATTTGTAGCACAGAGGGAGAAATGCAGAGATTCGATGAACTATGGGACGAATATGGCTTTTCAAAGAAAAAGAAAAACTTTCAGCCAATTAGTAATGTTGGGTATATTTCTCAAGGTTTTATTATCGAGTCAGCTAAGCTTGTTGTAATTAGCGACTCTGAAATCTTTGGCCGTTATAGATCACAACGGCCTCGCCGACTTAAGTCGCCTCATGCCCTGGCTACTCGCTCGGCACTTGAGATTGATTTTACTGATTTAAACTTAGGAGACTACGTCGTTCATCTACAGCATGGCATAGGTCGTTACATCGGACTAAAAACCCTGCCTTCGGAAAAAAGAAAAAAACAATCGCAAGAAAAAAATAGCGACGAGGGGTATGAGTGCCTTGCTATCGAGTTTGGCTCAAGCGATCCGGATCAAGACCTTCCAAAACTATACGTACCAGTATCGGAAGCGCACCTTGTTAGTAAATATGTTGGAACAGGAAAGGCAAACCCACCTCTAAGCGTTCTCGGCAGCAAGCGCTGGAGCAAAGCAAAAGCCGAAGCTGAAAAAGCTGTCGCTGATCTGGCAGCTGAACTATTAAAAATTCAAGCATCTCGAGAGGCTCAGCCTGGCCACGCATATAGTAAAGATACCCCGTGGCAAAGGGAATTTGAGAGCGCTTTTCCATACGAAGAAACACCCGATCAATGGGCTTCTATAAAAGCTGCAAAACAAGATATGGAAAAAGCTCAGCCAATGGACCGTTTAATCTGTGGGGATGTCGGTTTTGGTAAAACTGAGGTAGCAATTCGCGCAGCATTTAAGGCAGTTATGGGAGGGCGACAGGTGGCCATGCTGGTGCCTACTACGGTATTGGCTCAACAACATTATAATACCTTCCTAGAAAGAATGGCTGACTTTCCAATTTCAGTAGAGTTGCTATCCAGGTTCCGAACTAAAAAACAAGCTGATGAAACAATTAAGGGACTTGCTGCAGGCTCCACTGATATTGTTGTTGGCACACACAAACTCATCCAAGACAAGATCCGCTTTAAGGATCTAGGACTAGTGATTATAGACGAGGAACAACGCTTTGGAGTATTGCATAAAGAGAAGCTTAAGATGCTTCGGCAAAGTGTAGATGTAATTACACTTACCGCCACACCTATTCCCAGAACACTTCATATGGCTCTCACTGGTGCTAGAGATATGAGCACCATTGAGACTCCACCGCAAGATCGGCTTCCGATCGAGACTACGGTAATAGAATTCGACGAAACAATAATTCGAGATGCTATCAAGCGTGAACTCAACCGAGGAGGACAAGTATTCTTCTTACATAATCGCGTAACTACCATTGAGACTATGGCTGAACGCATCCGTAAACTCGTACCTAAAGCAAGATTGATTGTTGGGCACGGTCAAATGTCGAGCGGTTCACTTGAGAAAGTAATGACCCAATTTATTAGCGGGAAAGCAGACATTCTTCTTTCGACTACCATCATTGAGAGTGGCGTCGACATACCCAATGCTAATACCATGCTTATTGATCGGGCAGACCGCTTTGGCTTAAGCGAGCTTTACCAGTTGCGAGGTCGCGTTGGTCGCTACAAACACCAAGCCTATGCGTATCTGATTCTACCCAAGCATGCCGCGCTGCTTACAGATGCTCGCAAACGGATTAGCGCTCTAAAGCAATATTCTAAACTAGGTAGTGGTTTCAAAATCGCTATGAGGGATCTCGAGATTCGTGGTGCTGGCAATATTCTTGGCGCTCAACAGAGTGGCCATATTACCGCTGTCGGGTTCGAGTTATACTGCCAATTATTAAAACAGAGCGTAAAACGACTCAAAGGAGAAAAAGTTGAACACCGATTGAAGGTCAATGTAACGATAGATTTTCTTGCTCTACAACCAGGCGAGGAACGCAAAGCTCAAAAGGAAAAATCTAAAACAAAAAAACTCGAATTCGAAATTAACATTCCTAGAACTGTAGCAGTTGCCGTAGATGACGATGAAAAACGAGAAAACAAAATACCTTTGGAAAAAAGGGATATCGGACGTGTTCCAGCTTATCTTCCTTTTGAGTACATTCCAGAAACGCGCCAACGAATAACTATCTATAGAAAACTGGCACAACTATTCAATATAAAGGATCTTAAAGAATTGATAATTGAGATCCGCGACCGATTTGGCCCTATACCAAAATCAGTTGATAGACTATTGCGTGTTGCAGAATTAAAAATACTCGCAGCTCCCAAAAAAGTGACTGCAATAGAGACCCGAGAAGAGAAAATAATGTTTACTCGTAACGGCAGCCTAATCACCCTTGGGGGAAAATATCCTCGGTTTGAAAAGCGTACGCCTGACAAACGTTTAAGCGAATTAAAAACCCTTTTAAAAGCATTGTAGATTAGAATTTTGAAGAATTAGCCTTGATCAAGGGTTTTTTGACTACGGAAAAAAAAGTACACTGCGCCTCCAACTAAACTCCAAAGTAAACTGCCCGCAAATGCCAAGATTGAAAGTGATAAAGCTGCCTTTTGGTCAATCCCAATAGCTGTCGATGAAAGCAGCGACACGTATAAGTTCTCTCGAACTCCAATCCCGCTTGGAGTGATAGGAAGAGCACTGATACATATGACAGCCGGCACTACCAGCATCATCACAAGCATGTTACTACCCATATCCAGGCCCAGACCCCAACCAAGTGTTAGTATCTGCATCACACAAGCAAAGTTCAACAGCATCGACCAACAAAGCACTCGAGGCAGAAAACTTGTTTTTTTCCCATAAAATCTACAAGCCTCAATGCAGCGAATTAAAGAATCCCCTTTAGGTAACTTCTTAAGCAAGAACTCGATTTTTAAACGTGAATTAGGCGGGCCACCCCAAAAGGAAAGTATCACGACCGTTCCACTCAGAAACAACATTCCCAGAATTAATATCATTACAGTCATAAAGCTTTTCTCACTCATGACAACGTCCCAATTGATAAGAGCTAAAATGGAACAAAACAAAAGCATCGAAAAGAGACCTAAAAGGCGGTCGACTGCTACTGTTGTTATCGCTTCTGCTTTTTTATGACTCGTCTCTCCAGAGGCAAAGTATGCCTTAAGTAAGTCTCCACCAGTAGCTCCTAATAAAAATGAGTTGAAGAAATGGGCTACTAAAGAGATCCCCATGGCTCTTCGGAAGGAAAGCTTTAATCCCTGAACCGCAAGCACTATTCGCCAGCGAATAACCCCAATGAATATTGTAGCTCCCATAAATATGAGTGAAACCAGTAACCATCCTAATTCAACATTTGAAATCGTTTTCCATAAACTTGACGGCCCTTTAGACCAGCTTTCTTGAAACTGTTCTTCCGTTGATAGTTCAGCCCATTTTCTACCTTCTAGCTTGAGCGCGTTTTCGGCTTCGCCTGCAAAAATACTATTTAAAATCCACGTGACCAAAATCAAGCAGATCAACAATTTTAAGATGAATTTGAACAGATTAGAGTTTGTGGTCACTCATCCCCCCAAATAGATTTAAGATGTGAGATCCCCTCCTTAGCAGCCTCAGGCTTCAGGCTTGGGCTTAGCTCAAATACCTTAATATGATCAGGCTTAACAAGGTCCTTCAGGCCTTCATAGTCAATCATCCCTTTACCAGGAGGCCGATGGTCTCGGCCAGGAAACTCCACATCATGCAAATGAAATCCACCCAGGCGAGGAGCCATTGATTCTAAATGCAACCGATGATGAATAAAGCCCAGATTCTCTTTTATTTGTGCATGGCCTATGTCATGCCAATAGCAAACTGTTGGATCATCAAATCTTTTGAAGAAAAAATCCCAGTCGCTATCAAGTGGAATTTCTTCAAGATCCTCCCTGATTTCAATTCCTAGCTTGATCCCACGCATAGATGCCTGCTCAACTATTCTCTCCAACATATCATAAGCATTTTCACAGTATTTAGCCTTAGCTTTTTCTCTTTTAATCTCAGCTTTTTGACAAAGTCTTTGATATTTTGGAGTGTCTTGTTTACCCGCTTCAAGAAGACTAATTAGCTTATCTGTATAATTACGCATATTTATCTCACCCATGTGGAGTACGATTAACTTAGCACTAAGGCGATCTGCAAATTCAATTGTTTTCAAGGTATGCTTATACGCATTTTCACGCTCCCTTGCATCGGTAGAAGAGAATTTAAACACATTCGGATTTGCGTGTTTGCATCCAATGGGAAGTGGACAAAAATTGTGAACAGTTGAAATTTTAATTACTCCCGCTTGAAATGCTTCAATTACACCTGGAACCAAACTTAATCTAATACCGTGACTCAATTCAGCATACTCGAAACCAAGATCACGAATCTCTTCAAGCATAGCTCGGCCGTCTGTGTGCCTATGGGAATTCCAACAGGTGGAAAACGAATACATCCAAAAAAAATAGCCGGAAGCCACCAAGTAGGCAACTTCCGGCTAAAAAATCAGTTCGAATCAGTTATCAGCGTATCGAGTTCTCAACATTTGCGAGAACTTAGCAACCTTCATCTTACGGCGACGACGCGTGCAGGGTTTTTCGTAGTAACGATTATTACGCGCATCTTTGATCACGTTTTCACGATCAAGACGCTTCTTTAAACGACGCAAAGCCTTGTCTAATGATTCTCCTTTTCTAACTCTTATTTCCGTCAAAAGATACTCACTTCCTTTCTGTATTTCAGCCAACGGTTAGATAATTTAGGGCCTAATGTCCGCTAGCAGGCGGGCAAACTAATTGTGAGCTTTGGGTTTGTCAATACATACAATACTGAGACAATTTGGCGCACTTTAAAGATATTGTTAATAACCGGTGAGAAACTTTCTAAAACTCTTCGAAAAAACTGTTTTTAAGTCGAGAAAACCTTCTTTTTGGCAATTATAACATACGTGGATAAAAAAAGGTTTTTGCACTCTAAAGATCTAATATATATGGAGTTACAGCTTTAAATCAATAATTCAACGATCTAAATAAATATCTCGCCCCGCAACTAAAGAGGCCATTTTTCTGTCTGCTACACTCCTAGGCAACATCCAAAACCCACAATCAGGATGAATCCATTTTATACGATCCATTCCTAAAACTTTAACTGCATTTTCTATACGTTTAGCTACAAGATCAGGTGATTCAACTTCGTTGTCCTTGATGTCCACCACTCCAACACCAAGTTTTATCTCGGGTTTAAGTTTACCAAATTCATGAAGCTCATCATAACCACGCCTAGCGAATTCTAGGACAAGATGGTCAACATCTAGTTTATTAAGAAAAGGCATTAAATCTTTCCAATATCCTTTTTGAATAGATTGTCCCCCGTAATTTCCAAAACATAAGTGAAGCGCTTTCTCTCCCTGAATTCCACTAAGTGCATGATTAAAAGGCTCATGCACCCATTCGGCATCTTTAGCATGCCCAGTAAGATGCGCTTCATCCATTTGAATTACTGGTGCATCAATGCCTTGCACCTGAGCACGCAAAACCTCGGCTATGTCCATAGTTAATTGCCTAATATCACCGTAGTGCTTGTCAATTAGTGTTCTTGCTAACATGTAAGGAGCCGTAAAAGTAAACATTGTTTCAGACTTGCTAAGACCCTTAAAAAACTTCCAATCGCGAGGCAGATTCATGGTGCCCTCTGTAACCTGCTCTTCAACAACTCCTGCAGGCTGAACACGAAATCCCATTCTTTGTTCCGACGCAAACTGCTCTAAATCACTTCGAGTTAAGATAGATGAGATTCCTCTCATTGGCTGAATAAAGTAATCAATCATTCCATTGGTCTCCGGATGGCTAACGTCATAACGCGAAAGTTCACCGTCGGAAATTAAATCTATACCTGCCAATTCCTGCGTCTTCAACACGACCATAATTGCATCGCGTAAAGTAGGAGTTGAGGGATTCATGCTCAGCCAAAGAGGAATTGGATAGCTCCCAACAACTTTGGTTTTTATTTCTGGTTGTGCCATTGCTTTAAGACATAATGAGGAGGTTGTGTGTTACTGTCGAGTGTACTATGTCCCAAATACTTAGCATTATAGCCATTCTAGCTCTTCACTTATACACTCAACGTGTTCATTTTCTCGCAGGAATAGCATTGAATCGTTACGATTGACCCCGTGGCAGCGAGCATTAAAGTCGCAGTACTGGGCGTAGGTTCTTTAGGGCAGAACCATGCACGTATTTACAAAGAACTGCACCAAAAGGGACACGTTGAGCTAATAGGAGTTTTCGATACTAACCAAGTGCAGGCCAAAGCTATTGCTTCTAAATATGACACTACCCCCCTTAGTTCAATAGAAGAAGCTGAGGAAGCTGATGCCTTAAGCATTGTTACCCCAACTTCAACCCATCACTTATTAGCTAAATCTCTTCTTGAACAAGGCAAGCATCTGCTTGTTGAAAAACCCATGACTGATAATGTAGATGAGGCATCAGAATTGGTTAAGCTAGCCAAGCTTCGAGACTGTATATTACAAGTTGGTCATATTGAACGATTTAATCCTGTATTTAACTTTCTTCAAAAAGCAGTTCAAGCGCCTCGCTTTATCGAATCACACCGACTTTCACCATACCCGGCAAGAAGTATGGACATCGGGGTGGTTCTAGATCTTATGATTCATGATTTAGACATAGTTCTTACGTTTGTTTCTTCCAAGATAGAGCATGTAGATGCGACTGGCGTAAGAGTACTAAGTCAATCCGAGGATATCGCTAATGCTCGATTGCGTTTTTCCAATGGATGTGTAGCCAACTTAACCGCCAGTCGTGTTAGCCCAGAACAAATGCGAAAAATTAGAGTGTTTAGCGGCGGAGAAAAACCAAGCTATTTATCCCTAGATTATCGCGATCAAAAAGGCTTCCACTACCGATTAGCTAAAGATGATGAAAAAGAATCCTCTTTCTTTAAAAAACTTCTTATTGCTAAAGACAGCAAAATAATTAGTCAATTTGGTGGCAAAAAAGTTTTAAGGGAGCCCGTCCCAATTGAACACAAAGAACCTCTAAAGGTAGAACTTGAAAGTTTTGTAAATTGCGTCAAAAAAAAACAGGTGCCAATTGTTAGTGGTGAATCTGCACGCCAAGCAATTGAATTGGCACTGGAAATTACAAAGCAGATCGAACAGCAAAGCTGATGGTCTATCTCTTAATTCCTAAAGAATTTTACCTAGAATTTTGTCTACCTCAACAACTCCCCCGCTGCTAATTGGACGATTGTCTCCCAGCACAAAATATTCATCCTCTTCAAGTTTAAGTGGAACAAGTCTCGCCCTAATTCGCCCTACTCCAAATTGATCATACACATCCCCATTTATAGCCATCTCACCACGACGAATGCTAATTCGTTCTCCAGGCAAACCTATTATTCGTTTTAGATAAAATGGCTTACTTTCCCAATTCTCTCCTAACACAACTATATCCCCACGTACAGGGGGTTCATTCTCATATTCTAACGTATGAATCCACAAGGTCTGCCCATTAACAAACGTAGGATTCATACTTTTGCCATCCACTAATATACGTCGATATCTTGCTTCACCGTCAGGGAAAAAATAAACAGAAACAATAACGGTAGAAATCAACAGGATTAAAAGCCTTAGCATGGTCCACCGAATATTACTACCGATCAAAACTCGCTTCAAAAACCGCCAATCTAATCCAAAGTGAAAAAACACAAAAGGATTGTCGACAGCAAATCAAAGGTTTGCAAGTCGCTTAAATAAAACAGTTTTTACTTCACTCAAGTGAAACCAAATTCCACTATTCGGGAATGAAGTGGCAAATAATTAGGATCTGCGCTGGAACGCTTATTCTTATATGTTTGCTCCTTATATTATTAAAACGAGATCGCGGACCAATAATAGATGGAAAGCCACTGGAAAAATGGGTTCAAGATTTGCTGATTACAGCAAATCCAAGTAAACATAACGAATCTAAAAAAGCAGTTGCACGTTTAGGAACAAATGCAATCCCTTGGTTGCTTAAAACTCTGTATTATAAAGATCCGGTTTGGAAAAAACCTTTAATAAGTGTCGCTGAGTTCACGCCTTTAATTGAAATTAAAACTATTCATCGCTGGGCCAATACTTATGAGTTGGCGGAAATTCGAGCTGGTGGCGTTGCAGGATTAGCAGAACTTGGCAAGTTGGCCGCTCCAACAATACCAGATCTGGTTGAAGCTCTCGGAGATTCTGAACACTTAGTATACA
>SHAK01000003.1 GCA_004213515.1 Limisphaerales bacterium | reverse complement strand
CGGCAGCTGGAGCAAGAATTACAGGCAAACCAAAAAACATCCAAAACCGAGTAATTAAAGCGATACGTAATGAACTTCAATCAGGAAAATCATGAGCTTAACCTATGATGGTATTCTTCTTATTGACAAGCCAGCGGGACCAACATCCCATGATATTGTAGATATTATTCGCAATAGTTATCGCATAAAGAAAGTAGGCCACTGCGGCACACTAGATCCGGCCGCAACAGGCTTATTAATAATAGTTCTTGGTAAAGCCACAAAGCTGTCTGAAAAACTAATGTCTGATGACAAGGTTTATGTAGGATCAATGAAACTCGGCGAAACGACCAACACATTCGATGCAGAAGGTCAAGTTGAGTCAACTCAACCAGTTCCAGACCTTTCTATTGAAACACTACAAAAAGAGGCTAATAAGTTTCTAGGAGATCAAATGCAAATCCCACCGATGGTTAGTGCTATCAAAATTAATGGAACTCCATTGTACAAACTTGCTCGAAAAGGCCAAACCATTGATCGAAAAGAAAGATTTATACACCTCTACAAATTTCTTATCTCTGAATATGAAACACCTGTAGCATGGTTCAAAGTAGCCTGTACAAAGGGGACATACATTCGGACTTTAGCACATGACTTTGGCCAAAAAATTGGCTGTGGAGGACATCTCTCCGGACTTAGACGAACTATTTCAGGAACATTCAAAGTAAGTAATGCTACTTCTTTAGAGGAGCTGACCACTCTTTCTGCCTTAGATTTAAATAAGCGCATTATTCCAATGTTAAAACTTTCTGCATTCATTAAATGAAACAACTTAGCCAAGCTAACGATCTAAATAATAATCAAAAAGTTTGCTTAGCAATTGGTATGTTTGACGGTGTTCACCTTGGACATCAGAAAGTTCTACAGAATGCTATCAATGCCGCTTCACAGAGTAATGCAATTTCAGTCGCAGTTACTTTTGATCAACATCCTGCGAACATTATTTCCCCAAAAAATGCTCCATCTTTAATACAAACGCAGGCACAACGAAATCGAAGCATTGAATTGTTAGGCGTCGATGCAATACTAATCATTAAGTTCAATGAAGCCTTCAGCCGTAAAACGGGCAAATCATTCATTCAAGAACTTGCACAAGGATTTGGATCAATTCATAGCATTTCCGTAGGTAATGATTTTATGTTTGGTCACAACAGAGATGGTAATTTCCAGTTACTTCAAAAACTTAGCCAAGAACTTAATTTTCTTACTTATGGATTACAACCTGTAAAACTTAATGGTCAAATAGTAAGCAGCACTAGAATTCGATCAGCCTTGATTAATGGGAAAATTGATGATGCCAAACAAATGTTGGGTCGCAAATTCTCAATTGAAGGTCCAGTTGTAAAGGGCGATGGTAAAGGCCGTGAAATTGGCTTTCCTACCGCCAATATCGACACAAAAAACTTAATTTTACCTCCGAATGGAGTTTATGCATCATATACAAAATTTAACGGCAAAACTCACAAATCCTTACTTAACATTGGTGTTCGCCCCACTATAATAAAGCCAAACCCTTCGATACAGGTCGAAGCTCATATACTTAAATTTAATGAAAATATTTATGATCAAGTAATTGATATTGAGCTTATTGACAAACTACGAAATGAAATTAAATTTGAATCTATCGAAGAATTAAAAAAACAGATTTCTTGTGATATTGAGAATGCAAAATCTTTTTTTAAATAAAACAGTTGAATAATCTGAATCTATGAATGCAGGAATTACAGCCATTAATGAAGAAGTAAGACACTCAAGCGCCTTCGTTCAGCCACTTTTAGGGGAGATGAGCAAAGTCGTAATCGGACAAAAAACACTCGTTGAACGACTTATTATTGGCCTACTAGCCAATGGGCATGTTCTCCTTGAAGGTGTTCCCGGTTTGGCCAAGACACTATCAATAAAGTCATTAGCTCAATGCATGGATGCAAATTTTTCCAGACTTCAATTCACACCCGATATGCTACCTGCTGATGTAGTGGGCACACAAATATATAACCCTCAGTCAGGTGACTTCACTACGAAGCAAGGGCCCGTATTCGCAAATCTAGTATTAGCTGATGAAATAAATCGTGCTCCAGCTAAAGTACAAAGCGCTCTTCTAGAAGCTATGCAGGAAAGACAAGTTACCATTGGCGATCAAACCTACAAACTACCAGAACCGTTTTTGGTATTAGCCACTCAAAATCCAATTGATCAAGAAGGCACTTATCCTCTACCAGAAGCACAAGTTGACCGTTTCATGCTTAAAGTCAAAATAAGTCATCCAGAACGCGCTGAAGAACGACACATTCTTGATCTTATGAGTTCCACAAATGCCACACCCGAAACACAACAAGTAATCTCAATGGACGACATTAAAAAAGCGAGAGAGATTATTAATAATATTTATATCGATGATAAGGTAAAAGACTATATAATAGATATGATTTGCTGCACTAGACAACCTGAAAAATATCAAATCAACATATCAGATTTCATACAACTTGGAGCCTCCCCTCGTGCAACAATAGCACTTACATTATGTGCTAAATCTCATGCATTTTTACGTGGACGAGGTTTTGTAACACCACAAGATGTAAAAAGTGTAGCACATGATGTTCTTCGACACAGAATCTCAGTCACTTTCGAAGCAGAAGCAGAAGAAAAATCTTCAGAAGTAATCATTCAGAAAATACTCGACGAGCTTCCGGTTCCTTAAAAAAAATTAAACTGAACGTTTAACTTTAAAAACACCCTCTTCACCAGATTTAGAAATCTTACTAAAGATTATTTTTAAATCGTGCTCAAGTAAGCATTTATTCAAAGTATTTACGGTATGCCTATAGGAATAAAAAATTCTAAGCGGCTGTTCAGATTCAAATGTGATAGTTTCATTATTGATTCGAATCACCTGCGAACGACTAAAGCGAAAATAAGCAACAATACGAAGCAGCTCACCTTCAGGCTCAATGCAAAAATTTAAATCCCCATCATCTACAGCAACCCCAATGCCAATTAAAAAAGAAAGAAGCCAATCACGTGTCTCCTGATTGTCGTATTGAGGTAAAATATTTTCTATACCACGCTGATAGTTTTCACCCGGAACAAGGTTAGCACTAATGAAAAGATCATCATCCTTTCTAACCATTTTAAAGAGCTTTGGTAATATAAGATTTGGCTCTAAATTGGGAATCATACCGAAAAAAGTAAAAATTCGTTTGTGATTAAAAGGTAATAATATATCAAAAAACTCCTCTAAATTATCGGATTCAGAAAGATCACATACTAATGGATAAATTTTGTTAAAATCTAAATTCTTCCCAACTTCTTCCCGCGCGATTAAAGTCATTGCTTGGCTAACATCACAAGGAACATAATGTAAAAGGCCACTTCCAATTTTCAACTTTGACAAACATATCGCATCCTTTTTGCCTCCTCCACATCCTAATCCAATTAATGCTGACTCCATTTCATGGACTTGGTTAAATCCAAAATCAAAAACAGAATCATATACACTATTTACCTCCTGATCTATTTGTGAAGGTGAATGGATTTGATGAACATTAAGCCATTTTTGTGTTTGATAAACGCTATCATATAAAAATTTAGGAGGCACATCTCCTCTTCTAAGTGCTGCAATCAGTTGGCGCTGAATAACATCAGGAAATTGACTTGGATGTATAGTAACGTTAGCTGAATTTGAATGGGTATATCTCACTATAAAAATTCAGATCTGTTTTTTTATTCGCTTTAAAACGTCGTAATCCTGTCGATCCTTGTAATAGCTATCAAGCGGATAGCAACCACTAATAAGCCCATTACGCGGGCCTGTTGTGCAATCACTAAAGGTCCGACAAATTTTCTTAGAATTTAATTGCCCCTGTGCTATGGCATCTAACAGCAAATCAGGATAGCTGAGAACCATTCGCCCTAATCCAACAACATCAACCCAGCCTTCGCGAACCAAATACTGCGTCACATGTGGTAAAAACTCTTGAAGATAGCTGTAAGCACAGCCTGCAATAGCAATATTTGATGGAGCTGTATCACGAATTTTTCGAACGACTTGAATCTGACGTTCAACATCAATAAGCGGATCATACGCCGGCTGATAACCGTCCGAGGGCGGATAAATAGCAGGACGTTGAATATGCGGATTATAATATGGTGAGCCAGCACTGAGGCTAACCAGCTTTACACCTAGCTCACTACAAAGCTTGATAAACTTTTGAGGTTCATTCAAATCATATTCAAGTGGGTTGTCAGGATTAACACCAAAGCCATAGTTATATGGCAGGCAATGAGAGAAATTCTCAGGAATACCTGGGCCAAGTTTTCCTGAACTAGATTTTTCAGGATCAGATCTAAATGGAACTAAATCAAAGGCACTCAACCGCACAATAATATCAATTTGATTTCGATCAGAACGAATACCATTTATGATTTGACTAAGAATTCTAGTGCGATTCTCAAATGATCCTCCATACCGACCAGGGCGTGTATGAGCTCCAAGAAATTCGTGTAAAAGATAACCATGACAATGCTTAATATCTACAAAGTCCGCACCAATATCAGCAGCAATCCTTGCAGCACGAATATAACATTGGATTAATTCATCAATTTCATCATCTGTCCATAATTGCTTATCACTGGTAACCTTGAATTTTGAATCTAAAATTGGATGTCTGTAAGCTACACGTGGCTCAAATTGAGAATGTTCGTTAGGACGACAAAACCGACCAGAATGTGTGAGCTGAAAACCAACTACTAAATCTTCTGTAGTATCATATTTTTCTTGATGAGAATCTAACAACAATTCCAGTAATCCTGCAATTTCTGACTTATTTTCATTTGAAATAATTAACTGATTTGGATTAGCTCTTCCATCATGTCGAACTGCCATTGCCTCACCCCCAAGAATTAATTTGGCCCCACTCATCCCAAATCGTTGCCATCTACGTTTCATTTCCTTTGTAACTCCGCCGGTTTTTGTTCCATCCCAGCCTTCCATAGGATGAATTGCAATTCGGTTTCCCGCAGTCTTACCATTAAGCTTAATTATATCTAAGGGCGTAGACAAAGGTGATTCTGCCGCAGGCAAAACGTGATCATCACATGGCAAATCAATACCCAACGAAGCTGTATTTTTTCGAAACGCTTCAGGCGTCTTAAGCTTGGGTATTCGCATTAAATTTAATATTCCAGACACAATAAAATCAGTAATCAAAAAAAGTCATATAACTTTCACCTCGAGCTTCACGCAATAACATCAAAGCTAATTCTCGAGCATGATAGTCACCCCACATTGAGCTTTCTCCACATGGAATCTTTTTACCTCTTGGCACATAGTCCCAACCGTTTGGACGATGATAAATTGAATGTAGTACCAATCCTTGATGTTTAGAGCTTGTCGAGAGATATGGCTCATCAAGTAAAGTTTCGGCAACTGTCAATCCCGCTTGACGATATTTTGATCCGGAGGCTTTTTTTCCAGAATTAATAAGATAATTACCTAAACGAATTAACCCCTGGGCAGCTATAGTTGCTGATGATGAGTCTACTGGTTCATAATTGTTATATGGGTTTGACCGTTTAGAAAGATAATCACCTAAATAATGTATATTTGCAGCTCCTGTGTCCCAGACGGGAACCCCGTCAACACAACTATTTTCAATATAATAATCAGCAGTTGCTCTTGCTGCCTTAAGCATCATATTATTAAGTTTTTTTCGTCCACCGAAAGGCTTCAGTTCCTTATCTTTAAGTGCCATAAAAAACTCAAGCTCTTCAGCAAAACCACAGATAGCCCACGCAAGGCCACGCGTCCATGTACTAAAAGGTGAATAACCCTGTTGCGAATTTGGACAACGGTAACTACCGTCGTTTAGATTAAATATACTTTCATGAGCAGTACGACCACAAATATCATAATGATCCCGACCCTTTCCATAATAGATGCAATGATCTGCAGTTGCCTTAGCGTGCTGCACCAAACGTTCAAGTAGTGATATTTTTTTATCTTTTTCTCCCATCAGAGAATGCCCTAGTTGGTGACTGACCGCCAATACACGTAAGGACCGTATTGTGTCTACAAATAAAGAGTGCGGACCATTAAATGAATATATAAAACCACCAGCTGGTATTGAAGTCCAACGAGCAGCCTGCACTGCTCCTGAAACTTTAAGAGCCAATTCGTAAAAATCTATTTCACGAGAATTAAATGGAATCTTACCTTCTCGCATGATTCGCCGCAAATTTCCGTAAGTCGAAATATTGTTAAATCCATGATCATGCACTCCAACATGCGAAACATGCGAAGCCATATGCTTTAAGGTACCCTTGTATCCGATATCCAAATACTTTTGATCTCCCGTTGCATCAAATTGCAATATAGCAGATCCAAACTGAAACCCCTGCGTCCATTCAGTCCAGCCTCTGGTCGTATATTTTCCCTTCTCAGTAAAAACAGGTGTGCCTTTAGAAGCACGCCACTCTTTTTCGATTGATAAAATTTTCTGACCTGATAAATGAAAAAATTGCTCCACTTTAGGGAGAAGTTTCTTCGCTGTTAGATTACGGTTTATTTTTATCGCCATATCAAATTCGTCGCACAGTGAAACCTCCATCTACATTAAACACATCACCAGTAGTAAATGGAAAATAGTCTTGAGCTAAAGCAACCACTGCCTTCCCAACATCGCCAGGCTGACCCCACCGCCGGATAGGTGTTAGACCCTCATTAATCATTTTATCGTACTTGTTCTTTACTGGCTCTGTCATATCAGAAGCAATTATGCCAGGCCGCACCTCATATACATTGATGCCAGCATCTGCTAATCGAGCAGCAAATAATTTTGTTACCATCCTCAAGCCAGCTTTTGCAATACAGTAATCACCCCTATTGATCGACACAGCATCGGAGCTAATCGATGAAATATTAATAATTTTTCCACGCAATGAACTATCCAACTTATTCTGTTCTATCATCCAATTGCCAACTAGTTGACTTAGAAAAAAAGGTCCCTTTAAATTAATTGCCATCAATGCATCCCAATTTTCTTCAGAAGCTTCAAGCAGGTCTGATCGACCAATAGATGTAATGCCTGCATTATTAACTAATAAATCAAGCCTGCCAAACTGATTGCGAACAAAAGAAACTAGTCGATCACGGTCTTTGGACTGACCAACATCTCCCTGACATGTCTTAGCGCAAATTTCATGCCCCGCTGACCTGGCATGTTCAATCGAACACTCGGCTGTGTCATCGGCTGCAGTTTTATTATTTGCATAATTAACAACTAGATTCCAGCCGGCTGCAGCTAAATCGAGGGCAACCCCACGGCCGATCCCTCGGGAGGCCCCTGTAATAAGAGCTACTTGGTTCATAAAAAGAAAATAATAAGTAAATTAACACTCATTTAACATACAAAACCAAATTTTCCATCTAAACTGTAAGGTCAACTTTCAGTTGAAGCGATAGACCTAGTCATTATAATATGCCTGCCGAGTGTTTTAAGTAAGTCATTTCTAATTTTGCTACCCGAACGCATATGGTTTTTGTCAGCCGTAATTATTTACGGCCTTGGCCTGCTATATTCTATTTTTATTTGGCGTCGCGGTTTTCATCATAACACCTGGACATCATATGCAATTATTGCTCTCGCATTTGTGTTGCATACAATTGCATTAACGAGTCGAGGATTTTCACTTCAGCAATGCCCAGTCAATAACCTTTACGAGGCTACAACTTTTATCCTTTGGACAATATCACTTAGCAGCCTTGTCTTTGGAATTTGGCCAAGGCTTAGATTTATTGGTGTATTTACTGCACCACTATTATTCTGCGTTGGTATATTTGCAATGATGCCAGGACTGGACCCTGAATACGGCAATGAACCTAATTTCATAAATGGCTGGTCCAGCTTGCATGCCGCACTGATTATGCTTGGTTATGGATCTTTTGGCCTTAGCGCAATAACAGGCAGCATGTTTCTAACACAAGATCGAAACCTAAAACTTCATCTTGCTGGTGCATTATTTACAATGCTCCCTTCAATTCAGCGACTGGAAAAACTAATCACAGGAACACTTGTATCTGGATTAGTTTTACTAACTACAGGGCTTGCTATTGGTGGAATATTCTTAGATCTCCCTGATGGAACATCTTTTTGGAATGACTCCAAAGTAATTTGGTCCCTTCTTGTTTGGGGGTTTTATTTAATGCTATTGATCACTCATATGAAATTCGATCAACGTGGAAGGCGTTACGCATGGATGGCGATTATCGTTTTTGGTTTTGTTATTTTTACTTTTTGGGGAACAAACCTTTTATCATCTATTCACAATCCAAAATCATAAATCGTGCCGGTCATTGTAATAGGTTTAAGTCATCATTCATCTCCTGTCGAATTGCGGGAGAGGTTTGCATTTTCTGAAAATCAAATTATTGAGGCGCTTGATCAAATAAAAGAGAAAGGGATTGCTGAAGAAGCATTGATTCTCTCCACATGTAATCGTGTTGAAATATACGCCGCTTCAAAAAATAATGACTCAATCAAACAAAAACTTTCTCAATTCCTATGTGATTTTCATGATATTAGCGAAAAACCTGGTGATGCGCTTTACTCATTTTACGATTCTCATAGCATCGCGCATCTTTTTCGAGTCTCATGTGGTATAGAGTCGATGGTCTTAGGAGAAACAGAAATTTTAGGGCAATTAAAGCAAAGTTATAAACTTGCCCTTCAAAAGAAAGCTACTGGCCCGATATTAAACAGGATATTCCAAAAGGCATTCAATGTAGCAAAACTGGTTCGTACTAAGACACAGATCCAACGAGGAAGTATTTCCATTAGCTCAGTTGCCGTTGAGCTTGCAGAATCAATTTTTGACTCACTAAAATCACAACAGGTTCTTGTCATAGGCGCAGGAGATACCAGCGAAAAAGCTGCTCGCGCCTTAAAAAGCCGAGGAGCAAGCAGCATACTTGTCTCAAATCGATCTCATGAAAAAGCGAAATCACTCGCCGAAGAGCTTCAAGGCAGAGCTATTCATTTCGAAACTTGGGAGCAGGAGTTTAAAGCAATCGACATTATAATAAGCAGTACCTCTGCATATCATTACATCCTTAAAAGAGATAAGCTTCAAGCAATGTTAAAGCAGCGAGGCAATCGCCCATTGCTAATTATTGATATCGCTGTACCACGAGATGTAGACCCTGCATGCAATCAGATTGAAAATGTATACGTTTACAATATCGACGATTTACAGACAATAGCCAGCCAATACCTAAATCAGCGTAAAGCTGATGTGACTAATTGCGAAAAATTGATTATAAAAAAGCGAGATGAGATTTTAAAAGACTTAAATCCTGATCTCGGAAAATCATCAGTGATTCTGAGCCAAAAACAAACCGCTACCTAAATAAAACCTTTAACTACTTTGTTAGATCCAAAAAACATTGTGATTGCCACGCGAGGAAGCGCCCTTGCCCTTGCACAGGCAAACACAATTTTTGACCAATGCCGAAAAGCCTTCCCGAAACTTAAGTTCGAAATCAAAATCATAAAGACTACCGGGGATAAATTACAAACACAGAGACTTAAATCAAATCAGTCACTACCCAAAGGCTTATTCACAAAGGAACTCGAAGTTGCCCTAGTTAAACAAAAAGCTGACTTGGCTGTACACAGCTTAAAAGATCTTCCCACAGAATTACCATCTGGTTTAACGCTAGGCGCTGTTACTAAAAGGGAAGATCCAAGAGAAATCATTGCGTATCGAGATCAAAATTACCTCAAAAATCTAAACTTGCTGAAAAAGATTGAGAATGAAGGACCTAACAACCATTCCTTTAAAGGCTTCCCCTCTGGTTTAGCGATCAAGGATTTCCCTGATAAACTGACTGTCGCTACCAGTAGCCCAAGACGTAAAGCGCAATTACTTCGACTTAAACCTCAATGGAATATTGTTGAAATTCGAGGCAATGTACCCACTAGACTTGAAAAACTTGCCATTAATTGTCAAATCGATGCAATTATCCTAGCCCATGCAGGACTGCGACGACTAAATTTCGAAATTAATAAGAATAACGAACTTCAGGGCGATGCTGTTCCGGATGGAATTAATGCAACGATAATCGAAACTGATGATATGCTTCCGTGCGTTGGACAAGGTGCTATCGGAATAGAAATTCGTGAAAACGACGAAAGAATTGCTAGACTTTGTCAGCGACTAAACCATTTCAACACACAAGTATGCACCGAAGCTGAGCGTGCATTTCTTAGTGCAATGGGAGGAGGCTGCCAAACACCGGTTGCTGCGCATGCTGTTATTCAAAATGATACTATACACATGCCCGGAGTCTCTTTTGGGGATGGCACTTCTTTCAGCGAAAGCAAAGTAAAAGGAATTCTGACTAAAGCTCTGGAACTTGGAAAAGAACTTGCTGAAAAAGTCAAAGACGGATTGTAACCACTTACTGCTCTTCAATTATAATTGTTGTATTGAATTTTGGTACTGACAAAGTCTGCTCAACTCCACCAGCCCACAATATCATTAATTCAGTCTGATTAGAATCTGTTCCCAAGCCAAAAGTAACTACAGTTTCCGACTGCGACATATAACTTTTCGCAGGTGTTACTAAACGCCATTGAGTCAGATCACCAGACTTAAGTTTAACTACCGAACCAACACCATCTTTGTTGGCTTCTTTACCAACTAATTTAACTCTTAACCAATAATTTTTAAGCGACTGATCATTGCGAAGCAAAAGTGGTTTCCCATGAAGCTGTGTAAAAACCACATCTAGATCCCCATCGGCATCTATGTCGGCAAATGCTGAGCCGCGGCCGACTATTGGTTTAAACAAATCTAAACCTGCTTTATTTTTATCAACTGCTACAAAACCACCTTTAGCTGGAGTTCCACCACAGTTCCAAAAAAGCTGAGCGGGCTGAGCGTACGACTGACTCTTCTGCACCTTGGTAATCTCTTCCTCAAGATGACCATTTGAAGTCAACAAATCCTGCCAACCATCAAGATCGTAATCAAAAAAGAACAAACCAAACTTGAGCAACAAACGACTGTCTGGACCGACCCCCTCAGTGATTGCATTATCAGTGAACAATAATTGATTATTAGGAGTAGAAACATAAAGCGCTGTCATTTCATTTGAAAAATTACCAATACCAATGCCTAGGGTATTATCATTTCGAAAACGAGCGACATCTATCCCCATAGCACCTCGAACTTTTCCGTTGTTGTCAAAACCAATACCACTAATCCCTCCCATCTCACTGAAAGTTCCGTCTTTTTTGTTTATAAAAACAAAATTATGCACTGTGTCGTTAGCCACTATAAAATCCACCCAACCATCTTCATCTATGTCAACAGGAGAGACCCCTAACGACTTAGCCATGGGTACTTTCGTAGCGCTGGAGCGAATTTGAACCCCAGCAGATTGAGAGATGTTCGTAAACTTTCCATTTCCATCATTTCTAAACAAATAAGGGAAAGCTCCTTGAAAATTCGTTGGTGGTCCATAAGCACGCCCTACCCCTACTAAAGTGTAGTTCACTTCAAAATCAATTTCACGTGACCAGCGAACATAATTGCAAACGAACAAATCCAAATCACCATCATTATCTACATCAGCAAACGCAGCACTGGTACTCCATTCATTTTCACCTCCCGCCACTCCAGCCAATGCGGTAACATCATTAAATTTGCCACCACCAAGGTTCTTAAATATTCGATTACTTCCAACCGCCGTACAATAAACATCAGGCAAACCATCGTTATCATAATCACCAATTGCTAAACCCATTCCATAAAAAGGAACATCTAGACCCGACCCAACTGTTACATCTTCAAACATACCTTTACCATTGTTACGATAAAGCGCCGCAGTGGTTGGCTTTAGTTCAGGCTTTTTCTTTATATCCCAAGGCCACCACGTACCATTGATAAATAGTAGATCTTGGTCACCGTCGGAATCAAAATCAAAAAATGCGACACCAGCCCCCATTGACTCTGGCAACAATTTATCTCCAGTGGCTCCATTGTTGTGCTCAAAATTAATTCCAGATTCAGAAGTAATATCAGTAAACTTAGCCTCTGGAACATATTCTTTTGCCGGAATAACCCGCTGCTCTGGCGCTTCAATAACTGAATTTACTGCTGTGATCTTTTTCTCTTTTGGCTTCAATAAATTGTAAGCAATAAAACCACAAATTAATAAGAATACGGCGGCAAAAGCAGACCACTTCAAAGCTTGACCAATCACTGCATCGCCTTCATTGACTAGCTCCTCACTATCAGTTGAATGAGAAGATGAATGGTTAGTATTTGATTCTAAATCTTTCATTTAATTAGTCTAATAGAGTATAAATAAATATATCCTTGCAAATACTTACGGTCAAAACGCATTGTGAAACCTCCATATGTGTATATATTATCCAACTGTTTTATGACTGTCACGCAGCATAAAACTTGCGAACTTACTTACATAACTTCAAGAATTACCCACGGAAGTCAGTTTAACTGACATATAATGAAAACCCTGCACTTCTATCTTGCTAAAGAAATATTAGCCACAATGCTAATGACAGTTGTGGTATTCACTTTTGTTCTACTGCTTGGAAACTTACTAAAAGAAATAGCAGCACTTATGGCTTCCGGGCAGATCTCTCCTGGCTTCCTATTCAAAGCAATCGGCTTACTAATTCCATTTGTACTAGTTTACTCACTGCCAATGGGGCTGCTCACAGCTACCCTACTCGTCTTTGGCCGCTTCAGTTCCGATCAAGAATTAACAGCAGCACGTGCTGGAGGAATAAGCTTACTCTCACTCACGACTCCTATTTTTGTAATTGGCGTACTTATGTCATTTCTATGCGGCTGGATTAATTTACAGATTGGACCACAATGCAGATTAGCATATAAAAACATGATATTTGAACATGGCCTTGCAACCGCAACAGCCCTAGTTCAAGAAAAAAGCTACACTGATTTCCCACCAAACTATCGTATTTATGTGAATAATATCAGCAGCAACAATCTGCAAGACGTAACCATATATCAATATGATAATAATCAAAAACTAAAGATGCGAATGAATGCAGATAAAGCTTCGCTGAAAATTAAACCAGACACACAGCAAATTCTACTAACACTTCATTCCGTAGATGGGTTTGAATTCAATGAAGGGAAGGAAAGAACTTTTGTCTATTCAAAATATGGCCCTATGACATTAGGCAAAAAACAAAACAATAAAAACCAACGATCAACAAAACTAAAAGAACTAGGTTTCAAAGATTTACGTAAGATTATTAATGAATCAAAGCAATATGGCACCGATGCCACAGCTGCAAAAATCCAACTACATCAAAAATTTGCATTCTCATTTGCCTGCATCGGATTTACAATTATTGGTATTCCTTTGGCTATACGCACCCAACGTAGAGAAACAAATATTGGAATAGCTATGGCCCTTGTCTTAGTAACAGTATATTACGGATTAATAATTCTAGCCCAATCACTTGAAAGCTTCCCTGCACTTGCCCCTCACCTATGGATGTGGTTACCGAATTTTTTATTTCAAGCAATTGGCTGCTTTTTGCTCTGGAAAATGAATAGAGGAATTTGAACTTTAGCTAGAACACCAAGTCCCTTGTAATTGCTTCATAAAGCACTCGAATAGCTTATTTGACATACAGAATCTTCCTCCATCAACTCTTAATTAACCACCATAACACCTTTCATTACAACCCAATGACCAGGGAATGTACAAAGATATGGATATTCACCTTTTTTTCTGGGGGCAACAAAACGAAGTGTCTCAGCTGATAATGGAGCAACCATTCTAGTTGCTTGAATTACTTTTTTTGATTTTGGAACAAATTGACCCTTCTGTGCAGCTTTTGGGTCCTTAGCCATTTCATTTGCTGCTTGGCCTATTTCTGCCTCTGATCCAGGAGTTACTATAACTAAGTTATGCGGAGTCGCATCCGGATTAATGAAATCGATTCTAATAGGTTGGCCAGCGTTCACTTCAAATTTTGTAATATCAAATAACATTCGTTCCTTAACAGCAGCAATTTTTACTATCTTAAGATTTTTACGGGAATCAAACTCAGCATCACTTGCTGAATATCGTAGATTTGGAGACATTTTCTGACGAAGGTTGAATGCTTTAATAAATTCATCAATCTCTGGGTACTTGGCAGTTCTATCAACACTACTCTTCCAATAAGGTTCAAGTGTACTAGATCCAAGAGCAGTTCGAATAGCGTAGCTAAGGTGACCAATATTGGGTTGTTTTAGAATTTGGACAAGTGATTCAAGTGCCCATGGAGTCCCAATATAACTTGTAGCAATAGCTGTTTCCATTCGCACGAGACTACTGGAATCACTAGCTAAACTTTTTAATAATTGTTCAGGGTTATTATAATAAGAAAACCAATAACGAAATTGGTGAGCTGCAGCTGCGCGAGCATGATGATCTGTGCATTCCAACAATTCTTTTAGCAAACCTAAGTTAACAGCGTTAATTCCCCTATATAGCCACACAGCCTCAATTTGATGATGCCTGTAGCGCGAATCATTTGGATCAAGCCTGTCTATCCATAAATCAAGTGCCAACTTGACCTTACCAGAATTGCGTCCTCTTAATTCACGCTTAGCCCAATAACGGTATCGATATTCACGACGCTTAAGTATTTCTAGCAGTTTCTCAATTGTGGCATCAGCTATCTGAGGCATCTTTTGCGACTTTGAACCTTTAGGCATAATACGAAAAATTCGCCCACTTACGCGATCTCGACGGTCATCACGCAGTGAATACTGAGCATGGCCCTTTATCGGATTATACCAATCACAAACATACATCGCTCCATCTGGTCCATATCGCAAGTCAACCGGAATAAAACTTAAGTTCCTAGAAAACAGTATGTTCTCAACATATTCCTCAAAAAAACCATGTTCCGACTCTTTCCAACGATGAAATTCAATCCTATTAGAAGGCTTATAGCGAACTTTGATAAAACCACCCTGCATCTCTACTGGCCAATTAGGGAAATCTATAAACTCCTGACCACAAGTGCCAGAGTAGGCCCTTAAGCCAACCGGACGCGGATGTTGATTTGGATAAACCGGATCAAGTGCATGAAATGCCTGGGCATAGATTGGATAACTAGCCATATGTTGACCCCAATCATCAAATGTAACCCCCCATGGATTAGTACTTTGATGAGTCCCAAAGGCAGACAATCGATGACTATCAGGATCAAATCTAAACCAACCACTGTTTTGCTGGCGCACAGGTCCGTAAGGCGTTTCGACTTGGCTATGATGAAAAACTCCTTCACGAAAAATCAAATCACCATCAGGAGTCCACACAAAGTCATGCAATGCATGGTGAGAGTCTTCACTACCAAAGCCTGTTAATAATTTCTCACGAATATCAGCCCTACCGTCATTGTCTGTATCTTTGAGAAAAGTTAAATGAGGCTCCTCTGATACGTAAACGCCACCATCGCCAAACTCAAATGACAAAGGAATGTGTAAGTCATCGGCAAAAACGATTGAAGAATCAGCCTTTCCATCACCATCTGTATCTTCAAGAATAATGATTTTGTCGTTAGGCTCTTTGCCTGGGTAAACATGAGGATAAGTTGTTGAACAACTAACCCAAAGCCGACCTAGGTTGTCCCATCGCATTTGAATCGGACAGGCAAGTTCAGGGAAATCCTTCTCCGATGCAAAAATGCTAACTACAAAACGAGGGTCGATTTCAAATTCTTTGAGTTCATCTTCAGGAGAAAGTAATCGATTAGCACCCCTACTTTGAATTGTTCTTGGCAAAGGCGGAACGTTTGAATCATCAATAGTTAAAGAAACCTGTTTTCCTGAAGCAATATTCCAAATCCTCTTGTCACGGTTGGAAGTCATAATATCAAAATTTCTCATCGCTGGCAGGAAGTCTAAATATCCATAACTTCGATTGCGATTACCTGTGTAATAGAATGTATTTACAGGTCGAAACCTCCGGAAAAACTGTCTGTTTTTCTCGAGAACTGCTGAACGAAGCTCTTCGTTAACCACCGGCGGTTCATATCCCAATATCTGATGAAAAACCGTGTTTGCAAACAAACGATATCCAGCGTCGTTCAAGTGACACCCGTTGAATGTAAAATCGTTGCTTTGAGATTTCATAGCTTTTTCAGTAACAGAAAATAAATCCACGAAACCAACCTTTTGACTGATTGCTACATCACGCATCACATCGCTATAAATCTTAAGATTTAAATTGTTCACAGCTGCATTTACACCCTTTATATTCTCATTGGCAATTGGTGAAAGTATTACAATCATAGGACCAGATTTACCATTAAATGCCTTAGCCTTTGTGACTTCAATATATTCATTTAGTTTAGTTCGGAAATTATTTAATCCTTCTTCACCCTGAAACGATTCATTGAATCCAAAAGCAACAAAAATTATATCTGTTTTTGCAAAAACCAAGTGCTGATAAGTATCTGCAAAATTTGCTGGCCTAGGTTGCAAATCAATTGTGTCAGCTGACCAAGAGAAGTTGCGAAAAGTCAGTCGATAATCAGGATAAGCTTGATGCAAGAGTGTTTCAAGATAACCGAAATCCTGCGAACGATCGAGTAAGGTATTTCCAACATATGCTATACTCATCTCACGTTTAAAATTGAGCGGTAAACTCGTATCCAAAGGAGAAGAAGCCTTTGGGCGAGGAGCATTTTTTTTAAACAATGCAGACTTGGAAAAATCAGAATCTTCTGCCTGATTTATTTTTCCAGTACTTCTATTGCGCCCATCCAAAGATTGCCCAATTAACGACTGAGTAAATGCAAAAATTATAATTAATTTGTATAAATAATATAACATCGCCTTTTAAAGGACTGTTTAATTTTCAGCTCCAACGATCCAACGAAGCCCTTCAATGAGATGCTGATGCCCAAACTTCGTATCAAGTGATTTCACTTCATGCCCCAGCTCAGTATAAAAAAAACGACCATTCTCAAATTCTCTAATCCAACAAACTGGATGATCCTTACCCATTGGTTTACCCCCTCTCGTCTTGAAAGCATCACGAACTGGATCATAAGTTGACTCATCAATCCTTAACAAAACTTTTACCCCAGGTAAGCCAGTTACCGATCTATCATGATTGGTCCAGTCAGCAGTATAATAAAATTCTGGACCAAAGCCCTTTACTATAGGGTGATTCTTGTTTCTAGAATCAACAATAAGCTTTGCTTTGACAAAATCCGAGTCGCTGTTGAAGCCACATCCAACTAGTTTAGCCCACCATGGCCAGGTGTTATGATGAACAGCTGCAGCATGAAGCCCCATGATACCCCCTCCAGCGTGATACCAATCCTTTAGCTGCTTCCTTTGTTTATCATCAAGAGATTTACCTATATCTGTTGTGCTGTTGAAAATAATTGCATGATAATTTTCAAGACGGCCAAAATCCTCAGGTGACTCAGTAACATCTGCTTGAATATCGTATCTAGAAAGTAATCGAACTAAAAAGCTATTAACCTCTGGAATTGCAGGATGCCGATACCAAGCAGTTTTTGAAAAAATAAGGACGCGCTTGAGCTTGCCATTGTTTAATTTGGTCTTACTAGTCTGATCTTTATCTTCGTGAGCGCAAAGATGACTTAAACCGAATTCACAAAAAAATAAGATCGCAATAATTACACATGCAATTCTTGATAGAAAAATCATATCCCCAATAATCAGACTTAAACAAAAGCATGCAAGAGGATTTACAGAGTAAAAAATTAAATATTGTAATTTAATTACCTGTAATGAAAATTATGCGTTTTTATCTATCATGTTTGAATTATGCAAAAAAGTTTCGGAATCAAAGTTATTCAACAACTTTATATTGTTTGTTATCTGCCTAGCCGCCGTAGTGGTTGGATTGCAAACATATAAGAATTTTGAAGCCCAGTATCATGTTACACTTAATGCACTTGATTCAATAATCCTCGGGATATTCATTTTAGAGGTCATTGTAAAAATCATAGCTTACGGCAAACAGCCACTTAAATATTTTAAAAATTCTTGGAACATTTTTGATTTCAGTATTGTTGTAGTTTGTATATTGCCAATTGAGTCTAATGAATTTGTAGCAGTTCTGCGATTAGCAAGAGTACTTCGGGTTTTGAAACTGGTATCAGCTCTTCCTCGTTTACAAGTATTAGTTGGAGCAGTACTTAAGAGTGTACCATCCATAGGCTATGTTTTCCTTTTGGCATCACTACATTTTTATATTTACGGCTGTATGGCAACTTTCCTTTACTCAGATAACGACCCCATTCACTTTAGAAATCTTCAGACTTCAATGTTATCTCTTTTTCGAGCA
Source organism: Limisphaerales bacterium (assembly GCA_004213515.1). Classification (GTDB taxonomy): domain Bacteria; phylum Verrucomicrobiota; class Verrucomicrobiia; order Limisphaerales; family UBA1096; genus UBA1096. The sequence continues at coordinate 100,695 of SHAK01000003.1, read as the reverse complement.
GTGACACTTGAGGACTGGACAGATCTAATGTACATCAACATGTACGGTAGCGCTAACTACGGCTACGACAATGCAGCATATATGATGCTAGCTGACCTCGGAATAACTCAAGATCAAATAAAGTCACACGCGTCTCCATTCGGAGCAGCAATTTTTTTTATAAGCTTCGTTATTACAGGGGCAATGATTGTATTAAACCTATTCGTAGGAGTCATGCTAACTGGAATGGAAGATGCTAAAAAGGAACAAGAAATTGAAAATTCACTCAAAAAAGCAGATCTCAAAAAAATTAACCTCAAAGAAGAATTCTCCAAGCTCAATCAGGATCTAAAGCATTTTACCAACGAGATGAGTCAGCGCTTAGAGGTTCTAAACAAGATAGCAGAAAAACAAAATAGAAATGACGATTCGATGTAAATTCAGCTTGTGCAAAAGCTCATTAAGCCAGAAAATAGCTTCTTAGTTAAACTGTAATGAAAAAAATAAATCAAACTTTCTTGGCTGCATCTGCAGGCATACTCCTTTTAAGCGGTTGCGCTACTGAGCCTGGTAAAAAAACTGCTGTTGGCGCTGGAGTAGGAGCTTTAGTTGGTGCTGGAGTAGGAGCAATTATTGGTAATCAATCAGGAGAACGTGACAAGGGAGCATTAGTAGGAGGCCTTTTAGGTGCCGGTATTGGGGGTGCAGTTGGAAATGCAAAGGAAGCGAAGGAAAAGAAGGCGGCAGCTCCAAAGCCACCAAGAAATTAAAAGGCGCGAATTTTTTATTTGAAAGGAGAGCCTATATCTTTGGCTCTCCTTTTTTTAGCCTATGAAGGTTCTTTTTATACATGCCCATTTTGACGATTACGAATTTTGTACGGCTGGAGCTTTCGAGATATGGCGTCAAAAAGAAGGTGAAGATTTCCAAGCAAAAGTCATTGTATGTACAGACGGAAAAGCAGGACACCATAAATTATCTAGAGACGAAACTGGCCGAGTAAGACTTGAGGAACAGTTACGATCTGCAGCACTAGGAAATTACATTTTTGAGCAACTCAAGCTTCCGAATGGAGAATGCCCTCGTGAAGCATGCCTACAGGTCGACGTTCCTTTATTAGCTGCATTATGGAAAGCCATTCGCGACTTTGAACCTGACTATTTGTTCTCTCCTCCTTTACCAAATGATCCTTTAGCTGGCATACATGTTGACCATGTCGCGGTAGCGGAGGCAGTCCGCCAAGTGGCTTACATGATAAATGTACCTCACGCATTTACCCCAGAATATCCTGTAGAGGATACTTCTCCAAAGTATTGTAAAGTACCAGTTATTCTCAATGCATATGACGGCTACATGTTTGGCGAAAATGCATATGATCTAGCTATAGATGTCACTGATGCATTTGACTTGGTTGCAGAGATGAGCTGGTGCCACCAATCGCAAGTCACTGAATGGCTGCCATGGGTTGGTCGTCACGACATTGATTTTCCAAAATCAATAGAAGAATGGAAAGAGACATTGAAACGTCGTTTTTCAAAAAGAAATGCTGAGCTTGGGCTTAGCGAGCTACCAATGGCTGAATTCTTCACAGTAACCGCTTGGGGAGAAATACCAACACTCTCCCAAATCAAGGCAGATTTCCCGAACCTCATAACTCCAGCTGAAATCGAATGTAAATTAAGTAAGCGACTTTCCCGTTGGCAGATGTAGTCATTACAAAAGTCTTAAAAATAAAATCTTTAAGACTTGTTAGAAACAGATAATAAATTGATATGACTGAAGGCATTCTGATTTCAAAAGTTAAATCATTACAACTTGATAGAAAAAAGTTTTTTTTATACTTTGTTCTCTATGAGCTCACTTGATCAATTTGAAAGCGTATTTAATGCGGCAGCAAAAGACGCATTCACACCGCAATCTATTCAGATAAAACGGATTTTGATCATCCAGGATTTACGGGAAGAATTGCAGGATGATTTTTTATATTTAGTTAAAGAATTTCTTGCAGTCCTTGAAAAAAAAACGGAGGTGAAGTGGGAAATTTTTGGAAGCGAAAAGCCATCAAAGATACATGCCATACTAGAATCTGTTGAGAATTACAGACCTGATTTGATTGTCACATATCGCCATCTTCATTGCGATTCTGTTGATTGGTCTTATGGTCTGGGGATTCACATCGATGTTCTCACACAGGCCACAACAACACCTGTTCTAATTTTACCAAATCCTGATCGTAATAATTTAGCCAATTCCTCTTTTAAAAGGACTAAAAAGGTAATGGCTGTTACAGATCATTTAGCAGGAGATCATAGCTTAGTTAGTTATGCTGCCCTTTTCACTCAAACAGATGGAACACTTTTTCTTGCTCATGTGGAGGATAAGTCTGTGTTCGATCGCTACATTAAAGCTGTTTCAAAAATTCCAGATTTGGATACAGAAACAGCGAGTGAGCAGATCAAGGCTCGACTATTAAAAGACCCCAATGATTACGTCGAATCTTGCAAGAAAAGACTAACAGAATCTTTACCAACAATTAATATCGAACGCTGGGTCAAACTTGGGTCCCGAATGTCTGATTACCGAAATTTGATAGATGAAAATGAAATTGATTTATTGGTAATGTATACAAAAGACGACGAGCAATTAGCAATGCACGGCGTGGCTTACCCACTCGCAGTTGAATTAAAAACAACTCCTTTATTGATGCTGTAACAAAAAAAGAGACATGAACTTTATTTTATTAGCCGCTTCTGATCACGGCATTAGCGACGTTGCCCCATCTATCACTTATCTATTCACCGGCCTCCTGATATTGATGGTACTTTGCCTTGCATTAGAAGAAAAAATACATGCAAAGAAATCAGTTATAGTTGGAGTGACTGCAATAATTGCCCTTTTGTTGGGCGCATTCACCGGCATCTTGCCATTTGGTGAGGTTCATTTACCTAACGGGCATAAAATTAATTTACCTGTATTCATTCCAGGAATTGAATGGGGTGTTGTTACGATTATACTTGGATCTAGTTTGTTTGTTGATGTCACCAGCAAGTCAGGACTTTTTACTTTTATTGCAATTAAATTTACAAAGATGTCAAAAGGTGACCCTCGAAAGCTATTATGGTTTTACGGAATTATGACAGTGGTATTTAGCGCGGTACTAAATAATGTCACTGCTATGATAATCGTAGGATCACTAAGCGCCGTATCACTTGGAAAGCTAGAACAACGGGATAAGCTTTTAGGTTTTCTTTTAGTTGAGGGGCTACTAACAAATATTGGAGGATTACTAACTTTGATTTCATCAGTACCAAATATAATAGTTGGGACCACAGCTAATATTGGTTTTGTAACGTTTTTCATAAAGGCAGCTCCCTACGTCATAGTTGCAACAGGTGCTACAATATTAATGGGGGCAAAAGCCTTTGCAATCGATTCGTTAAAGACAGACGAAGAGCGTGCTATTGCACTTGACCAAGTTTCCAGTTTCGACGAACGAGATGGCATTGAAAGCATGGGGTTTTTTTGGTTCGGAGTAGCCATGTTACTTTTGTTCATTTGTTTTATTGCATCAGCTTCATTCAATGGTTGGCCAATAGGAAAACTGGGGATGGGATTCGTAGCAATGATGTTTGCTGTTCTGATGCTTTGTAAATTCAAGTCAAGTGTTGGCAAATTCTATAGTGGCATCGATTGGGATTTATTGTTCTTTTTTGTTTATCTTTTTGTAGCAATATACGCTATGGAACAAGCTAAAGTTCTTGATCTAATTGGTAAAGGCATCGCACCTATAATTGGAATGGGACCAAATCTTGGAGGAGGACTGCTTTTAGTTTCCTCTGCTTTTGCTAGTAGTGTCACCGATAACATTCCATTGGCTGCTGTACTGTCGAACATCCTTAGTTCAATGGGTATTTCTGGTGACTCAGGCATGTGGTGGTCTGTAATTTTCGGGGCTAATCTCGGCGGCAACTTAACACCAATCGGTTCCGCATCAACGCTTGTTGCAGTGACAATTATGCACAAACATGACCTCAAAATATCGTTCATGGGCTTTGTGAAAAAAGCTTTTCCATTTGCAATTCTTCATATCTTTTTGGCTACAATCTACGTATTATTCATCTTGAAGCACTTACCAGGATAATTGAAATTTTAAATAAAATTAAATTTCATTTTTTCGTTTAAAATTAAACTAACGTTTTCTCAATGAAGAATGAGCTGATAGAAAATTTTAGTAAGAATACTCGCAGAGCAATGTTACAGCGCTGCGGTATGGGTGTAGGTGCACTTGGCATGTGGAGCTTATTGCATAAGGAAGGACTAGCTGGACAAAGCTCACTATCTCCAAAGCAATCACATTTTGCGCCAAAGGCTAAATCAGTAATTTGGATTTTTGCTAATGGAGGCCACAGTCAAGTTGATACTTGGGATTATAAGCCTGCTTTAGATAAGCTAGACGGCCAAACACTTGAAGGATTTGATCGATTTACAGGTTTTTTCGCCAATGCTGTGGGTGGTCTTATGAAAAGCCCATTCGAGTTTAAGCCCTACGGCCAATGCGGCAAATATGTTTCATCAATATTTCCAAATATATCTAAGCATGTTGACCGAATGGCATTCGTTCACTCTGGTCACACTGAAAGCAACAACCATTCTCCCGCTTTATTCATGATGAATTGTGGTTTACCTCGAATGGGCTACCCTTGTGTCGGTTCTTGGATCACATACGGTTTAGGGAGTAATAGCGATAGTCTTCCTGCATTTGTAGTTATGAGTGACCCTAAGGGGCGGGGCCTTCCCAAGGGGCATGCGGCTAATTGGGGTGCTGGTTTCCTTCCTAGCATCTATCAAGGAACTCATTTTCGTCCATCTGGAGATCCAATAGATAACCTTTATCGCCCAAAAGAAATGAACGAGTCTCAACAAAGAAGACAATTGGACTTATTAAAACGTCTTAACCAACAACACCTAAAAGTACGTCCTTACGAAGAGGAGCTTGAGGCACGTATCGAAAGTTTCGAATTAGCTTTCCGCATGCAAAGTGCTGCTCCTGAGGCGCTCAATGTTCGTCAAGAACCAGAGCATATTCAACGTTTGTATGGTCTCAATGATGACCGATGTAAGCATATCGCTGCGCAGTGTCTTACTGCTCGTAGAATGATCGAACGAGGAGTGAGATATGTACAAATTTATAGCGGTGGAATGGAGAATCAACGTAGTTGGGATGGCCACAACGATATAAAAGGTAATCATACACAGTTCGCAGGGGAAACCGACAAGCCCGTAGCTGGGCTCATAACCGACTTGGCACAACGTGGCTTGCTTGATGAAACCTTAATTGTCTGGGGCGGAGAATTTGGTAGATTACCAGTTGCCCAAAAAGGCAGCAAGCCAGGCAGGGATCATAATCCACACGCTTTCAGCACTTGGTTTGCTGGCGGCGGCATCAAAGGAGGCGTAAGCTATGGTGAAACCGATGAGATTGGACACAAAGCAGCAGTCAATAAAGTAACTGTCAATGATATACATGCCACAATTTTGCATCTTCTAGGCATGGATCACGAACGTTTGACCTACCGTTACAATGGCCGTGACTTCCGCCTTACGGATGTTGCAGGTAACATAATCAAAGAGATTATCTCATAAAATTAAAGTCTTTTAGAAAAAATTTGGTTATCGTTGAAGAAGGGCTGTTGAGTGCTCAATGACCCAATTGTAGTCCTTAAATTTACCTGCATTAGAATAGTCTAGTCGCATTCTCTTCAAAACCGGTTCATCTTTAGGGACAGGATCAGCCCATTTTTTAGTTAAAGCGTGGCCATCAGCAAATGCATATCCACAGCCACCATTGTGATAGTTAGCTGGAAGGTTACGCCACGTACGGGAAGGTAAAGGGTAAAGAACAAAACCTCCGTTATTAATACTGTCTGGGTGTTCATCCGAAAAAATCCAAAGGTTTGAAGGAGATGGAGCGACCATGTGGGAGAGTTTGTCATATTTACGCCAACCGCGCCCGTGAATACTTGAAGTTTGCATATCCATTGCTGGATCATAAAGCCCGCCTTCAATAAATCCATTCATAGAGACACTTCGCACCCTGTGTAGGTCTCTCTTTTTTATCTTGCATGTATACTTGTCCGAGGGGCACTTGTAGATACCTGCAGACTGGGAATAAGGACCAAGCTTTGGGTATAGGTCTCCCATCTTTTTTTTTGATCCAACCAGATAAAGAAGGTTGGTATTGTCCCGATTGTTCGGACGAAAATTCAAAAAACCATTGATCCAACCCCGAGCATCAAGTACATGTTTAGCATTAGGAGGAAGTCTATCATTCGAATCGTTAACATAAAGTTTCCATGCGGTCAGCAATTGGCGATGATTATTAAGACAGTAAATACCAGTTGCACTTCCTTTTGCTTTAGCTAATGCAGGTAATAACAATCCAGCTAAAATAGCAATAATAGCTATTACTACCAGTAATTCAATAAGCGTAAAACCTAAAGAAAAGGGGGGAAGATTTTTATTATTTTTTAGCAACATCAAAACAAATAAGATAGTCTTCACTGCGAATATATAAGCGCTTATCAGATAATATGGGAGCTGTCCAACATGGATAATGTAGTTCCGGAACCTGATATCGAGCCAATTCAATTGGTTTATTAGGATTCACCTCGAACAGTCCTAGAAGACCTCCTTCACCTAAAACGAATAATTTGTTATCAGCCATCAATGCTGAACCACGACCATATACTTTCGGTTGTTTACTGCTGTAAGCACGCCAACGCTCTTCGCGATTCCATTTAATATTCCCAGTTTTTAACTCCACACAACGAAACTGAGCATCAGGTTCATTTCGTCCAGTGAAAGCGTATAAGTAACCATTATGTAAAATAGGAGTTGTCCAGTGAATCTCGAGAACAGGTTCAATTTTTCTATCTATCTTACGTTTTTCATAAGTACTCCAAACTTCAGTAAAGGATTCACAATCCATACCAACATCTAATAAGAAAGATCCTGCTCCATAGTAAGCACTGGAACAAAAAACCTGACTTCCAGATACTACAGGATTAGCGGCATTGACTGACTCGTTAACACGTGAGCGAAACCATCGACTAAATTTAATAGATCCATCCTTTGGGTTTAAAGCGACTAACCCTTGCCTAGTTAGACTAAACAATAGGCGCTTACCATGAACAGTAGCTAGTTTAGGAGTAGAGTAACTAGCTAATTTCTCAAAACCATTCCATCGCACAAGGGGCTCCCCTGGCCAGCCTATTGCAGATACCCCTTCCCATGTTTTTTGACCAACACTTTCCCAAATAGTTTTGCCAGTATTTTTATTGAAAGCAACCATAGTTGAATTCGGTTGCCCCCCAACCATAATTATCAGTAGTTCACCTTCTAGGACAGGTGAAGCACCCACACCAAAAAAAGCCTCTGGAATTTTGAAATCTTCTGCAGTCTTTCGCTGCCATACTTGCTTGCCCGTTTTAATATCTAAGCATAGCAGCAAACCCTCAGCACCAAAAGTGAAACAATATTTCTTCGTTATCAAAGGAGAACAGCGTGGGCCATTATTGTATCCGAAAGGATCCCGGTAGCGAGTCGGATAGCTGTGCCTCCAAATTAGTTCCGCCGTCCTGACATTAAAGGCTTCAACTATTTCCTCATTCTTAATGCGGTGAAACAATACTAAACGTTGATCTCGAATCGCAGGGGCACTATATCCTGTACCAACCTGCTTTTTCCAAATCTCTTTCGGCCCCTCGCTCGGCCAGCTACCAATTAAACCCGTTTCAGATGAAATACCATTTTTGGAAGGCCCAAGAAAGTTTGGCCAATCTGCAGCCTTAAGGTTTATAGAGCCAAAAGGAATCACAAGAAAAATGAGAAGAATAATAAAATGTATATTAAACACCCCGCTTTTATATGCCAATCCTATGAAGCTTAAAACCGAAAACTTAGAAACTAGTCAACGACCAGTTCGACGACGAGTTCCAGATGCTGGAAGTGATTTAAAAAACTCTTCAACAACAGTAGTGATTTCAGTGAAATCAAGTTTGTCATCTTCATTCTTGTCCCCACTAGTAGACCATTTTTTAACAGCAGTCTGCATCTCAAGAATTGTAATCTCCCGATCTGCATCACTGTCGACTGCGTAACTAAAAGCCCTAGCAACAACTACATAATCAGATGAAGGGGCACCTAATGCATTAGTGGCACCACGTTGCCTAAAAGATTGCGTGCTCTGGCCATCGATCACTTTACTTCCAAGCAGCTTTGCAAATCCGGCAATTAATTGTCGACGACCCGCACTTGACTCAGCACCCTTCCAATCTGAAAACAAACTAATCCAATTAGATTCAAATTCTTGCTTAGATAACTTAAGCGTAGACTTAGTGTGATTTATAAAACTTTCGGCTACACGCTTGGCCAAAACTGATGCAGCGATTTCGGTTATTCCACCTGAGCGACCACCTGAGCGACCACCTGAGCGACCACCTGAGCGACCACCTGAGCGACCACCTCGACTCTGCATCAATTTAGTTGTTGCCTCTGCTGTATCTCCATATTCAAGGCGTGCTTTAGTCAACTCCTGTTTTAAATGAACTATCCGTTTAGAGTGTTTTAAAGATTGAGCTAGATCGTTAAGTTCATGGGGATCATTTTTTAAATCATAAAACGCAACTCGGTCTGACTTTGGTCTATAAAAGAGTTTCCATCTGTCATCACGAATGGCTCGTTGATCATCCATATAAGCCGTAAAAAGATACTCCCTAACCGTGTCTTCTTTTCCGTTAATAATTCCTGACAAACTTTTCCCTTCAACTCCTTCAGGAACAGGTAGCCCAGTTAGACCACAGAGTGTGGGGTATATGTCGTAAAGGTAAACTAATGCATCAGATTCACCCTTAGGAATTTTGGATCCACTGAATACCATTTGTACACGAGAAGTGTGCTCGAAAGCATTATGCTTGCCATTCTGGCCGTGGCTATTCATTGCCATACCATGATCTGTAGCAAACAAAATTATTGTGTCATCAATCTGGCCGGTTCTCTCTAGTGACTTAATCACCCTCCCTATATGGTGGTCGAGATGCGAAACCAAACCATAATATAAGGCTAATTGATTTTTCGCTCTGTCGATTGGCGACTCATCTGCATCTCCACCTCCTCGGCGAGAACGACCAAAACCACCAGAACGACCAATGCCGGGACGTTCGTCCACCAAGTCAGGTCGAAGCGCAGCATGATTAGGGGGCAAAGTAATTTTTTTAGGATCATACATGGCAGCCCATTTCCCCGGGGGAGTCACCGGAGAATGCGGTGCAGTGAATGGGATATAGCAAAAGAAAGGCTCATCAGACTTCTCTCGTCTCTCAATGAATTCAATTGCCGCATCCGCGAATATTTCAGTGGAAAAGGATTCACCGGAATCGTACGGCACCATTAATCCAGCTATCATTCGGTGGACGGGAATACCAATGTGAGAGCGAGCAGCCCCACCTAAGAACACTGCCTCAGCCTCATCAAAAGATCTCTCGAAAGACAAGGCTCCATTATGCCACTTACCTGTAGCAAAGGTATGATAACCTCCTTTTTGAAGGGACTGTGGAAGAAGCATCCCAGAGTCAAGGCGAAGCGGCGCTCGAAAAAGAGATTTGCCACTCATGATCATTGCCCTACTCGGCAAACATGTTGCATTAGTCATAGAGCCTTGTATGTAGGCCTGTTTAAAAACAAAGCCATCTCGGAAAATACTATCCATGTTTGGTGTCTTAATGTCGGTATTTCCGACTGCACCAAAAGCGTCTGGTCGCTGATCATCCGTAAATATAAACAACACATTGGGCTGTTTGGATGCATTCATATAGTTTGAGGAAGTTAGAACGCAAAACAACAAGGAGAAGAGAAAGATAGTACGATTCATCTTATAAATAGTATTAAGTGAAACGAAAAACACTCGAAAACGTTACAAAAAAACATTTTTTTATAAATAGGTTTATCAGAATGCAAACTTCTGAAAAATTTAACTAAAATCTCATTATTATAAATAAATATAAATCCTCAATCCTAATCCAGATCTACAACATAAGGGGGATTATCGAAGGTAGTCCCATCTCCAAGAACACGAGGATCACGCAATTTTCTTAAACGATTCATCAACTGACGATTAAGCTTTTTCTTTACAGAAAGATATTTTTTTTCTTTGGCCAAATTCTTTATTTGATCGGGATCACTTTCTAATTTGTAAAGCTCCTCTCGCGGGCGTTTAGCAAATGCGTAGTCATAATACCATTTCCATTTATCATCATTCCTATGTTCAATAATCCAGGCTTTGGTTGGGCTAGCATCAAGATCTCCATAAGTAATAAAGGTATTATTCTCTAGCAAATTGTAATCCGGAGTCTTTTTGTTGGTGATGTTGTAGGGGTTACCCATCGGCCATCGATCTGGAGCAAAATTAATAATATAAAGATACTCACTCGTACGAAGCGCTCGTTGAGGATAAGGTAAAAAACCTTCGCGAGCTTTAGCTACATGACGTTCGCGACCCGTAATTACCCAACTACGTTTCTTATTTACAATTCCTTGTTTTTTGGATTTCAAAACAGGAACAAGACTGCGACCAGTCATAACTTTTGGTGGTTTTACTCCCCCGATATCCAAGAAAGTTGGCGCGAGATCCATAAGGTTTACAAAATCGTCCACCACCCGGCCTCCTGGTTTTCCTGGCCACCAAATTGCAAGCGGGACATGTACTCCAAAATCATAAAGATTACATTTTCCACCCGGAAATCCCGGAGCACCATGATCCCCGCTGATTACTACGACTGTATTCTCTAATTCACCCAACTCTTTAAGTCTCTTGAGTATCAAGCCTAAAGCAGAGTCAAAAGCTTGGACCTCACCGAGATAATCAGCAAAATCTTGACGGACTTCGTGTACATCAGGCAAAAACTTAGGTAATTTGCCCTTAAGCTCATCTGGATTAATCCCCCAAAGAGCCTTACCAGAACCTTTGGTCCATTTACGGTGAACGAGTGTTGGGCCAAACCAATAACAGAAAGGCTTACTTTTTTCACGGGCATCAATGAATGAATTAAAATTGCCCATCACCTCATCATAAAGCACCTGCTTAGCTGCTCGAACTGTCATCCCCTCACCCACTCGTCTAGTTGTTAATTGTGAAAAACCATTAAACATGCGCCCACTCTTTTCATAGGCATACTTCCCGGCACCATAAGGCGCATCTTTAGGGACCCCTGGTGTCCAAACTTTATAGGTCTCCCCTATGTGATACCCTGCATCACGTAACATTAAAGGATACACTGGTATCTCAGGGTCCCACTTCGCACCCTGCAAAATAGCTCCCATACCGGTGCGAAAAAAATACTGACCCGACAACAAAGAACTTCGACAGGGGGTGCATGAAGGGGCTGTAACAAAAGCATTTTTAAATAAAACCCCTTTCTGGGCAACTTCATCGAAAATCGGAGTTTTGATAACTGTATTTGGACCTGGCCTTTTTTCAACTTTCGAATAGGCACTGGCGTATTTGCCCCAGTCATCTGCGAATGCGAATATTATGTTAGGCCTTTTTTCGTTGGAATACCCTATTGATGTAATTAATATTCCTGACCAAAAAAATAATAAAATCCTTTTCATAATGATAATAAATAATTCAAAGCAATGTGATTTGTTAAAAGTTGATGTCTCACATGCCCATTATCCCAACACATTTCTTTCACTCAAGAAATTATTAAAACGCATGGTTTTTGGTTTATTATTTGGACTAATTTCATTTGAAGTCACAAATATAGACGCTTCCGAATGGAATCAGTGGCGAGGTAATCTGCGGGATGGAAGCCATAAGTCTTCCATCCCGTGGCCAGAAAGCATTGATAAAAATAAATTATCTGAGACTTGGACCAGTGAAGATATAGGATCTAGTTATTCGGGTCCAATAACAAACGGTGAATTAATTTTCACAACAGAGTCTACTAAGGGAAAAGAATCTGTGTTGGCCTACTCACTCAAGGACGGAAAATTAAAGTGGAAACAAACATGGTCAGGCGAAATGAAAGTCCCTTTTTTTGCAGCTCGTAATGGCAGCTGGATTCGTTCAACCCCAGCAGTAGCAAACGGAAAAGTCTTTGTTGGTGGCATGAGAGATCACTTCCTTTGCCTAGACTCCCAAACAGGAGAAATATTGTGGGAAATTGATTTTCCAAAAAAATATGGAACTTCATTACCCGACTTTGGCTTCGCAAGCTCGCCAATGACAGATGACAAACATGTCTACGTTCAAGCAGGTGCCAGTTTTAACAAGATAGACCAAAAGACTGGCACTGTAATTTGGAGAACCTTGAATGATAAGGGGGGAATGTATGGCAGTGCTTTTGCTTCTCCATCTTTTGCTACTATTAACGGACAAGAACAAATCCTTGTTCAAACGCGAGCCGATCTAAACGGCATAAACAATGTTGATGGCAAAGTATTATGGAATATTCCTATAAAGGCATTCCGCAACATGAACATTCTTACACCTCTGGCTTTTGATAATGGGATTTACACAAGCACTTATGGAGGGGGTTCTTCTTTTATTAAATTAGACAAGAATGAGAAGAACAGTTGGTCTGCCGACATCAAATGGAACAACAAATCCCAAGGATACATGTGTAGTCCTGTTCAGTACAACGGGAAAGTTTACCTCCACTTAAGAAGTAATCGTTTCGCGTGTTTTGATCTCAAAACTGGCAAAGAAGAATGGGTTAGTTCCAAAAGCTTTGGTAAGTATATGAGTTTAGTCATCAACGGTGACAAAATATTGGCTTTAGACCAAAAAGGCATTCTTTACCTTATCAAGGCCGATCCAGAAAAGTTGAATATTTTATCTGAAAGACGAATTATTGAGGGTGAATCCTGGGCGCATCTTGGCATTCAAAACAAAACTATGATGATAAGAAGCCTTAATAATCTGCATGTTTTTAAATGGAAAGATTGAATTAATTCCGCTGAGCTCTTGCGACTATATTTCTATGCTTGTTGAATTGCTTTCTAAGTGATCTAGACAAGTCATCTTGCAAACTCTGAATTTCTTTGTAAGAAGCTACGTTTTTCGGATTAGGTTCAGCTGTCTCTCGACTATTTAACTTAACGAAACGATCAGTTATTTCTTCGATACCTAAATTAGCAGCCTCTTTCTGGTTCCTAAATGTCCACAAGGCCTGTAAAGCAGCGCCATATGCAGCGCCCTCACTTACTCTGAGAGTAACGACTTGAGCATTAAAAACATCAGCCATGATTTGTCGCCACAATTTAGATTTAGATCCCCCTCCCGTCGCTCTGATTTGTGAAGGTTTAACACCTAGTTTACTTAATCGACGCAAGCCATAATTCATACCTAGAGTGACTCCCTCCATTGTTGCTCGTGCAAAATGCTTTTCGGTAAAGGTACCTGCTCGCACACCAAAATAAACACCCGTTCCATCAGGCACATTGGGCGTACGTTCTCCCTCAAGATAAGGCAATAACAACAAACCATCCGAACCAACTGGAGCTTTTCTTGCCGCAGCTTCGTACTGGGAATGAGTCCATTTAAAATCCTTTCGAATTAATTCAGTAGCTACTGTTACATTCATTGTACAGAGTAACGGAAGCCAACGATTGGTCGAATCACAAAAAGCCGCGATCTCACCTTTAGGATCAATAATTGGTTTTCCAGCGCATGCATATATCGTTCCGCTTGTCCCAAAACTGGCAGTCACAACTCCGGGGGTGGTATTACCAGTACCAATTGCCCCCATCATATTATCCCCTCCACCAGCACTTACAATCACGTCAGAATTAAGGCCTAAACGTTTAGCTGTAGAGGCCGTTAACTTACCAGCCTCCTGATCACTTGAAATTAATTTCGGCATCTTAGATTCCAGTCTAGCATCGATCGCTTTTAATATCTTTTTTGACCATTTTCGAGTGCGAACATTAAGAAGTGCTGTTCCACTAGCATCTCCATACTCCATAACAGTATTGCCAGTCAGCCAAAAATTTAAGTAATCATGCGGAAGTAAAACGGTAGCCAAGCGATTGAAATTTTTTGGCTCATTTCGTTTTAGCCAAAGAATCTTACCAGCAGTAAACCCAGGGAGAACAGAATTGCCAATTTCCTTAATTGAGCCTTTGAGACCTCCAAGCTTTTCCATAATCTCATCACACTCCTTTGATGTTGATGTATCACACCATAGCTTTGCAGGTCGAATGACATTACCCTTTTTATCTAATGGCACAAAACCATGCTGCTGACCGCTTACCCCAATAGCACGTACTTCAACTGCTCTCGCTTTAGCCCTTTTCAAGGCAGTACGAACACTCGACTCTGCCGCTTTAATCCAATCAGATGGATCCTGTTCCTTGGCCCCAGCCGGAAGACCACTAATCAAACCATAAGCCTTGGTACCTTCACCAAGTACCTTGCCATTTTTCACATCAACCACTAATGCCTTGGTTGACTGTGTACCGCTATCAATGCCTATCACTAGCTCTCTCATAATTCGAATTTAAAAAAAGACGGTTGGCGGAAATACCACAACATCACGACTCAGCCAACTAAGAAGATTACATGACTTAAGTTATTTAATGCTCTCATACATCAATAATATCATCATTCTTATCAGATTTCTTCTGAGTCGCTCTGGCTCCCATCCCGCTGGGCGTATGAATATTAAAAGCACTTATTTGGGCAGCAAATTTTGCCTTAACGCGTTTTCTAATAATGGCACGGAAGCTTGGAACCATTAGTAAAAAACCAACAAGATCGGTCAAAAGCCCAGGTGTCAACAATACAACACCCCCTATCAAGACCAATAAACCATCCACTAACTCTGCAGTAGGCACACGCCCCGCAGCAGTCTCAGACTGTATCTTTGCTAAAATTGATAAACCCTGACTTTTAGCTAAGTATGCGCCCCAAGCCCCTGTTAGGGCTACCAAAATAATCGTTGGGAACAAACCAACTCGACCACCCACCACAACGAGTAAAAACAGCTCTACAAGAGGAACAATAATAAAAAGGATTAGCATTCTTACATACATAATTTTTTTCTATACTCTAGCCTAATACCTCACCCATATGTTCTCCGAAACGAGCATAGGTTTCTAAGCCGTTAGAAGTATTTTTTAACAAATCAGGGTCAAACTGCATCCGATCTTTTTCAAAAAGCATCACTACACTAGACCCGCCAAAGGCAAAGTATCCCTTTTCTTCTCCTTTTACCACCCGTTCTCCAGGCATGTAAGTTTGCAAAATACTACCAACCATTGTCGCACCTACCTCTACAATTTGTACCTTTCCAAAATGATCAGACTCTAAAGAAGTAACTACTCGTTTGTTTTCCCAAAATATTTTTGGACGTTTTACAAGTGCAATAGGATTCACAGAATAAAGCCAACCATTGATAAGTCTAGGAACCCCAGCATTTCCGCTACAAGGGAAATGAAACCTGTGATAATCAACAGGGCAAAGTCTAGAGAGCAACATCGACCCTCCATTATAACGCTTGGCTAAATCTTCATCACATAAAAATTGAACTAAATCAAACGATTGGCCTTTCACGAAGAAATTGTTCTCAGATGAAATATTAGCAAACGCCATATGTCTCCCATCGGCAGGGAAAATCACCGAATTAACTGACTCATCAACAGGTCGCGATTCGGGTTTAAGTTTCCGATAAAAAAATTCGTTAAAGGACAAATACTCTCCGGTATCTTCTGCAAATTCTGACTCATCTAAACCATACTTATTAATAAATGGCTTAATTTTTAGAGAGCTTTTAAGTTCGTCCATTATTCGCCCATAATAAGCAGATACAATCCAACGGCGGATCAACAACCACTGAGCTATATGACCAAGCGGGTTACCATAAACCCAACGAAGCGCCCTTTCGCCATAGATTTTCTCTGTCTTAAGCTCGCTACTATAGCGATCCACATAACGAATCTCACCATTGGCCAGATTATCCTCAACAGTCATGAAAGGGAATTATAACTGCCTGATTACTAATTGAAAATCACAGTATGTAATTAATTGAAACCTTTGGTACTAATTTGGTGTCTAATATATAAGTATTATTATTATGAAAAAAAATAACCTTAAAAATCTTTGGATTGGCTTATTCCTATTCTTTGTCAATTCAACACTTATTGCCGATAATTGGCCTAATTGGCGAGGGCCAAAAGCAAATGGTGTAGCCCCAAACGGCAATCCACCAGCGGAGTTTTCTGAAAACAAAAATGTTCAATGGAAGATTAATTTACCAGGCTCTGGAAGCTCAACTCCTGTCATATGGAAGGATGAAGTATTTATTCTAGCTGCAGAAAAAACCGGAAAAAAAGCTGCAGGAAGCGAAGATGAAACGTCTAATGAACGGAGAAATAATAATTCTCAAAGAAGACAGCGCCCTGAAGGGCGAAGCAGTGAACGTGGCTCTAGTGCAAATCGTAACGGTTTCGGAGGAAACTCATTCAACCGTGAAGAAATGATGAAGCGATTTGATAAAGATGGTGATGGTGAATTGAATGATGCTGAAAGACAAGCAATGCGCGATGAATTTCGCCAGCAATTTAGTCGCAACCGCGGTAGCGATAGAAGGAGTAACGAACGCAGTCGCCGAGGAGGACGCTCCGGATCGGGCTCTAGTCGAGGAGGGTTTGGTGGAGGGCGAAAACCAACTGAGGAATATCGTTTTTCTCTAATCTCTTACGATCGAGAAAGCGGAAAAGAAAATTGGCGATCAATAGCTACTACGGCGATACCACATGAAGGGCATCACCGCGATCATGGTTACGCCTCAGCCTCACCCGTAACAGATGGAAAAAACATAATAGTAAGCTTTGGTTCTCGTGGTTTGTACTGCTTCGACATGAAAGGAAAAATAGAATGGAAAAAAGATTTTGGTGATATGCGAACTAGAAATAGTTTTGGAGAGGGAAGCTCCCCTACGCTTCATGAGAACACAATAGTTTTACTCTGGGATCAAGAGGATGATTCTTATATTTACGCTATCAACAAAAAAAACGGAAAGATAAAATGGAAACGTGAACGCAATGAAGCTACCGGCTGGTGCACACCTGTTGTGACAACCCATAAGGGGGTCACTCAAGTCCTTGTGAATGGTTCCAAAGCTGTTAGAAGTTATAGACTTAACGACGGAAAACTTCTTTGGCAATGTAGTGGACAAACAGGCAACCCTGTTCCTTCTATCGTAGTTGATGAACAAAATGCCTATGCCATGAGCGGTTTTCGAGGTGCTTACATAGCCGCAATAAAACTGGGAGGAGACGGAGACCTTACTGGAACTGAGTCAGTTGCTTGGACAGCAAATAGAGGAACCCCTTATGTACCGTCCCCTTTGCTGAGCAACGATCGCATTTGGTATCTTGCTGGCAATAATGGCATTCTTTCAGTTCGCGATACAAAGTCAGGTAAATCATTAATTGAAAGCGAAAGGCTAACTGGAATCAGCGGAGTTTATGCTTCTCCGGTTAGTGCAAGTGGAAAGGTGTATATAGTAGGTCGTAATGGATCGATAATTGTACTTAAAGATAGCGCCAAATTTGAGGTGTTGGCATCAAACAAA
This sequence comes from Limisphaerales bacterium, assembly GCA_004213515.1. Taxonomy (GTDB): domain Bacteria; phylum Verrucomicrobiota; class Verrucomicrobiia; order Limisphaerales; family UBA1096; genus UBA1096. Next base: position 83,080 of record SHAK01000003.1, on the reverse strand, counting down.
CTAGATGAAAAGTTCGACTGTTCGCCTGCTATTGTAGGCAACCAACTTTTCCTTCGAGGTAAAGAACATCTCTATTGCATAGCAAATAATTAAATATAGAATATGTTTAGCCTACTTAAGCCCATTTTTTTATTAGCAGCCTAACAGCATAACTCAAAATTACAGGTAACAAGGCCAGAAGTAAGAGGATAAGGCATAGGGCATTCACTTGCCCGTGATGTCCATAGTGAAGCAAATTAAACACTCTTAAAGCCAGTGTTTCCCCGCCTGGCGGAACGATCATTACTATTGTTTCTGTGTCCCATAAACAAAGTAAATAAATAACATACCAAACTGCAGCTATCGCCCAACCTGCTTGTGGCAGCACTAGATGTCTGCATCGTTGCCACCAAGGCATACCAAAGAGATTAGTAGCATTTAAAAGATCGGTATCAATAGAGTTTTTGATTCCATGCATTCCTTCCCATCCAAGCGCAAAATATCTTATCCCTAGTGCTGTAATAACCATACAACCGCTCCCATAGAACCAATCCAGAGAGGGGCGATTAAATATAGAGATCCAAATAACTCCAATTAATACTCCTGGTAAAAATAGGAATAACCAAGTTAAACGAAATCCCTTTAGACTACTGGTCAATAGACCTAAAATAGTAATGAATGTTGCCGTTAAAAATGAAAACCAAAACGAATTAAAAATAGAACGCGAGCCCGCTTGTATAGCCTCTAAAAAAACAAACCATGTCTGCCCATTTAATAACAAATGACCTAGTGGTAATAAAAGCGAAACAATAATCATAGCCCCAAACAATACTGAAGAAGAATACCGTATTACGCAGCCAAGACGTTTCATGAAAACATTTAAACCCAAACCTTGACTTTCCCAAGGCCAAGCAATTACACGGCCTCTAAAGGCCAATAAAATAAGTATTGGAATCAATGCCAAGATCCATCCATACTGCCAAGCCATTTTAAAATTATAAGTAGAACTAAACTGCACCCAAAACTGAGCAGGAAAAACCTTCACCTGTAAAATTGCTGGCACTGCAATGTTGTTGAATGCCAAGACAAAAACAATCACACCTGACTGAAACAATGCCGCATTCGAAAGTGGAAACAATATACACTTTACCAATCCTAATCCACTAAGCCCTGGTTCTGCATCCAATAATTCGGGAGTCAATCGCTTTAGTGCTCCAAACGACATTAGGCATGGCACAGGCCACAACATCATGGCTAATACCCAAATCGCTCCACCGAACGAATATGCATCAATTGGTACCCATGGCTTTAACAATCCTACTTTTCCAAATAATGCCAACCAAGTGTTTATCACTAAGAACGGAGGTAATGAAAAGGAAGCAACAACTCCAATGAGAAATATATTACGTTTCCAACCTCTGGCTCCGACAAGAAATAAGGAAGTTCCCCAACCAATCCCTACTGCCAAAAAAGCTACTAATATCGCTAAAACAAAACTGTCGATTAATAACCACCAACTCATTTAATCAAGAAAAACGGATTTAAGCTCATTAACTGCAATTTCGTTTTCGGCAACTATCCTTTGCCAATCAATTTTTTGACTAGATCCGGATGAAAAAGAATCAAGGGCTCCTGCCTCAATTAAAGAATCCTTTACTGAGTTTGATTGGAGATATTCAGCCAGACGCTTAGACAAATTTTGATATGGTGACCCCGCAATATATCCAATTGAATTACGAATTATAAATCCATCCTCAACAATTGATTTCCCAGCTATGGGTAATTGATTTTTTAATCCGGCTCTAATGTCATCTGAGTCAGTTATTCCAAGAGCTACTTCCCCTCTCCCTACCAATTGTACCACCACAGAATTCCCATCCACTGTAATTACATCGTTGGCAATCAACCCTCTGCACCACTGTTTCCATCTCTTCTTACCCCATTTTTGTCTCAATATTTGAAAATGCGTAGAGGTAGATCCAAACAGAGGAAGAGCAATTGCAACTTTACTGCGCCAATGTGCATTTGTAAGTGTAAATAAATCCTTTGGAATCGATGCCATTGAAATCTGGTTTGTATTCCAAACCCATTGGCGTGTTCGCGTTCCAAACGCCTCAATCCTCATACTTGTATTGAGCACCCCTTTAGTAGCAAGTTGCCTCGTTCTTAGTTCTTCATTATTCCAAAATAAATCACATTGAGGGTTATTTTTTTCAAAGATTAATCGGTTCACCAAACCAACAGTTTTGACAGCTTCACTGTCATAAATCGCACGTATCTTAATACCAGATTGCTTCTCAAAATCTCGAAGTATGGGCTCAGCGTAAACCTGATCCTGAGAAGTATATATTGTTAGAGAATCTCTCTTAGATCCACAACCAACCAGCAATGCTAACAAAACCCAAAAAAACAAATATTTACTTAAACTAGTCATGCCGTACGCCGATGGTAGAACCACCATTCAAACATTATTAACAATAGGCAAAGTATCGCAAACCAGCGCCACAACTCCTTATCTGAATCTACCTTCATTGTTGCCTCCACTCGACCGTATTGCCCTAACTTTAAGACATCTCGAGTTTGAACATCACTCTCAGCTGAATCGAGGAGATTTACACAAAACTTAATTTCATTGGTTCCAGAGTTAGCATGATATACACCTTGCTGAAATGTATCAGCAAAAATCAGTTCTCCATTAGGCATTGTAGACATTGTAACTTTTTCACCATCAGGAAGTGTTACCTTAACAAGTGAAATCTCCTCTGCCATAGGCACACTGAATACTTCTCCTACTTGCAGATTCTCTATAAGTTTAGGATTCAACCAATCGATAGCATTGGCTATAAAAAGCGGAAAGGACACTCGCAATGGCCAGGTACTATCTAACGGATTGAAACCAACCCAAATTGCGAGCTTATCATTCTTTTTACCTGCAGCTATCAATGGAGCAGCTTGGGATTCTACAATAGGCGTCATCCAATTTGGCAATTCAGCATTTAATGATTGCGCAACCTGAACATTGTCAAAGTTTACAAATCTAAGAATTTTGTGAGTGCTCTTCCAATCAACAATTGGGGGGCTTTCCAATAACCCTATTGGTTCGAACCAATTGGTTGACTGCGTATTAATTGCCATAACATTAACACTTGGCCAAACTCTGGGCTTAACAGAATCAAGTACCACAACATCAACCTTGGGAGTGGGATTTGTAAAACTAGATTTCACAATCAAATCTATATCAGCAATACTTCGAATCGCTTTTTCAAGAAACACATTACCCTTAGTAATCAATAAAACTTTTGTGTTGCGCTGTTTAAGTCCCATAACAGAACCTATGTTATCTACCTGCAAAATATCATCTTTTTTAAGGTGCATCCGAAAAACACCGTTTGTGCTTTGATTTACAGAAAAAACCAATGATGCAGTATTTCTAGGACCCACAGTTAAACTACGATTTCCGACCATTTGATCGTTAAAAAATAACGCTACGTCGCTAGACATCACATTTGTAGAAAAATTCATTATAGATGCAAAAACTGACTGTTGATTCGAATGTTCCGAATGCGGTCTAACCTCGAGAGAAACAATCCCAAGATTGTCACCTCCTTTACCTAAACTGTGGTACACTAAATTCAAATCCTGTAATTCAAATTCATCTAAGTCCGAAGAAACCCCATCGCTAAATAAATGCACCTCAACTTTAGGCCGATTACGACTAAGATTTTGAGCAAGCTTAATCGAATCAAGCAGTCTAGTTGAAGAATCCGTCGCTTTCGATTGATTAAGCGCTTTCCTCAAAACCGATTTCACACTTGTTGGTGATTGTTGAACTTTAGTAACACCCCCAGAAAGTATGAGTACCATTTGATCATTATCATACATCCCATCAATCATTTTACTGATCTCATCCTTAGCCTCATCAAATCGATTTAATGAAACGTCAGTTGCTTTCATAGATGCGGAGACATCAAGAATCACAACAACGAATCGACCGCTTTCCGATTTACTAGAAAAATATGGACGAACTAATGCAAATATAGCTAAGGCCAAAAGTATCAACTGAATAATCAACAACCAATTGTGTCGTAATTTTTGAAATGGTGAATTGGCCTGAGTTTCATTTAAGAAACGTTCCCAAATAATAGTACTTGAAACCAACCTAGATATCCTTCGGCGCTTAAGAAGATAAAAAACAACTACAATTGGTAACGTCACTAAAAACATCAAAGCTTCTGGGCTAAGAAAGCTCACCTCCACATACCTCCCGAACGCATGGTTTTAAGCAAAAAATCATCAATAGATGTATGAGATTTTACTAACTGATAACACACCCCTCTAGACTGACAAAATTCTCTTAGCTGATGACAATATTTCTGAACTGTGTCCTGATAAGTCTTCAACCTATATCGACCAAAAGACACCTCTTGTTCAGCTCCAGTTTCAGAATCAATGACCTTTAAATCTCCATAACTAGATGGCTCAAGCTCTTCCTCGGAAAGAATCTGGACAGCGTGCACTTCTGAACCACGATTAGATAACGACTTAAGCCCTTGTTCATATCCTTCAGGATTCAAAAAATCACTTAATACAACTACAACTCCCTGATTTCGCTGCTTTATTGCTCCTAACTTTAGCGCTTGATTAAAATCTACTGTTCCTCCTGCTTTAAGTTGATTCAAATTATCAAAGAAACGAATTGATGAGTTGCGACCGCGAACTGCACGAAGTTCACCTGCTAGGCTTTCTTGACTGTTCGCAAAAGGAAACGGCTCCACAGTCACGCGGTCAAAACCACACAAAGCTACATAACCAACTGCTGCTGCTATCTGACGAGCAAAATCAAACTTCGTTACCTTTCCAAACAACATCGATTCACTCGAATCTAAATAAATTGTTACTGGCAACTCTCGCTCTTCTTCGTAAAGCTTAAGAAAAAGGCGACCAAGACGACCGAACAAATTCCAATCAATCCTTCGCAAATCATCGCCAGGCACATAATTTCGGTAATCCGCAAATTCCACCGAATGCCCTCGAGCTGCACTACGACGCTCTCCTTTTGAAGTGCTCTTAGATCGACGACGAGCCAGAAGCTGAAAATGCTCCAAACGCTTCATTAAATCAGGGGAAATTAAAGCCTCCATAATCTCGAAATCGATAGAGAAATGCTCTCTTCTAACCCTTGAAATGGCAAGTTTTAGCTTTTATCAAACTATGACTAATAATTAATAGAGTCTCTGTTTCGACTAAATAGCTAATGTTACATTTTTGTATTCTTGGGCTTTCCAGATTTCTTGGGCTTTCCAGATTTCTTGGGCTTTCCAGATTTTCTTGAAGCTGCTTTTTTCTTTTTTTGAACATCCTTCAATCGAAATTTCTCGCGATAAGAAGCCTTTTTTCCAGTCTTCTTTTTTATGGATGTACGACGTATTGGCTCAATACTTTTAGGGCGAGGCTTCGCGACGAGACGTATATTACATCCTTCAAATCCGAATGATTTACGGATTACACCCGTAAGATAACGAGTATAATTGTCACTCAAAAGTTCTTTTCGGTTTACAAACAATAAGAATGTCGGAGGCTTAGTTTCAACTTGAGTTGCATAATACAACTTGAATCGGTGACCTTTTGCACTGGGCGCAGGACTACGTTCGATGGCCTTTTGTAAGGTTCGATTAAGCAAACTCGTGGGCAATTTTTGATTTAATTGACCAGATACGTAACGAATAGCCTCAAGCATACGATCAAGCTGAAACCCATCTAAAGCTGATGTAAAAATAACTGGAGCATAATCGAGAAAAAACAAATTGGCCTGCACCCAACGACCAAACTCCTCAAACATCATTTCTTGCTGTTTCTTTCGACTAAACTTTCGGCCTCCCTTCTCCTTGCTTTTTTTAGCCTCAGCCTTGTTAGCTTTTTCAGCAGCTCCCTTATAGAGATCCCATTTGTTTACTACAATTACACAAGCACAACCGGAATCTGTTATTTTATCACAAATTTTCTTATCTTGTTCAGTAACACCCTCAGACGCATCAAGAACAATAACAGCAAGATCACAACGCTCTATTGCCTTGTCAGAACGGTTTACACTAAAAAACTCTACTGAATCTTTTACTAGACGACGTTTTCTAATACCTGCCGTATCAATAAGGTTGTAATGTTGCCTTACCCCGTCTGTCTCCACTTCAAAAGGCACATCAATGGCATCACGGGTAGTGCCCGAAATTTCACTTACAATTACACGTTGAGACTTAGTTAGCGCATTAATAATCGATGATTTACCAACATTGGGACGACCAACGATAGCAATATTCATCCGCGCCTCTTTCGATGACTGACCCTCTCCTTGGTCTTCGGCATCTTCTGGACTAATTAAAATTGGAGGCAAAAATTTAACCGCTTGGGCAAGCGATGTATCTATCCCACGATCATGCAAAGCACTTACCGGAAATGCATACTCAAAACCCAGCTCAGAGAAAACATCAACACCACGATCATGAACAGCAGTATCAACTTTATTAATTATAAGGAGCACCGGTTTGTCTGCTGCTCGCAACATAGCAGCCACTTCAAGGTCCATTGGCAGAACCCCATCTTGAACACTTACAACAAATAAAATAACGTCTACATCATCTAAGGCTACCTGAACCTGCGTGACAATCTCCTGGGAAAAATCATCACCACCTTGTTCCCCTTTTAGCAATCCTATCCCACCAGTATCAACCAACATGAAAGGCCGTCCCTGCCACTCTACTTCAGCACTAAGACGGTCTCGTGTAACACCTGGACGGTCATGCACAATTGCTACCCGCCTACGAGCAATTCTATTAAATAAGGCCGATTTCCCAACATTGGGTCGACCTACGATGGCTACCACTCCTGACACGCCAGTGGTTTTAACCGGATTGCCTCTTAAGAGCGAGGAACGGTTTTATTAATCGCCATTCGTTAAATTTCCTGAATAATGCCGTTTCTGGATGAATCTTGCGGAACGGACTAAAGTCACCTTCAGACTTGAGCAGCGCCGGGCTATCTGCAATGGCATTCTCGAAACTGCAGGCACAACATTCCTTTTTCTCACTGTCGTCAAAGGATTCGGTGATCCTGGAACAGTTTCTAAAGCACTGGTATCAACTTCTGCTAGTATGGGACTACTCCTAACACCAGTAGTAGTTAGCCTAGTTCAAACACTCAAAATACCCGCCGCTGTGGCTGCCAGTAGAATGTCCATTATCGGAGCATTTTTCTTTTTCCTCATAGCCGCTATTGAGTCATTACCTCTTTTTATTTTTGGAAGCATAGTAGCGATGTCTTGCTCTACAGGGGCGATTCCTCTTCTAACGCAAATATTCCGAGATAATTATCCTGAAAAAAAACGTGGTCATTATTTCTCTCGAACTGTGTTGTTTCGAGTAGCTGCGGCAGGGCTATTTAGTTTCGTTGCTGGATATTTACTGACTGAAACAGGTGCAGACACACAAGATGGGCTAGGCCATTACAGATGGTTACTTGTAATTTTCGGAACTTCATTTTTAGCCTCATGGTATTTTCTTAAACGATTCCCCTCTAAACCCCTTGATAGCGACACCGGAAGTCATCCATTTCGCACACTACGCTATGCAAAGACCGATAAATTATTTCAGCATGCCCTTATATGCTGGATGATGATGGGGTTCGGAAATCTAATGATGATTCCAATCCGAATTGAGTACCTCACCAATCCCAATTATGGACTGCAAAAAAGCGACCTTATAATATCTGTTTTAACCCTTGTTATCCCAAACCTATTCCGACTACTGCTTAATCCATTTTGGGGCTGGCTTTTTGACCGAATTAATTTCTTCCTTCTGCGCTCAGTGCTAAATCTTTTTTTCGCTCTGGGTATAATAATATTTTTTAGTAGCCAAAGCTTAACAGGAATGATCATAGGACAAATATTCTTTGGAATAGCTCATGCCGGAGGTGATATTGCTTGGGGAATGTGGGTAACCAAACTTGCGCCTGCTAATCGCGTGGCTGACTATATGTCAGTACATACTTTCTTTACTGGAGTGCGGGGAGTTTTAGCACCTATCGTAGGATTTGGAGTACTTGCCTCTGGATTAGCTATTGGCAAACTCAGTTACATAAGCGCTGGCATGATCATTCTATCTGCCATACTTCTAATCCCTGCAATCTACAAAAATCAAAGAAAATAACTCACTTTATAAAAATTCTCTTAACCGATTAATTTAAATATCCTTTGATATGCAGTTCTAGCCTTCAGTCAATAGTGTCAGCGGCTTGCCACAAATACCATGTAGCTACTGTTCGATATGGAGACCAACAATTACCTGCAACAACAAGCTCTTTTGGCTTTGGATGTTTGTCCAAGCATTTCATCAGAGCAAATCCCTTTTGAACGCCATAGTCATTAACAGGCAAAACATCAAGACGCCCTAATTTAAAAATCAACAGCATCTCAACTGTCCAAATACCAACACCTTTAATAGAAGTTAATTGGCTCACCAATTGCTGATTAGTCATACGATTAGCAACTCGAGTCTGGGGTATGATGCCATCAATCGAGGCTTGTGCAATATTTTGAATGTAATTTGCTTTTTGATTAGACAAACCTGCGCTACGAAGACGCTCAATAGAAATTGAGAGTATATTTTCAGGTGAAGGAAATCTTTTCTCAGGAAACAAACCTAACAACCGACTGAAGATGACAGCGGCAACTTTACCGGTCAATTGCTGATAGACTATGGACTTTACTAGTGAAGCAAAGATAGTACGGCTCTTATCTGGCTTTAAAGTGCAAGAACCTACTTTTCGAATAATTTTAGCTAAATCAGGATCGGCATTAACTAGGTACCGAGTTGCTGTTAGTGTGTCCACGAAGTAGCGAATGGAAAATAATCTTAGTTTGTTGCAGAGGATTTTGAAGACTTAAAATAATCATCTCGAATCCAGTCAGCTATAAGCCCAATTTCTTTTTCAGTCAGAATTTTCTTTGTACCAAAAGATGGCATTCTATCGTTTGATTCTGGATAAAACTTTTCATGCTCTGGATTTTTCACAAAGTCGATGATCCATTGGCGTGAACCGTACCCAGTTAAATCAGGACCTTCAACATCTGGATCAGGCTCCTGAAAAGCATGACAATTGATACAAGAGATATCATCAATAAGGTGATCCACCCCTTGTTGAATTTTCTCTGCATCAGCCTTGTCAATCTCAGCTTGTAAGGGGAGCTTTGCTTCAGCAGAAAGAGCAAAAGCTACAAGCTTAAGCATCTCTTTTTCCTCATTATCGTACTTGGTAACCTTACGATTAAGGAAACGACGATACATATCTCCATCTTTGTGTATTGTTCCTCCAAAGAATCGATTACTAATATATATTTCTGGTGTAAGTAAATCCATGATCCACTGACGGGAGGCAAAACCTTTAAGATCTGGTGCACTGGGAGCTTCCTTTAACTTAGTTCCAGCAATAACTTCAAAAACACCTTCTTTATTGGCAGTGAGAATAGACTCGACAGCCTTCCAATCGTTGGTGCTGCCACTGTCTTTAAAACGAGCTAACCATTCCGGATGAACAGAATTGGATGAAGTGAAGCGATTCTGAGTTGAAGTGCGTTGTTTTAATTCATTCAACGAATTTGCGTCTGGCAACGAATGAGCCAAGCCATCGTGCCCATCATACCTATGGCAACTCGCACAGTGTTGCGCAAAAAGCTTTGGGCCTTGTGTCTTTGGATCTGTTTTAAGTAAATTTAGTGCCGTAGACTCAATCCCAACGTGTCTAGCTAACTCTATGGCCCGCTTTGCATCACGCTCGTCGTCGAGAATTGCCTTTAGATAATTCGAACTATTAGGACCCGATATATCTTCATGTTTTGCTAAATATGTGAGAGCACCTGCACCGCCAAGAAAAGCAAACATAACTCCAACATTAAAAAAATGACCAACTTTCCATTTACCAATGAAAGGCATTAAACAAATAAATCCTACAAAAATGCTTGGAATATAGATTGCTCCCCATACCTCTTTATCACCGGCAAAAGCCGGTAATTTAAGAAACTGAAAAAGGTAAAGGAAATACCAATCAGGCCTCGCTGCTGAAAACGGTTCTGATGGATCAGCAGGCGAAGATAAATGCGCGCCATGATACCAAATAACAAAAAACAAGACCGTAGCCATAACTGCAAGACAAGCCACCGCATCCTTAAAAACCTGATCAGGCCAGAAAAATGCATCTTTCTTCTTTATTGGCTCAGCTGGAGTTATTCCGTGACGTCGGAAAAGGTAAATATGACCTATAACAAGTAAGACAATTAGTGCTGGCAAAACACCAGCGTGCAGAGCAAAAAAACGAGTTAGTGTATGGTGACCATACTCAGTACCACCAACAACTAGCTTCTGAATCTCAGGGCCAATAAAAGGAACGAGATTAGCAAGATTCGTTGCTACTTTTGTAGCCCAATAACCTTTTTGATCCCATGGCAAAAGGTAACCAGTAAGCGATAAAGCCAATACGAGTTTGAGTAAAATAACACCAAACCAAAAATTTACTTCACGAGGGGCTTTGTAGGCCCCATCAACAAGAACCTGCATTAAATGCAACAAAAGTAGTATTGGCATCGCTTGGGCCATCCAGTGATGAATTCCCCGCAGCAACCAGCCACCTGTCATTTCATTTTGTATATAATTAACAGACTCCCAAGCATCACCAGAGCTAGCACTGTAACCCATCCAGAGGAAAATCCCTGTGATAAACTGGACAAATAAAGCAAATGTAAGTGTGCTGCCCCAAACATAACGCCATCTAGAACCCCCAGGAATATTCTCAAGAAGAACCTCTTTCGTAAGGCTACGAAAACCAGTCCGATGATCTATCCAATTGATAAGGGCTTTCATGACAATGGGATTGGATGATCATGGCCAGGTTGGAAGTTCTGAAATTTAACCCATACCTCAACCTTATTCCTTATTTCAATTTTAAGCGGATCCATTGGGCGAGGGCTAACACCAGATACAATGCTTCCATCTAACTTAAAATTGCTGTTATGACACGGACAAAAAAAATCGCTCTTAGAAGACCTGTAATCAATAAAGCAACCTAGATGAGGACAAACTGTATGAAGAGCTTTAACTTTACCGGCTTCTTTGCGCAAGTAGATTGCCCCTACACTTATATTCTTAAACTTATTCCAAGCATCCTCTTTATCGGCAATGACAGAAAACTTAGCTGGAGTTCCATCATCAGGAATGGCATCTAGTGAAGTGATCTTTAGAAAACCATCTCCGTCTACCCCCTTCTCTCGAGTTAGTGGGTTAATGTAGGCCCAAATTCCAGCCCCGAAAGGAACAGCACTAACAATCCCACCAATAACAATACAAAGAAACTTGATAAATCCACGACGCTCCCCTTGATTATCTTCAGTTGCTACATTTTCTTCACTATGAGTAGGAGCCTCTGCTTCTGACAAATGACAATCAATAGAAGAAGATGAATCCTCTTTGGTTACTTCGCGATTAATATCGGAGTCCAAACTACTAACGACTTCGCCCTCTACATCCAGCTTAGTTACACCAGAATAATCAGGATTGATTTCCTTTTTATTATCCACGTTTGAGTCGTGGGAAAACTACAACCTGATTGAATGGCCTCCCAGTAAAAAACCCTTATCTTAAAAGAAAATCGATAATCACATCCTCAAATGATCCCATAAATCAGCAGGACTGAGTCGCATATTGATATAAAATTCTCCAAACCCTCCGTATTTGGCACTCACTTCATCAAAACGCATTTCATATACAATTTCCTTTATAGCATCAGTTTTATGAGCCATTAACGTTACTCCCCATTCCCAATCATCCAGTCCAGTTGAACCCGTTATGAGCTGCTTGATGCGATCACTGTAAGTGCGCCCAACTCGGGCATGACCTGACATTAGTTTTTTACGAGAATCAAAATCTAAAGAATACCAATTGTCATTACCTTCACGACGCTTAATCATTGGATAAAAACACATAATTTCCCAGTCCGGCATTTCGGGATACAACCTGTATTGCTCATAGGCTACTCGCATTTTAGTTAGCTCGTCCATCTTAGCCTCAAATTCTGGAGTATCTGGCTCGAGACGAAATTCGCCTTTAATCCTTCTCTTGGTGTCCTCCTCTGAAGGCATATATTCAGATAATTCCGTAACGCTTAAATAATTATAAACCGGCACTAAAGCACCCCCCGGAAAACAAGCTTCAATATCTCTATGTAATTGGGCTACTGTTCCAAGCTCTTCTGCCAAAACAAAAAACGCTAAGTCTGCCTTTCCTCCAACGTTAGCATAGGTTCGAATACAAGGATGACTAGCATTGGAATTTGCGTCACAAAGTGATTGCAGCTTAATCATAGCTTCAGCAGATACGCTCTTTGACAGCGACTCCCAAAGCTGTCGATCTATAGAATAAAACAAATGCATCACATGGATGCCCTGATCAAGTTTGACTTGAGGTAATGCCATAAGTTTGCCGAAGACCCGGCGCAAAGACAGTCTGCACAATCAAACTTACTAAAACAAGATCACCTTGGTTTATGTTTTGTTATCGAATGACCAATAAATGGCCACATTAAATGAGGATAAAACCGATGGCCATTGTCACCCCACTTTATTGAAACATGACTGGGGACACCGGCAATTTTAAATATTGCATTAACTTCGCTAACTAATGTTTCAACACTTGGACGATGATGAAGACCATCCTTAATACCGTGCACTATCAATAATCGACGAGGAGCAATAAGACCCGCCAATTCCTTCCAGCCCCCCCAATTTCTAAAACCCGGAATCAGACAACAATCACAGTGAAAGATATAACCTTCAGGGCTAGTTGACGAAGTAAAAGAACAACTCGGGACAGCGACTGTTATCCGATCATCTATTGCAGCCACGTAAGTCGTCAACACACCTCCACCAGAATTACCAGTCATCACGATTCTCTTTGGATCTACTTTAGGCTGTTTAGTCGCCCAGTCTAAGATACGTTGCATATCCCAAACGCGTTCTGCAGTTGGAGTGCGCCCTGATAACAGACAGTGGATTAATTGGGCGCGACATGGACGTTTTCCGTGACGCCCCTTAGGATCAGGAACAAGAAGCTCACTTGCCAAGCCACGCGTTGCAGGAGCAATAGATATAAACCCTCTAAGTGCTGCTTGTTCTGCAATATTTCCCTCCCGAGCCAAAATCTCACTTCGATGATTATCGTTTTTGAAACAACCAGAATATGAATGAAGGCCAAATTTATCGTGACCATGAGGCGCAATGAAAAGTGGAAATTGTTCTACATTTTTTGACTTACTAGGAACTAAATAATAAAATGGAACTTTAATTCCAGGCTCAGTTTCAATCACGCAAAGCTGACGAGTATAATTATCATTAATCGAAATAGTGGCAGAAACAATTATTTTAGGTTTAAAACCAATTAACTCTTTACGCATTTGGTCAAGCCCAATCAATTTCACTAAAGAATCGCGCGCATCTTGTTGCCATTTATAGAAATCAATAGAAGTATTAAATTTAAATTTCTGCTCACCTAATTGAATCCGTTTCAAATAGGAAGCTACTGGCTCATCAAAGGTAACAAATGGTTTACTATCCTCTTCGCTTGCAACTACAGAACTTATAAGTAAATAAAACAAGGCTGTAGTCAGCAAATTTTTTGTTGCAAAGATTTGATTCATATAAAAATAGTGAGATCACAAAGATTAAACCTACACAATAATTTAAACTGATTTAGATACTATTAATTTTTAAAACATTACTTATCAATAAATATTTAAAATAACTTAATCCAACTAAAATTGCTGGGTTTTTCATCCCTTTACCCTCAGAATTCCAGTTCGTTAATGTTTGAAAAAATCTCCATCTACACACCTCGTCAGTTTGTTCCTGCCAACATTAATTTAGGCAACTGGAAAGAGCTAAACCCTTTATTTAAAAAGCTAGAAGAACAACTAGACACCTCGTCTACCGCTGAAAACCTCGAACAGGTAATTCTTAATTGGGAAGAATTATCCGCCGCAATAGCCGAAGAAGGATCCAAAAGGTATATAGCAATGACCTGTCAAACCGAAGACAAGGATGCTGAAAAAGCCTATCTAGAGTTCGTTGAAAAAATTGAACCTGAAGAAAAAAAATGTAATTTTCTCTTATCAAAAAAACTTACTAAACACCCTCAATGCAAAGATCTAAAAAATCAGCGTTACGAGGTCTTTCTTCGTGATACAGCACTTCAAGTAGAGTTATTTCGCAGTGAAAATGTTACTCTCGAAACTGAAACCTCAAAACTCGGCCAAAAATATCAAAAAATAATTGGCGGCCTAACAGTTCATTTTGAAGGCAAAGAGCAAACGCTCATCCAAATGAGTCGACATCTTGAGGGAACAGAACGAAATTACAGGCAGAAAGCTTGGGAGTTAGTAGCCAATCGCCGACTTGAGGAGTCTGAAAAAATTGATTCTCACATTGATGATTTAGCAAAACTAAGAAACCAAATGAGTGAAAACGCAGGATTTTCTAATTACCGGGATTACGCTCATAAACGACTTGGTCGATTTGATTATTCCCCGGATGACTGCATTTCTTTTCAGAATGCGATCGAAGAGGAAATGGTACCTTTACTTCGAGAACTACAAGACGAGCGAATTCAGGAACTAAATATTAATGAACTCAAACCGTGGGACACTGCAACTGATCCAAAAGGACGCCCTCCTCTTGAGCCATTCGAAAAGGTGTCGGATTTAATCGAATGTTCACAATCCATATTCAATCAAGTTGATGGAAATCTTTCGGATTGGTTTCAAACAATGCAGGACCTTGACCTACTTGACCTAGCTAACAGAAAAGGTAAAGCCCCTGGTGGCTACCAGTGTTCTCTTGATGAATCTCGCTTGCCTTTTATATTCATGAACTCTGTTGGTGTGCAGCGAGATGTTGAAACCTTGCTTCATGAGGCTGGTCATGCATTTCATTCAATGGCTAGCCAAAATGAACCTCTTCATTCCTACAGACATGCTCCGATCGAGTTTTGTGAAGTTGCTTCAATGGCAATGGAATTACTAGGGAGTGAATTTCTCGAGGAATTTTACAATTCAGAAGAAGCTCGGCGTGCACGAATAAATCATCTTGAAGGAATCGTTTTTGTTTTTCCTTGGATAGCAACCGTTGATGCCTTTCAGCACTGGCTTTATCTCAATCCCGATCACTCTATAGAGGATCGTGATAAAGCATGGAGTAACCTCATAGATCGATTTGGTGGGAATGTTGACTGGACTCACTACGAATTAGCAAAGGCCAAGCTCTGGCACAAACAACTCCATATTTTTCTTCATCCCTTCTATTACGTAGAATATGGCATTGCTCAGCTCGGCGCATTACAAGTCTGGGCCAATTACAAAAACAATAAATCTAAAGCTTTAAACGACTACAAAGCAGCTTTAGCTTTAGGAGGATCAAAGCCTTTGCCGGAATTATTTAAACGTTGCAATATACAATTCGATCTCAGTCGAGACACTGTTGCCCCAATGGCAGATCTACTTAGAAAAGAATTAAAAGCCTTAAAGGATTAACGCTTATTATCGATTAATTAACCAGATAGCTACGCCAATTAATGCTGATCCCACAACGCCGCCTATAATACTCCACATAAAAATAAGATTGTGACGACGTCGATTCGAACGCCCCATTCCAGGGAGCAAATAATATCGATGCTCCTCTCCGCCATCATTTGGTTTTTTTCTTCCAAAACCGAACATGTGTAAATTTATAAACCTCCTGAGGCCGACTCTATTAGTTTCCTATCAAAAAAACAACTACGCTTGGCCAAGTGCCGTCTCTTAGCTAACTTGTGCCAGTGAGTTTCGTAGAGCAGTTCAACCAGTTACCAATCAAAGGTCTTTGCCAAAAGGCAAAAGAGGCCTCTGAGCTGGAAGTATCTGCAGCTTTAGCAAAGGACAATTTAAAACTAAAAGATCTCGCTGTACTACTTTCCCCCAGAGCTAGAAATAAATTGGAAAGTTTAGCTAAAAGTTCAAACCGAATAACGCAACAACGTTTCGGTAAAGTCATTCGCCTATTTGCCCCTTTATACTTAAGCAATGAATGCATAAATAATTGTGTTTACTGTGGGTTTTCTCGAGACAACCCTATACTCCGTGTCACTCTATCAACCAACGAAGTTGTCCAAGAGGCTAGTGCATTGGCTTCACAAGGATTTCGGAATATTTTGCTAGTAGCTGGAGAACATCCAAAATTTGTATCTAGCGGCTATATGGCCGACTGCGTTAAATCGCTGCGAAACAAAACACCTTCAATCTCACTGGAAGTCGGCCCTATGGAAAGGGAAGAATATGCACCTCTTGTTCATTCAGGAGCTGAAGGCCTAGTGGTTTATCAAGAAACGTATGACCGAACAGTTTATGCTAAAATGCATACTTCTGGGCCTAAAAAGAATTTCGATTGGAGATTAGAAACTCCAGAACGAGCGCACGACGCAGGATTTCGACGTTTGGGTATTGGCGCTCTTTTTGGGCTAAGCGATTGGAGATACGAAACAATTTGCCTTGCTGCACATGCAGAACACTTACTACGAAGATGCTGGAAATCACAGTTAACCATTTCACTTCCAAGGCTTAGGCCATGCGCTGGAGAATTCCAGCCTTTGAGTAATTTTAACGATATAGATCTGGTTCAAGCTATATGTGCTTTGAGACTATTTCTACCCGACGTTGGCATAGTACTTTCTACCCGTGAACCGGCAAACCTGCGTAACCAACTAATTCCATTGGGCATCACTACTATGAGTGCTGGTAGCCACACAGAACCTGGAGGTTACACGGGAGCTGGTAACAATAATTTACACTACACTGAACGCGGCAATATAAGAGAACTTAAAGAAAACACCAAAGGATCAGAAACTAAAGCTACTGGCCAGTTCGACATCGCCGATGAAAGGTGCCCTAAAACCGTTGCAAAGACTATTTCAGATCTAGGCTATGAGCCTGTCTGGAAAGACTGGGACACTTCTATTCTTCCCAATGAAAAAGAAGCAACTCAGTAGTTGACTCCGTAACTTTAAAGGGATCTGCAATCCTTAAGCCATTAACCCAAAATAAGCGGCCATCATCTGATTCTCCTATCACTCGCCGATGACGTTCCAATGACGATATCTTCTGGTTAACAAATAGATCCTGAAGCTTCTTTTCATTAGTCAGCCCAATTGGCTGAAAACGATCTCCAGGATTCCAATGACGCAAAGTAATATGGCTACCAATTGATGAAGCATCGAAAACCTCTCTATTACTTTTTTGGCCAAGTTCAGCGAGTTTGTCTAACCCGCCTAAAGTACTCTTAAACCAAAATTTAACTCCTCCAAATTCGATTTCATCCTTTTGATCAAATAAATCAATCTCACAACGATCAATTGAAAAAACACGATCATTCATATAAGGCAACAATTCAATCTTACCGGTTTCATTCCTTAATAATCGTTTACCCGGAGAGACCTCAATTGCTTTATCAACATGAATACGAAGCGACTCTACTAAGTCAAACGACGACTCCACACTTTTAGAGAACAATTGCCGCTGCAAAACATTTCGTTGAATAGCAACTGGCAATTCATTGAAGGGAGTATCCATTTTAGAAAGCCACTTGATTGCAAGCTCATCAATACAGTCAGAATCATCACCTACTAAAACCATGGTCTTTATAATATGCTGATAGATAGATGGATTCCAAAGCTCAGACATATAAGGCAGCAAATTATGTCGAATTTTATTTCGTAAAAATCGAGTGTTATTATTTGATTCATCTTCTCGATGATCTATTCCCAGCTCTTGTGCATAAGCCTCAATCTCGGCACGCCGAAGTTCAAGCAGTGGGCGTACAAGTTTAATTTCAGAATCCAAATGTGAAGAGGAGAGAACCGACATACCAGCCAAACCACGACTGCCCGCACCACGGAAAAGACGAATAAAAAAAGTTTCTACTTGATCGTCTGAATGATGTCCTAGAACAACAGTTTGACATCCTAATCGACTTGATAAAGAGACAAAAAAACTGTGGCGAAATTCACGAGCTGCAGATTCTATTCCCCCGCTTAGTTCTTTAGCTTTAAGTGAAACATTTTCAGAACCCAACTCAAATGGAAGGCCATAAGACCTTGCAGTTTCCTCAACAAAAACAGCATCCGCATCACTTTCTACACCTCGCAATTGATGGTTAAAATGAGCAACAACCAAACGGCTTTTAAGCTTTAATTCGGCCTTAATCAATAAGTCCAACAACACCATTGAATCGAGTCCGCCAGAAACAGCAACCAAGATTTTACAGGATCCCGGAAAAAGATTTTGCGTCCGAGCTAATTCGGCCACTTTTTCCGCGAGCGGATGCATTGATTAACGAAGAAGTGAAGTTTCAGTATTCAATTGCTTGGCTCTAAGGATTAGCAACCAGTCGCCATCGCCTGGAGCCGGGCATTCCAAAGCAGAGCCGCGCAAGACTGCTAGAACATCTTTTCGTTCTCCAGTTCGAGGGTTGATCCATGCAGCAATTAAGGGAGAAGGCAATTTTGTCACATTAATCTTAAGTCTTGTTTCAATTGGAGTATAGACAACTACTAGGCTGCCATCTGAAGAGCTTGAGGACGCTACGTAACTAGCAATGGAATCATCTCCAGGTTGGTCAATAAGAACATTAGGATCCGGTCGCAAAGAATGAAAATCAATAGTATTAAATGCACTCGCAATATGAGCAACTTGTTCCCCTCCTTCGTAATTTAAAGACTCACGCCAATCCGGCGGTACTCCTGCATTAGGATAGCCAATTGTCGGATCAACTCCATTGTTCCATCCCCAAATACCAGCGACTCCATAACTAACACCAGCCGTTGGGGTATTAAGAAGACTCCAATATAGAGCACGTCTTACCTGATTTGAAGAAATTGGTATATTCTTACTAATGCTGGGCTGCCACTCATAAGGAGGCTGCAGATTCACTATGGGACGACGCGGAAGCTTATTCCAATCACGTGTTGGGGGGCCATTATGAATCCAATTGTTTGTTGCATCATTAATATCATGACCAATTTGATATCCGATTGCAGTCAACCATTTCTCATCACGAAAAGACTCAAAAATCCAACTTTTAGCTTTAGGATGAATAAATACTGGAGCGCGGCGGCGATCTTCAAATATAGCCTGACCGATTTTTTTCCATCGTTCACCTTTTTGACCTGAGTAATTACTGTCTGCACTAAGGATCCATGCTCCAAAACTTGCTCCCCAACGGGCAATCATGTAACGCCCAAGAAGAACTGCCTGATCTTCTGAAAGAGAATTAATCAAATTAGCCTCTTCATTCGAAGCCCAAAACAAAACCGGCACACTGATCAAACCTGCATTGTTGATAGCTTCCAAGCGTTTGTCTAAGCGTTGAAAATACTCTGGGTTAATCCTTGTCTTATCTTTATCCGAAAACGGCATTTGCCCTTCAACATCTCCCTTAGGAGCGCCTCTCCATGGTGTTGCAACCCATTGAATTGCCGTAAACCCTTGCCTCTTCCTTTCCACAAGATAATTGTCCCAGTCAAACTCGTTAGATTTAAGTGCTCCATTCCAAGCCGTGTCAGCCATCCAGAAAAATGGATTCTCATTATCATGCATAAAATGAGTTCGTGATCGCGACACTCTAATGGGGCCGTTCTTACTCAAAGCAGTATCTCCATCTGGAGCAGTACAAAGAAAGCTTCCTTCTAAATTATGTAAACCCAAATTACTTTCATCTGAGCAGGTTATCTTAAAAGTCCACTTTCCGACCATATCCGGCATAAATCGAATTTTCCAATCGTTATCACCATCCCAAAAACCATCAACTACCACTGGATCACCTACAGGCGGATTGAACAAAGCCTTAAGTTGCAAATCACGAGCTGGATTATCGTATTGTTTGAGACTGATTAACTCTCCTTGAAAACGTGACCACTTTGGTATCAAAGTTTGTTTCTCTTGAGCCTCTAATAAGACTGAATAACTAATTGAAACTATCAGAATTGCCATGAAGGCGACTCGATTTATTAATTTTTGTCTAATAAGGAAACACATGACAATATTACAAAAAGAACTGGAACTAAGATGTCAGAAACCGCCATTAAGAGCAAACGGGATTAACAATAGGCTTACTATGTATTAAAATAATCAATTATCATTATAAAAACTAATAATTTCAGCTGTGCATTTGATAATCTCAATTACGACTTATTGATAACCAATGTACGGACTTGAATATCATGGGAGATTGATGATTCAATACCAGACAAAAACTTTCTTAAAAGCCGTGAAATCTTAGGTGTACTGGTTAAAGGTTTAACACTTAGGATAAGTATCTTATTATAAAAACTTTCAAATTTAATCACAATTCCATACCTAAAAGGCGCACTTACTTTCTGAATCATATTAGTCCATGAACAATGATCAGATGGTAGTAAATTAAATATCGCTATTCCGCTTGGGGTAAGCTTAGAACGTATCAATTCAGGCAATATTTCAATTGAAACAGTCGGCTTGAACACGTCTCCATCTCGACCAACCGATAGGTCCTCTACTAATACATCAAATGGTTTTTTTTGAGCATTCAACCACTCAACCGCATCCGAATGAACAAAATTAATTTTCCCACGCCAATCACCTGAAACTCTTTGGAATAATTTAAAACCTGCTTCGTCACGATCCACCCCAAAAAGATGCTGATGCCCATTCATAGAACGCAGTGGGCCAATCAATCCACCTGCAGCAAAACCCAATATACCCACCCGATTTTTGTTATTTAACATTATAGCTGCAGCTAGAATATCAAAAACACTTTGCGTCGGCCCTGGTTCTGAAAGCACCTCACTCAGCACCGAACCGTTTTGAACAAGCCTTGCTCCTTGCTTTGTGTTTTGCAGTTCTGGTTTAGAACTTTCAGTATGGCCATTCATTAACAGCGCGTTTAAGGCTTGGATGAACCTAATTCGTCCCATTCTTTTTTAGATAAAACTTTACCCCCATTCCAGTCGGTTTCGGACTGCTTTTTTCCATTAGCATGCCAACGAATTTCAACTCCATTTAACTGACCATTCACATAATTTTTTTCCGACCATTTCGAACCATCCATGCGCCAAATAATCCACTGACCATTTGCACGGCCATCTAAATATTTTCCAGTTCTAAAACGACTGCCATTTTTATGAAAATAAGTCCATACGCCTTCTTGCTTTCCATTCAAAAACTTACCCTCTACAGACTTGTTTCCATTATCATGATGGTCAATAAATTCGCCATTAAACGGAGAATCATCAAGAAAGTAAGCCCCTCCATCTTCTTTTAATTTACCATCAGCCTGAACTTTACCTGCCTGAGCTGGCTTTATTGTATATGTTGGCGTGGATTTTGAATTTTCAACAGATATCGCACTCTGTTTTGAAGAAGGAATATCAGTGGTTGGTGTAACAGATATTGAAATATCCCCTGATGTAATGTTCGTCTTTTCGGTTATACCGGCCTGCTTATCTGCAGTAGGTGATTCTCCACAGCCCATTAAACAAATAACCATCAAACCTGAAATTATAAAAACCAGAAAATCCTTCATGTGCAAAATCAAAACACAGGGGAGAATCCCTTACAAAACCAATTGTTGCTATTAGACCACTTCACACGTAATTTTTTTAAATTGGCTGTGGCGGAAAACCAGTCAATTTGAGTAAAAAACCGCATGATATCCATTTCATTATTGCCTTACGTCTTCGAAGATAAGACAGATCTCTTTTATCAGCACAAAGAATCTCTTAATTATAGTTTAATTAACGATTATTATGCACCCGAACTATTTGCCGAACAAAGAAGGCTTTAAATTAATGATTTTAACCAATGCTTGAGAAATCTTTGGATTACTATCTGGCCGACAAGCCAGATGCAGAATTAAGTAGCAAATTGATTGCAGAAGCCTGCCAATCTTTAAAACATAATCGTGATGAGTATTTAGCACAAATAGGCAATGAAACAATCATTTCGAAACTAGTAGAGACTGCTTCCCTTTGGCAATCACCTGATTACGAGTTGCGCAAATTAGCTCTTGCTGCCGATCCAAAAGAGACCGGTTTTCCTCGTGAAGTTCTTGCAGCTGGACTGAATGCATGCTTTGAAGAATGGACACAAGAAAAATTTTTCCACTTACTTAATCAAGAGGTTGGTGATCCAACTCGACTTCAATCATATGGAAGCCTTTCAGGTCATTCACTTGCAATGGTGCATGGCCCAAAACTTATTGCACAATTAGCTCCGGGGAATTTACCTGTCCCCATCTTTCAATCGATTGCTTTCGGACTATTACTTCGATCAGCGCAATTTGTGAAGTGCGCTTCTGGAAAATCAATACTCCCTCGACTATTTGGACATTCATTACATTACGTAGATCCCGGTCTTGCTTCCTCTATTGAAATCGCAGAATGGAAAGGGGGCAACGAAACACTTGAAAGCGAACTATTCAATGAAGCAGACTGCATCTTAGCTTTCGGTAATGATAGCACTCTAGAATCAGCGAGAAAACGCCTCCCTTTAAACAAAAGATTTATTAGCTATGGAAACCGCATAAGCTTCGGATACGTGGATCAACTTGCAAATGAGGTTATGGGAACACAAACAATAATATCTCGTGCCGCGGATGATGTAATTGCATGGAATCAACAAGGCTGCCTCTCGCCTCAAGTCATATATATAGAAGAGCTTGGAAGTTTGAAACCAGACCAGTTCGCAGAAATGCTTGCAGAAGAACTGGATAAAAGAAATACGACCATACCACGAGGAGAACTCTCCTCAAAAGAAAGTGCTAACATTACTAGCATACGACGCTTTTATAAAATTCGAGCAGCCAATAATGTTGGCGCAATGCTATGGGAGAGCAAAGACTCCACTGATTGGACAGTAGTCCAAGAGGACGAAAAGCAGTTTCAATCATCACCTCTTAACAGATTCATTTTTATCAAGCCAATTAAGAACCCTTCAGAGCTTATGCATATATTGGAACCTTATCGAGAAAACATATCCACTATCGGCATAGCTGCAAGCGAATCAAAATTGCGTGAATATGCCCAAGCCTTTGGGCAATGGGGAGCCCCTCGAATTTGCCCTTTAGGTAAAATGCAGCGACCTCCCCTCGCTTGGAGGCATGACGGGCGACCTCCCTTGGGAGATCTAATAAATTGGACCGATCTTGAAACTAATTAACTATGGAACTGAGAAAAACTTTTCAATTTGAAGCTGCACATTATCTTCCTAATCTACCAAAAGAACATAAATGCAATCGACTTCATGGGCACAGCTTTAAAGTGGAAATTGTTGTTGAAGGTGAATGCGACCCTAAACTGGGCTGGGTAATTGATTACTCTGATATTACAAAAGCTTTTAAACCACTTTGGGAACAATTAGATCACCATTACCTCAATGAAATAGAAGGTTTAGAAAACCCCACCAGTGAGAACTTAGCCCTTTGGATTTGGAAGCATTTAAAACCAAATTTATCAATTTTAACTGCAGTTGAGGTTGCTGAGACATGCACTGCCAGGTGTGTCTACCGGGGTTAAATGAGTAAATGAATATCAATAAGATCTACTGATTCCGATTGCGCTAAAAACCCGTTTAAATTATTGTCTTCCACCTAAAATAGATAAAAAATATTTTACAATATGAGCGATACGGAAAAACAAGCAGCTAGCAAAGGCCTTGAAGGAGTTGTTGCCGCAACTACCAAATTGAGTGATGTTCGTGGATTGGATGGCGAACTGATATATTGTGGTTACAATATTAATGAATTAGCCGGAAAGGCTACTTATGAAGAAGTAGTTCATTTGCTTCATCGAGGAAAACTTCCTAACTCAACTGAACTTGCCGCATTGAAAGTTGAACTTGCCGCAGCCAGAAAACTCCCTGATGGCGTGATTGAACTTATAAAGCAGCTTCCTAATGATGCTTCACCAATGCGAGCTATACGTACTGTTGTATCCGCTCTTGCATGCTACGAACCCCCTGAAGCTCAAGATTCACTCGAGGACCAAGCAACGCGAGCAATCAAACTTATTGCCCAAGTACCAGTTATAACTGCTTATTTCCATTTAGCTCGCCAAGGCAAACCATTACCAGAATCAGATCCAAATCTCGGTGAAGCAGCTAACTTTCTGTACCTCGTTGACGGTGAAAAACCAAGCGAAGCTAAGGAAAAGACAATAGACATGTGCTACATTCTCCATGCTGACCATGGAATGAATGCTTCTACTTTTTCAGCTCGAGTAACCATAGCAACATTAAGCGGAATGTACTCTGCCATAACATCTGCAATAGGAACACTAAAAGGCCCTTTACATGGGGGTGCAAATGAAGGTGTTATCAAAATGCTTCAAGAAATTGGTAGTGTCGAAAAAGTCGATGAGTTTGTGGCAGATTGCATAAAAAACAAAAAGAAAATCATGGGTATTGGTCACCGAGTTTACAAAGTGCTCGACCCTCGGGCACCGCATCTTCAAGCCATGGCTAAGAAACTAAGCGGAGAATTAGGAGAGACCAAGTGGTTGGACATGAGTGAACGTATTCGAGAAATTATGGTTTCTGAAAAAAACCTTTATCCAAATGTAGATTTTTACTCTGCTACTGTGTACTACTCCCTTGGAATCCCAACTGACTTATTTACACCAATATTCGCTATAGCAAGAACCTCTGGATGGACTGCACATGTTCTAGAGCAATTGGCTGACAACCGTCTTATTCGACCTAAAAGCCTCTACGATGGGCCAGACGATTTGAAGTATACACCAGTGGATGAACGATAATTGAACTGGTAATAAATTGATGCTCACTTAAATCCCAACACCGATCCTTGGTCCAATAGTATGACCGGTATCAACTGTAAGAATTTGCCCAGTAACTTTTCGACAGATAATCATTGAGAAAATACCATCTGCTATATCTTCAGGTTTACTTACCTTGTCGAGCAAGCCTTCCTGAGCTTTTTTGTTACGAACCTCTTCATAGCTTTCACCCAAACCTTTTTTCAGCCACTCCCCCTCTATAAATCCCGGAGCAACAGCATTAACACGAATCTTTGGCCCAAAAGTTCGAGCTAAAGCAAGTGTAAGATTAATTACTCCCGCCTTAGATGCACAGTAGGGAATAGAACTGCCAACACCTGTAATCCCAGCCACACTCGCTGTATTTACTATTACTCCAATTTCACTGGACTCAAGAGATTGCCGAGCTGCTCTAGCACATTGAAAAGGGCCTTTTAAATTCACTCCCATAATACGATCCCAATCTTCATCTTTCACATCATCAAGATTTTGAAAATTGATAAATCGTGTCACCCCTGCATTGTTGATAAGAATATCTAATTGGCCAAACGATTGAACCGTCTCTGAAAAAATTTTTATGCAATCGAGATTTGAAGCAACATCTCCCTTGACCACCAAAGCCTTTACTCCAAGCGATTGGCATTCTTCTGCAACCTTATTCGCAAGATCCATGGATTGATTGCAGTTTATTGCAACATTACAACCATGCCGGGCCAATTTTATAGCGGTTGCTGCACCAACTCCCCTACTGCCTCCAGTTATAAGAGCCACTCTTCCATTCAAGTCCATGAACCAAATCATCACTGACTATTAAGCTGGTGCCAACCTATTTGACTAAGCACTTGTCTTGCTCTGTTCATTCTAGAACATTACTTTTCTCTGAGTCATGCGCCTTTCGATTAATTTTATTAAGGTTGCCTTTTACTCAATACTATTTGGATTTGGGCAACCTGTAATTATTCATAGTTGGGCAGAAGATGAGACCCATTTGGCCTTTATTAATCGAGGACTTTGGACGAATACAAGACTAATAGGGACTCCAGAGCCCCCTCCTCCATATAAAGCCGTACCAATTTATACCAATCAAGTATGGCGCTCGCCGATGTTTCTCGCAGCTGAGCCGCAGACAAAACGACTTTTAGCACTTCTACACCACGGCCAAGGAGAACCTACACAACTAGTTGCTTTTGAAGATGATCCAAAAGTAAAAAATCGTGAAATACTAATAGAATTACCGGGGCGCAATGTATACTCATTTTGTTTTGATCCTAAGTATACCAAAAATGGATTTATATATCTTTTTAGTAATCTGAACTTAGAAGCCTTCGAAGGTAAAAAAGCCAATAGAATTTCACGGTTCAAACTAGCAAAAAGTTCATCAACTATTGATTTGGCCTCTGAACACATTATCATTGAATGGCGTTCCGGAGGACACGACGGAGGAGGCATTGACTTCGGATTAGATGGAATGCTTTATATTTCAACAGGTGACGGCACTAGCGACTCTGACACTTGGCTCTCCGGTCAGACTTTAGATGATTTACTAGGCGGAGTGCTCCGGATTGATGTTCGTGAGACTAATGCTAAAAACCCTTACAAGATTCCCAAAGACAACCCCTTCGTTAATCTTCCAAATGCAAGAGCTGAATTATACGCTTATGGATTAAGAAATCCTTGGAGGCTAGCCGTAGATAAACTCACCGGGCATATTTGGGTCGGAAACAATGGTCAAGATCTTTGGGAATCTGTTCATATGGTAAATCCTGGAGATAATTATGGTTGGAGTGTTTACGAAGGAAGTCATCCTTTTTACCAAAACCGTATTATGGGACCCCATCCACTGACAATTCCAACCGCTGAACATCCTCATTCAGAAGCCCGATCCATAACTGGAGGCATCATATATTATGGTCTAAAATGGAAAGACCTTCGTGGCCATTACATTTACGGTGATTACGGAACTGGCAAGATTTGGAGTATCAAACATAATGGAAAACAACGTTTAGCATTTCAGGAAATTGCTGACACTCCGCTTGCCATTACAGGCTTTGCCACAACTCACTCAGGAGAGTTATTAATCGTAGATCACTCAAGCGGGTTTTACCGAATCGAAACTCAACCAAGAATTCGCCTATCCACGCCATTTCCGAGACGCTTGAGTGAAACCGGCCTATTTGAAAACACGAAAAATCATACAATAAAGCCAGGAGTCATTGAATATTCTGTAATTGCCTCAGGCTGGAATGACACAGCCACTTCAAAACGATGGATGGCTGTTCCCGATAAGCAAACTGTAGGCCTAAACTATAATGGCGCATGGACATTTCCTAACGGAACAGCACTTGTTCAAACATTGAAAGTCAAACGTGAAAACACTCTTGGCTTAGCTAAACCATTTCGTATAGAAACTCGAATTTTACTTCGACAACAAAACGAATGGGCTGGCTATTCATATAAGTGGAACGATGAACAAACTGATGCTGAACTAGTTTCAAAAGAAGGAACTAAATCTACTTTTCGCATCGCAGATAATAAGTCACCAAGCGGCTTTCGGCGACATGATTGGACTTTTCCAAGCCGAGCTGATTGCATGACATGTCACAGTAGAGCACGCGGCTTCATATTAGGCCTGACTACACGAAACACTGACCGAACACACAATTTTTCAGGTAAAAAAGATAATCAATTGCGAATTTTCTCTCAAATCGGCTTATTCAACAAACCATACGTTAAACAAAAAAACAAAAAACAATCTCTAGTCGATCCTTATGATTCCAATGAAACACTTTCCGAGCGTGCACGTTCATATTTACATATCAATTGCTCTAGCTGTCATGTGCATTCCGGTGGAGGTAATTCTAAAATTGAATTTGGGATAGAAACATCTGATGACAAGATGAATTTAATAGCAGCACGGCCTCAGCACAACACCTTCGGCATTAGCAATGCAATGCTAGTTTCACCTGGCTTACCAGAACAATCCGTATTGATTAGAAGACTTAACCACAGAGGAAGAGGCCAAATGCCACCTCTTGTTAGCAATACCGTAGACGAGGCCGCTGTATCACTTTTTAAGGATTGGATCAGCGAAATGAAGTCCGAAATAGTTTTTATAAAAGACTGGAAACTGAATGACTTCGAAATTGAAAATACATTTAAGACAACTAATGTTAACAATGGGAAACTAGCATATAATAAAGCCGGCTGCTCGCAGTGCCATCGCCTTAATGGAACAGGTGGAAGTGTAGGCCCAGATTTAAGCGAATTATCCAAAAGAATGAATCCAGTCAAAATTCTCGAATCAATTATAGAGCCATCACGGACCATTCCCGAAGCATACATAATACAACAATTTAAAATGAGTGATGGTAAAATTCACATTGGCCAAGTGCAGAAAGAAACTAACACTTTAATAACACTTCAAGGTTTATCTGCCAATTTAGCACCATTACGCTTGCCTAAAGCACTAATAGATAGCCGAAAAAAAATTAATATTTCCAACATGCCTCCAGGAACGGTTAATACTTTGTATAAACAAGAAGTACTAGACCTTGTAAACTACTTAGGGCAATAGTAATTTATCTAATTTCAAGACTCTATCTAAAGGAAGATCTTTAAGCAATTCAGTGACAGACTTGTTTTGTCCAGGGAGAATAAAATCGGGAGCAATTTCTTTAAGAGGGGAAAGTACAAATTGCCTCTCAAAAACACGGGGATGCGGAAGAATTAATGACTCAGCATTACGAGTCTCCATTCCAAAAGAAATTAAATCCAAGTCGATTTTTCGAGGCTCATTAACCAAACCAGACCTTTCTCTTCCGATCTGCATTTCCAACTCCAACAAGTCAACTAACAAGGACTCAGGGGACATTCCCTGCTTTGGGTTCAGCCCCATAACAGCATTAATAAATGAAGGAGAACCAGGTGGGCAATTCAATGGCTCGGTCTCCCAGAGTGATGAGCCAATCACTTTTTCCAGCGACCAATCAGAGATTCTAGCCGCAGCCATACGAAGTGTTAGTTCGGATTCTCCCAAATTCGATCCTAAGGCTACGTAGACCATTTTATGCTCTAGCCCCATACCCTTTCTTTGCCCTGCTTGCCTCTACAAAGCAACTTTAATCCGATACAAACGTTGAACACAGGCCGCAATCACAATAGCGTATTGGCAGTGAGCGTACGTATCAAAATTTGTGGAATAACCTCTTTAGTAGATGCCACAGCCGCAATTGAGGCTGGAGCCGACGCACTTGGATTTATGCTTTATGAGCAAAGCTCTCGTTTTATTACTGCACAAAATGCTAAAGCAATTATTCGTGAATTACCTGATTATGTGACCAAAGTAGGAGTATTTGTTGATACAGATTTCGACACTGTAAATCATACAGCCGAAACAGTCGGTCTAGATACATTACAATTTCATGGAAGCGAAACTCCAGACTTCTGTTCAAAATTCCAACAAAATACCATCAAAGCATTTAGAGTTAAAGGTAGCGAATCGCTTTGTCAAATGCATCATTATAACACTAACGCTTGGTTGCTGGATAGCTATGTTAAAGGTAGTCTAGGTGGCACCGGAGAAAAGTTTAATTGGAATTTGGCTTTAGAAGCTAAACGATTAGGAAAGCCGATCATACTCGCCGGAGGATTAACATCCGACAATGTAAGAGATGCAATTAATCAGGTTGATCCATTCTGTTTAGATGTATCTAGCGGTGTCGAATCCGCTCCCGGTATTAAGGAAGCTTCAAAAATGACTAAGCTCATTACAAATGCTACAAATGCAAAAGGATCATCTATTAGTAAAGGCCTATGGAGCTGAATAAGCAGCCATTCTTGCCTAACTATGCGTCCAACCTCGGTCGACAAGAATTTCCTGTCCAGTCACAGCACGGCTGACATCACTAGCAAGAAACAAGGCTACCTCTGCCACTTCCTCAGGTTGGTTTAAATCAGGGATACACTGTATCTTCTTTAGCTCTCTCTTAATGGACGAAGAAACATATTCTTTGAGCTGTCGATTAGTCATAATCCAGCCTGGTGAAATAGTATTCACACGAATACGCCGAGGCCCGAGTTCACGAGCCAATGAACGAGTCAAGCCAATCGTCGCCGACTTAGTTGCCACATAGGCAGACATCTCTTCTGGTCCATTGTGGAAAGTGATCGAGGAAAAATTAATTATAGACGCACCCTCAGCTAAATGGGGTGAGGCTTCACGACAAGTCAAAAAATAAGCACGCAAATTACCAGCAAAAAGATCGTCCCACGCTTTGACTTTTATATTTTCAAGCTTACTACGAGGATCTCTTGCAGCATTATTCACTAGAACATGAATATTGCCGTACCGCTTAGCTTCCTTAGCGACCCAGCGTTTAATATCCACCTCACGTGTGAGATCGACCTTGGTAAAACTAATTCGCTCACCTAAACCTTTAACCAAACGTTTACCGCCGGTCTGGTCTAAATCACAAAATGATACGATTGCTCCCTGTGTATGAAATGCTTGAACCATCGCTTGGCCAATCCCATTGGCTCCTCCAGTAATTAAAACCAAACGATTAGACAAATCTTCGTAACTCGCCATAGTCAATTAAAGAGCCAGAGCTACTGAGGCTTTCATTTTTTCAATACCAATCCTAGCAGCCTCAAGCGGAGGCATCGCCCAATATTTCTTATTAAATAATTCAAGCGAAAGTACCGGCGTAGCACCAACCTGCAAGAATCCCTTGACGATATCAGAAATCGGCGCAACGCCATCACCTGGATAAACTCGATCGCCATCACCTATTTTTTCGCGGGGTGGATTAGATGGATAGTCGTTCCAATGAAAAACTTGCAAAGCCTGTGGCCCAAGCATCTTAAGAGCATCAAAATCTGATCCTCCTTTATAAGTATGATAAACATCACCAAGAAAACAAGCATTAGGATGGCCTGCTTCAAGTGCTATATATATCGCCGTACTAACACGTCCGATCGACTTATTACCACCCCACATTTCAATTTGAGGAACAACGCCAATATCATCACCCGCATTAAGTAATGCACGATAACGTGTTGCTGCTGCCATTGGCTCCACAACGCCACGAGCTCCAGCAGGGGGAGCCGCAATGCGCTTGGCTCCAAGTTGAGCAAGTAAGTCCATATCTCGCTTTGCATCTTCCATGCCTTGATCTCGCTGTGCATCATCATCAACAATCCATCGCGCAAATCCAATTGCACTCTCAACTGTTAAGCCATGATCATTGATCCGGTTGCGTAAATCTTTCAAAGAACCACCATTTTTCTTATAGTCGTTTAGCTTACCTAACCAAGGTTCTATTCCTGTGTAGCCAGCCCTTGCAGCAATATCAATTTCCTCTGTAATGGGCAAATTCTGACCACGAATTGTACTCGTATTTAGGCAGTATTTAAAAGGGTCTCCCTTGCCTGTATGGTTTAGTCTTTTTGCACTAGTTGTACTACAACCAGCAAGCAGTCCCGCCGCCATGCAACCCGAAGTCTTAAAAAGGTCACGACGATTCAATGAATGGGGATTAGTTTGAGTCATATTTATTTTTAGAAATCAATTTCGCACCAGATGTGGAGCCTTATCATCACCATTAGGCATTCTATTGAGCGTGTAACAAACTAATGGGTTAACTAAAGCGCTGTTATCCTCAGCTATTAATTTTTTAATATCAAGCTGGTACACAAATCCGGGATTTACTTTGTCAAGATAGACCATAACTGTCTTATTGTCGTTCATACGTTTTGATCCAATAATCTTAATTTTTTCAATCCCATATTGTGGTGATCCGTAAGCTTTACGGTACTCATAATAGTAGCGTTTAAATTGAAATTGTTCTGCTATTGAAGTGGATTTTTCCAAGCTTTTTGTAAAAGTAATCTTGAAACCATTTGGCAATAATTCCATTGAACGCACATCCAATGGCGTTTTGCCGTTCCAGCGAATACGCTGTAATCCTTGGCCACCAGCCCAAGAAAGGTGTGTCTGGCCAACCCACAGACTACCATCATCACCAAAAACAAATCGATGGTTACCCTTGCTTAAGCCTGCATTATCATAAAATGGCACACAAGCACCTTGAATCTCACCAGCAACTTTATCCAAGATTACACGGACAATTCGTGGCCGATTCATTTCTCCAACAAGCAGTTGCCCACTAAAAGGACCAAACTTGCCTTCAGTTGAATCTGGTATTGGTTGAGTTGGGCTGTTGGCCATTAATCCTTGAGGAAATAAAACAGCTGCCCGAGTCCGCTTAGCATCGAGCTCTTTAACTGAAACCTCTAGTGGATTTCGACCTACCTGCCAATCATCAGTCCAAGTAAGGCTTGCTGGATGACCATAGAAATGACCATGTTGCACATGATAGAGTTTACTCGTTCCAAGCCAGTCCCCCTGATTATCGGTTACAAAAAGTTGATCTTTTAAATCAAACCCCAATCCATTAGGCGATCGAAACCCTGGAGCGAAAGGTGTCACTTTACCTTTCTTTGAAATCTTTAACACCCATCCACGATAGGGTGTAGCAGCATACATACGACCTGATGAGCTCTTATAGTTTTTAGACTTAAAATTTTCGCGACTAAGACCATAATGCCTAAACTCCCCTCGTAATTCCGGTCGAATACTTGCTCCATTCGATGCCAAATTCATTCCTATGTAAAAATTCCCTATGGAATCTTTAGCCGGACCAAATGCAAACTCATGATAGTTTCCAGTCATCCCAAAATCATCAAAAACAGCTTGGTAATGATCCGCTTCACCATCACCATTTAAGTCGGTAATTTTTGTTAATTCTGGGCGCTGCATAACAACCACCTCTCGATCATTTATAGCACAGATACCCAATGGTTCCTGCAAGCCATCCGCAAATAGCTTCCATTCATTTTTTTGGGGATGATATGTATAAACTTCACCCCGATGGAAACAGGCAACTAGCCGACCATCAGGCATAAAATCCAAACCACCCACCTGGGAATCCAATCCCTTTGGCATAGAAATATTATCAATAGAATAATAGTCACTTATACCAACTGCACGCAGCCCAATAACCGCAATAAAACTTAATACGCTTGCTAGAAAATATTTTGTATTTTTCATAATAACTTACTGTTTCAAACCAATAGAGACGGAGAATGCCGCTGCCTCTTCTGCATTCAACGTCAACACACCATCCATTAGCTTTCCTGCGCTATAATTAAAAATCACCTGACTTACCGAACCAACAGGCAATGAAACTAATTGTTTGTTATTTGGAATACGAAACGCTCGTTGAATTCCAATTACAGAATGCAAAGGTGTGATCAGTTCATAAATATCTACATTATTAATACGATAATGAAATTCCGGTTGACCATCGATTTTTTTATATCCTAAAAAATGTGCTTGGGAATCTTTATTCCCAATCTGCACAGCGCCCGATGAACCTGCTTCCCAATACTTAGTACCGAGCACTTTCGCCAAACCATTACCATTCCCACGCCAGACCGGCCAAGGGTCAACAAAATCTCCGTACCATAAATATCGAAGCCTGCATTGAGCTGCATCCCAACAGTAATTCTGTCCGTGTCTAAGCGCGACCGCAACAGATGCCGGTGACGCATTCGGCATAAATATTCTATACATCAATGGGCGCTTAATCCCCCAAGCATGCAACTGCTTTTGTGTCAGATTCCCTCTTCTCGCCAGCTCTGGCAAATTCATATCATTTACCAAATCCGGGAGAGGCATATCTACATACATCGCCCCATACATCAGTAATCCATGTCCGGGAAATGTACAAACATAAGGATAAACACCGGGCGTTTCTGGTGCTTTAAATTTTAACAAATAACTTGAGTCAGGCTTTAGTACCGGAGTGGAAAATAAAACAGAATCCAGATCTGGAACCCAATTTTTAGCATCCCCTTCCACCCCAAGACTTAATGCCGCGTTTGCTACATTCAATCTTTGACCAGGTTTAGTAATCACTAAATTATGAGCCATATCATCTTCGTTAACCAAATTAATCTCTACAAATGCATTTGGTTTAGCTTCGAAACGAAACAAATCATATTGCAATCCGGGGCGAGCCTTGATTGTCAATCGCATTGGCTCTGCCTGAACAACCGAAAAAGCGAATGTGAGAGCTAACACGGCTACAGCAGTATAATAAGCATTAAATAAGAGTTTGTTGAAAATATAGGCCTTCACAGCAGGAACAAAAGATAACCTAGCCTCAGCTGTTGTCGATTCCGTTTAACATCTCACCAATTTTTAGCCTTCAGCAATCAACTTAAGATTACCATTTTGATCAAGACTCATTTGCCCCATCTGATCAATTGAAGTAATCGCTGGATGATCAATTGCAGCTTGCTCAAGAGCAGTAGAAATTTCAAATTCACCAAGTGTTAAAGTGTCCTTAATCCGTACCACACGAGCCTTAGCCGGGTTAGAGTCAGGCAATGATTTCAGCATAGCTTTAATAGCTTCTGCATCAGAATCGAATATCATTGGTAGCTTAGCACATTGGACCGAACGTGCAGTGATAACATTCGTATGTAATGCAGCAGTATCAATTTTTTCAACTAATCTTTTTGTTGTTGCCTCTGCCATACCAATTCCAATCGCATTACCATGTGTTTCAGGAGTAAGATCACGAACAAAGATCCTCCAAATGAAGGGTTTTGATTTTTTAGAAAGCTCAGGGGTTAGGTGATAGCCATGGACTCCTCTTTTGATAATATTTGTATCCATCCCCATTCCGCTTATATTTTTTCCTATTTGATCGACAATCAACAAGTCAATTTCATCAAATGGTATTGAAGGCATTAGTCTTTTTGCCATCTCACAAAGCTCAGACTCTCGAATTAAAATTGAATCAGCAGGAACAACTTCTAAGCTAGCTAATTGATGCATCGCATCTTCAACTATTGCTATACCCCCAAGGATTGGAGCCTTAGCTAAAACGACCTTCGTTAAATCTATTAAATCTTGCTCATATCCTATCGTCAAAGCTCCTGAATGATAAGATGACGCGCCAGCATGTTTACCTAGCCCAACAACAAGCATCTTCATAAGTCCACTGCCTATCTTGCCACTAAAATCAGTATGAGGCTTTACCCGGTTAACTACCAACACCCCATCGGCAGCAGTTGCTTCCTGACTCCATACTACATCACGCCCTGAAGCTGATTTACCAAGTTTTTTAACTTCCATAGAAGGACGAATTGGAACCCCCATCCTTGTCTCAGTGACTCCGTAGCCAGCCAGCAACGCAACTTGACCTTCAGCCGTGGCGCCGCCATGACTACCCATTGCAGGTATAATGAATGGTTTAGTGCCAGCTCTTTTTAATTCTTGAACAATAAGTAATACAATTTCAGACAAATTAGATATTCCACGACTTCCCACTCCTAAGGCCACACGCATTCCTGGCTTAAGTTGCGGGCGTATAGCTTCAAATCCCTTACCTATGGCTGCCTCCATATCCGGTGGGAAAGTAGTTTCAAACCTTTGCCGAACACATAGCATCGATGGCAATATCTCTTTCATAAACAAACAACATTCAACGAAAGCAATTGCACAAGCGCGAGCTTTTTCTTGCCCCTCCTGCTTGGCCGAGCGAGAATTACATTTAATTCCGAATCATTGATATAATGGAAAGTACAAAAATAGATCGTCGAAATTTTCTCACCGCTGCAAGTGGATTTGGAGCCGGTTTAGTTTCAGCAACTGCACGCGATTGGAGCGGCAATAACCCAACTCGTTACCCGGATCCAGACCTCATATCTCTTGATCCAAGATTTGACAAATACAAGCTAGGAAACACCCCAATACGAAGACTCTATACAAATCCAAATACTCTATGGACTGAAGGCTGCGCATGGAATGGTGTTGGACGATATCTTGTATTCAGTGACATTCCTAATGATTTACAAATGCGTTGGATCGAAGATGACAACCGCGTAAGTCTTTTTCGAAAACCTAGCGGAAACAGCAATGGAAACACGTTTGATTATCAAGGCCGTCAAATTTCATGCCAACACAAACACCGCCGAGTGGTGCGATACGAATACGATGGAACCATGACTGTGCTTGCATCAAAATATAATGGCAAACCATTCAACGCGCCTAATGATGCTGTTGTTCATAAAGGAGACAACTCAATTTGGTTTACAGACCCTGGCTATGGCAGCATGTGGAATTACGAAGGAAATAAAGGCCCTTTGCATCTTAAAGAATCCATCTACCGTATTGATGGAAAAACTGGTAAAACCACAAAGTTAACTGATGATATTGATAAACCAAATGGACTCTGCTTCTCTCCTGATCTTGATAAGCTATATGCGTCTGATACTGGGAACGGGAAAAACATCAAGGTTTGGAATATAGATGGTGAAAAACTGAAAAAGGGACGTGAGTTCGCCTCGATGAAACTTGAAGGATTTGAAAAAGCTGGTAATGCAGACGGTATTCGCGCTGATGAAGATGGTAACATTTGGGCCAGTGCTGGATGGGTAGGCAACGGCTATGATGGTGTTCATGTTTTTGCCCCAAACGGAAATCGAATAGGACAAATTATCTTACCGGAAATATGCTCTAATGTTTGTTTCGGGGGACGAAAACGAAATCGCTTATTCATGACAGCTAGCCAAAGCCTTTACTCCGTATACACAGATGCAATCGGGGCACACATTACTTAAAACCTAATAAGTGTAAGAAAAAAATTACTTTATCATCACTTTTCGCTTTCCTCGGGGTAATTGAGAGCCATGATGCCCGCGCTTATGGAAGAGACCCTTGTCTTATTAAAACCCGACTGTCTTGATGGCCGCAATTGCGGTGAGGTATTTAAACGCTTCGAAGAAGCAGGTTTCATCGTCTTTGGCGTGAAAATGATGCGACTTTCGGATGATATACTGCGGGAACATTATGCACACTTAGCCGACAAGCCTTTCTTCCCTGAAATTCAAGAGTTCATGCAATCATCACCTGTAATAGCCTTGGCAATGCGAGGCGACAACGCTATTACCCGAGTGCGAGACATGGTTGGCCCAACTGACTCTACTATTGCTGAAAAAGGCACAATCCGAGGAGACTTAGGTCAGGATAAAATGCGCAATGTTGTACATGCCTCCGATTCTGTCGAAAATGGTCAATCGGAACTTAAAAGATTCTTTCTAGAGAACGAACTTCACAGCTGACTGCGCGGTAATTAAGAATAGGCGTTGTTCTAAACAGCTAGAAACTCTTTACCCTGGCGGGAGAGTAAATTAGCTCAACAGAAAGCCACAACCTTGCGGACTTACCCCACCCTGTGGCTAAATCAGGCACATGGAATTGGACGAGCGATTACAACATATCCGCGACCGTATGTTTGCCGCATGTGAATTAGCCAAACGTGACCCTTCAGAGGTTATGCTGTTGCCTGTCTCTAAAAACCATACTGCTGAATCTGTTCGCGAGTTAACTTATCATCAATGCCGAGTATTCGGGGAAAATCGAGTACAGGAGGCAAAACTCAAGATTTCTGCCTGTCCAGGCAATATCGAGTGGCATCTCATCGGCCATCTTCAGTCTAACAAATGCCGAGATGCCGTGAAATTTTTCAGCATGATCCAAAGCGTCGATCGAATGTCGATCGCAGAGGAGATAAATAAACATGCAAATAACGCAGCAAAGGACATGCCTGTGTTAATTGAAGTAAATGTCGCTGGTGAAGCAAGCAAACACGGTTTTAGACCAGAAGAATTAATCGAACAATTGGATACTATCAATAATTTACCGAGACTAGAAATCCATGGATTAATGACTATAGCACCATGGACTTCTGATCCAGAGAAAGTACGTCCAGTATTTCGCCGCCTTCGAGAGATCAAGGAAGAATGCGAACAAATTCTCGGTGCCCCAATGCAACATCTCAGTATGGGAATGAGCGGCGACTTTGAAGTAGCGATTGAGGAAGGCGCCACGATTATCCGCATTGGAACAGCCATATTCGGGCCAAGACCTAATGCAAAGAAAAAACAGTATAATTAGTAGGCCATCTCGACATCGGCTTTAGGCTCGACTATTTTCTTTTTGATGTCGCTGGAAACCGCGCCACTTACTATAGCAAATCGCACTTTTGAATCCCGACTTTTTCTCGGCACTGGCAAGTTTTCATCTAACAAAGCCATGAGTGACGCACTCGAGACTAGCGGCACACAAATTGTGACTGTTGCCCTTCGACGGGTAGACCTTTCCGGCAATAATGATCCATACGCAAACATTTTGGAACATATTGATCCAGAACGATACCTTATTTTACCAAACACAAGCGGTGCAATGAATGCCCAAGAGGCTGTTCGTTTGGCTAAACTCGCTGCCGCAGCTGGACTTCCTAAATGGGTCAAGCTGGAGATTCATCCTGATCCACGTTATCTACTGCCTGATCCAATTGAAACATATGAGGCTACTAAAATTCTTGTGGAAGAGGGTTTTACTGTTTTGCCATATATCAATGCCGATCCAGTTTTGGCTATGCGGCTGCAAGAAGCAGGCGCTGCCACAGTTATGCCACTTGGGGCTCCAATTGGGTCAAACCAAGGTATTAAGACTCGTGATCAGATCAATATAATTATCGAGCAAGCTACAGTTCCTGTTGTTGTTGATGCGGGGATTGGCTCGCCAAGTCATGCAGCTGAAGCTATGGAACTGGGAGCAGATGCTGTATTAGTAAATACAGCAATTGCAGTATCAGATGACCCTTCTCGTATGGGACTTGCTTTTAAAGCGGCAGTAGAATCTGGTCGTATGGCTTACGAAATTGGATTAAGCCAACAAATTGGTATTGCAAGCGCAACAAGTCCACTGACTGGTTTTCTCAATACTGAATCAGCTAATCATCAAGCTAATGGCTGAAAAAAAAACATTATCCAAACAACGAGCCCGCAGTATTCTTCAAGCTGCATCAAAAAAAGTTGTACTGGTTACAGGGGACGCAATGCTCGACCAGTTTATATGGGGTGAGGTCGATCGCATTTCTCCTGAAGCACCGGTGCCAATCGTTAATTTTAAAACAGAAAGTTTTATGGCAGGAGGAGCTGCAAACGTCGCTCGAAATCTTACTTCTCTTCAATGTTCAGCACAGATGCACAGTGTGATCGGCCGTGATGAGTCTGGAAAAAAACTGCGTATACTTCTCCAAGATGATCAAGTAGATTGTAAGTCTCTAATCACTAGCCCTGCACGACAGACTAGCTGCAAAACAAGAATCATAGCCCAACGCCAACAAATCGTAAGAGTAGATCGCGAAGCAGGATCAGATCTGGAATTGCAACTGTCCAAGCGGCTAGCTAAATCAATAGAAAAAGGTTTATCCAAATCTAAAGCGATTGTTATAGGTGACTATGGTAAGGGCGTAATCACGCAGGATTTCCTGAACAAACTAAAGCAACTTAAAAAGCAACATAATGCATGGCTTAGTTTTGATCCAAAGCCAGTGCACTCACTTGATCTCTCCGAACTCTCTTTAGTCACCCCTAATCGGAAGGAAGCATTTGAATTGGCAGGCATTTGTGACTCCACAAAAAAAACAAACCCTTTGAAAGACAAGAACCTTATCCGTGTTGCCAAAAAGTTAATCGATAAACTTGGGCTGAAAATACTTTTAGTAACTTTAGGCGAACTCGGCATGCTCATCTGCCAGCCTGGTAAAAAGGCATTTCATATTCCTACTCTTGCACGAGAAGTATTTGACGTATCCGGAGCTGGAGACACAGTCATCGGAACATTTACTATGGCGATCGCAGCCGGCGCAGATCCTATCGAGGCTGCAATTCTCGCCAATCATGCTGCTGGAGTGGTCGTTGGCAAACTTGGAACAGCCACAGTGACACCCAAGGAACTCCTCGATAGCTTTAATTAGAATGACTGGCAAACCGGCAATCTTCTTTGACCGCGACGGGACACTTATTGTTGAAACTGGCTATCTTCACGAACCAGACAAAGTCGAACTGATGCCTGGTGCCGGCGAAGCTGTTAGCCGTTTGGCTAAAGATGGATTTGAATTATTCATTGTTACCAATCAAGCTGGAATTGGACGCGGCTATTTTACTGAGGAGCAGATGCATGCCACAAACACATCTGTCTGCAAAAAGTTTTCCAAGTTTGATGTAACATTTCGCAAGATCTACTTTGCTCCAGAAGCACCCAACCAACCAAGCCGTAATCGCAAACCTTCACCCCAGATGATACTTGATGCTCAGACAGACTTCAGTATCAACCTAATGGAAAGCTATATGGTAGGGGACAAGACATTGGACATAGAATGCGGGAATAATGCTGGTGTTAAGATGAGTGTACTTGTCCGAACCGGATATGGCCAAGAACATGAATCTCAACTTAGCCAAGTGCATCAACCCTTTATAGTTGTCGATACTTTAAATGACTTTGCAAATATAGCTCTTGATAAAAATAAATAAATTCTTATTACAGATTTTCTTCAAACGCTTGCCGAAGTTTGGCACACTAGGAACCAATGCATGACTTTAGCTTCAAGCGAGGAAGATTATACTGCGAAAACGTTTCAGTAGATTCACTGGTAAAGAAACACGGTTCACCGCTTTTTATATATTCGCACGGGACTCTTACTCGTAATTTCAATGAATTAGATAAGGCGCTTGCCCCACTAGATCATACAGTTTGCTTCGCGGCTAAAGCAAACTCCAACCTAGGTGTGCTTCGCACGTTGGCCAATGCTGGCAGTGGATTTGACATTGTTAGCGGCGGAGAGCTGCAACGTATTATGGCGGCAGGAGGAAGCCCTTCAAAATGTATTTTTGCTGGCGTTGGAAAAACTGAGGAAGAAATTGAGTTAGCTCTCAAAAAAGGTATTTATTCTTTGAACGCAGAAAGCGAGCCTGAACTAATTCGCATAAATAAGGTAGCTCGTCGATTGAAAAAAAAGGCACCTGTCGCAATTAGAGTTAACCCAAACATCGATGCGAAAACTCATGCCAAAATCACAACCGGTACTTACGAAAATAAATTTGGAATTGCATTCGAAGAAGTTGAAGCTGTTTACGATCGCGCCTCAAAACTCAAAAATTTACATATTCGTGGACTACAAATGCATATAGGATCGCAACTAACCGAGGTTGAACCATTTGAAAAAGCAGTTAAAAAAGTTATTCCTTTAGCTAAACGACTGGTCGAAAAATATAGTATTGAGTTTATCAGTATCGGGGGAGGACTTGGCATTGTTTATGATCCTGCGCTAGAGAGTGGCGATGCTAAGTGGTGGCGTTCACCTAAGCGTAAAGATTTGCTAACCCCAAAAAAATATGCATCCAAACTTATTCCATTACTTAAACCACTTGGATTAAAGGTACTAATCGAGCCAGGCCGTTTCATCGCTGGAAACTGTGGAATTCTAGTCACTAGAGTTGAATACTTGAAGCAAACTGGTGTTAAAAATTTCGTTATCGTAGACGCTGCAATGAACGATCTAGCGCGCCCTGCCCTTTATGACAGCTATCATCAAATCACTCCTATAAAACAAAGAGCAGGCGATAATTTAAAGAAAAACCAAATTTCCTCAGATGTCGTTGGACCCATATGCGAATCAGGTGATTACTTTTGTAAAAACCGCATGCTACCAAAGACCGGAGAAGGAGACTATTTAGCCTTACTCAGCGCTGGTGCCTATGGGTTCGTGATGGCTTCTAACTACAATACTCGCACCTTTCCAGCCGAAGTTCTTGTTAAAGGAAACCAAGCAGAAGTAGTCCGAAAACGTCAAAAAACCAAACAGCTTTGGGCTAGTGAAAGCGTTCCAAAGTGGCTAAAATAGCACCACAAAAACAACAACCGTTATGATTATATCCCGGAGTCCATTTATTCGGTTTCCGGGAATTTTCTTTGCTATCTTCCTCTTAGTCGCAGGAGGTCTGATATGGCAAAGCTCCAAGGTTAGCATCGATGCTGACCCTATGAATCTTCTTGAGTCTGACCCGCGTCACCTCAAAACCTATGAACGTATTTCATCATTTTTGAATGATGACACAGCGCTAATTATAAGTATTGAGAGCGACTTAATATTTACAAAATCCGGCTTCGAACATATTCGAAATATTAGTAATGCGATTAATCTTCAAGACGGCATTGTCGATGTTAAAAGCCTAACACATTCTTACAAACCAGTTCGAAAAGGTCTCTCTTTCAATATGGAACCTTTCGTCCCAAATGGAAAGTTGACAAAAAAACAAATCAGCGAGATCCGTGAGTTCTCTATAAATCATCCCTTGGTACGTAATATCATGGTTTCGTCTGATGGAAAAATCACACTCATCACAGCCACATATAAAAGAGACCTTAGCACCTCAGACTTAAGGAGGGCTTTTCAGCGAGAAACTGAAGACATACTAAATCAATTTCAAACACCCACATTCGAAGTCAAAATTATTGCCCTGCCATTTATAGCCGAAGAACTAAGTGGAGCATTCATTCACGATATAAAATATGTCCTACCAACTACGGGACTTTGTATATTATTCATTGTAGGACTAACATTTAGATCTATCTCTTACATGGTATTACTACTCATCAGTGAGGTGATTTTAACGGGAACACTTCCTGGAATACTTTACTTAACTGGTTTCTCATTAACACCTCATAACATTCTACTGCTTCCTCTGTTATCTACTATTTATCTCACGCTCTTAGCCCATCAACTCACCGCTCTACAAAATACCGATTCAACTTTGGACTGGGATCAGCGCTTTGATTTAATGCTTAAAACAGTTTTTCGACCTTGCCTATTTGCTGCTATTACGACTGCAATAGGACTGGGATCTTTAGCTATTTGCGAAGTTTCACAGGTAAGAAATTTTGGCCTTGCCGGAATGATTGGAATCGGAATCATTTTTGCATGGGCATTTGGCCCCGGATTGTCTTTTTTACGCTTAGGATTTGGGTTTTGGGCTCCCTCTCTAAAAACTAAATCCAATAATCAAAATAAATCTTTGTTTACTTTGCTAATCAAATCAGCAATCAAATATCGATGGATTACCATAGCTTTTGCTTTCCTTATTTTTGTCCCAGCTCTTATTACTGTTAATAAACTAAACATTGATATCAGAGCCATTCAATTCCTCTCAATTGAAAGCCACACTCGTAAAATGGCTGAAATGATCGATTCGCGTATGGGCGGTATTAATGTCGTACAGATAGATTTTCAAACCGACAAATCTGGTGGAATAAATCAACTCCAATTTTTGAATAAACTTCAAGAGGTCCAAAACTTTGCAAGAGACACTAAAAAATTTAGTAGCACCTACTCGTACTCTTCATTAATGGGTATAATGAACAATGTTTGGAATGGTGATCAATCTGGAAA
Organism: Limisphaerales bacterium; assembly: GCA_004213515.1. Taxonomy (GTDB): domain Bacteria; phylum Verrucomicrobiota; class Verrucomicrobiia; order Limisphaerales; family UBA1096; genus UBA1096. The sequence goes on along the minus strand of SHAK01000003.1, from coordinate 39,807 downwards.
ATTAACCCTGCCAACTAGCCCTCTTACATTGAAGATTTTCGTTCTAGCACTGAAGGCCACTAACTACCCATTTCTGGAAGCTCTCAGTGATAAATCGCAAAAAACTGCATACTTGATATTGCGGACAACAGACATGCCTAGCAAAGATTTTGTCACATTGCTTAAATCAATTGAAACAAAGGCTTCCAAAATCATGCCAGAAAACGTAACGGTATCTGCACAAGCTGGATTACATACAGTCCTCCAAGCAGACCAGGATATTGTCGATGCACAATTGGAGAGTCTAGGCATCACACTTGCTGCGATATTTGCAGTTATGGCTATTCTATGGCGATCATTTAAACTTGCTACGATTGCACTGTTAACCAGCCTTGGGCCAATTGCGATACTAACTATACTTGGATCACTATATCAAGTACCTCTTAATTCTGTATCGGTTATGGTTGGAGCACTTGCACTTAGCATTGGAATTGATGATACAGTTCACCTAATTACCCATTGGCTAAGTATGAAAAGAAATGGCGCAAATGAAAATGATGCTCTAACAAAAACACTTGAAGTCAAGGGTCCTGCAATTGTTTGTACCAGCCTAATTTTAATTGGCTTTTCACTATCTCTTTTATGGATGAGTTTCCCCCCAGTTGCCCATTTCGGATGGCTATCCGCAGCAGCATACATTGCTGCGCTTGTTAATGCTCTATGGATATTACCGTCTTTTCTTGGAAAAAAACGATTAAGCTAATTAGCCTGAGACTTCACCCACTCAACAACTTTATTTACCATTACCTGTAAAGATTCGTTGCTGAAAACATGGTCAGCTCCAGCGATTTCAAAAAACTCTGGATTGTTTGCAGCATTGGCAAGAATGTCATTCGCATCACTAATTGGGACAACATCATCCTCAGTTCCATGCACTAATAACCACGGAACATTTATTTGTGCTCCCAAGTCTACAAGTGTATTCAATTTTGCCATGTCATTCATATAATCACTGGAAAGAGGACAACTTTCCTCTTCCCACATACAACCTTGATCTGGAATTTCTTCCCCAAATTCTCGTTGTGCAAACTCCTGTGTATGCACCATACCAGCTAGCGATATTAAAACATCAATTCTAGAATCAGAACTTGCACGTTTAACGCCAACTGCACCACCCATACTATGGCCAATATAACAAATTTTTCGATCTCCTACGGCATCCAAAACACTTCCCAAATCCTCAGTTTCCTTAGAAATAGTACAATCAGCAAATGAGCCTTCAGAATCTCCATTTCCAGTAAAAGAAATTCGCAAAGTTGGAATACTCGCCATTTCTAAACCCTTAGCTAATTCCAAAATAAAAGGCCGATCCTTATTACCAGTAACCCCATGACCAATAATAACAATAAAATCAGAACGTTCATTATTTGCATGTAATGAATAATCGATTTTTTCTCCTTCTCTGTTTCTAATTTCTCCAAACATATGTCAGTTGAAATACCAGCCAGTTAAACACTTGGCCAGTTTCAAGTTCGTTTAAATAAGCCCTTCTTGTGTCTGCCCAACAGCTTTGACACACTCTTTGACGTGAAGTCTAAGGCTAAAAGACACAAAAAAACACGTCTAGTCTTGGGTATCGACTTTGGAACTCTCTCTGGTCGTGCCCTGCTAGTGAACGCCGATACTGGTGAAGAAGTCGCTTGGGTAGATCATCCATACAAGAATAAGGTAATTGAAAAGAATCTTCCAAATAGCAAAAAACGATTAAAGCCTCAAACTGCCTTACAGGATCCAGCAGATTATATTGCTGTTCTCACTAAAGCGGTACCAAAAGTAATTAAATTAGCAAAAGCCAATCCAGAACAAATATTTGGTATTGGCATAGATTTCACTAGCTGCACCATGCTGCCAACATTGGCTGATGGAACACCACTATGCTCTCAAAAAAAATGGCGCAATAATCCGCATTCATGGGTCAAGTTATGGAAGCACCATGCCGCACAGTCTGAAGCAAACGATATTAATAAAATAGGGCTTAAGTACAGTGAAGAATTTATCACAGCTTATGGCGGCAAGTATTCAAGCGAATGGTTTTTCTCAAAACTTCTCGAGACTGTTCGTGAAGCTCCAAAAGTTTATGCCGCAGCTGAACGCTTCATCGAAGCGGGGGATTGGCTTGTTTGGCAGTTAACAGGACTCGAAAAAAGATGTCTGTCAGCGGCTGGATTTAAAGCTATGCGAGTTTCACGCACAAAGAACAAAAGAGGATGGACCTATCCATCTAAGTCGTTCTTCAAGTCACTAAATCCTAAATTAACCAACGTGATTGGCGACAAAATGGAGTCTGAAATAATATCTCTTGGAAGCAATGCAGGTGGTTTAACAGAAAAAATGGCAAAATTAACAGGACTACTTCCAGGTACTCCTGTTGCAGCCGCAAATATAGACGCACACGCAGCAGTTCCGGCTTCCACGGTTACTGGAGCCGGAAAACTAGTAATGATTATGGGAACTAGCACTTGCCATCTTTTAGCTTCTAAAAAAGGAAAACAAGTTGAAGGCGTTTGCGGTATCGTTAAAGATGGAGTAATTCCTGGGTTTTGGGGCTATGAAGCAGGCCAATCAGGTGTTGGAGATGTATTCGCTTGGTTTATTGAAAACGGAGTACCGACTGAAACAAGCATGGCAGCCAAAAGGGCTGACATAGATATTTATCAATATCTCGAGCAACAGGCGACTCAGTTGAGCCCGGCTGAAAGTGGATTACTCGCTTTGGACTGGTGGAACGGCAATCGCTCTATATTGGTTGACGCCGATCTAAGTGGCTTGCTTATAGGACAAACTTTAGCAACCCGGCCTCATGAGATCTATAGAGCCCTACTTGAAGCTACGGCATTTGGCACTCGGCAAATTATTGAAGCATTCACATCACAAGGAGTGATTATAGATGAATTGATCGCTTGTGGTGGCTTAGCTTCGAAAAACCCATTAATGCTACAAATATACTCAGATGTAACTGGACGCCTAATTAAAGTTGCAGCAAGTGATCAAGCTAGTGCACTTGGTGCAGCCATGTATGGAGCTGTCGCGGCTAACGTACATTCAGATATTACTCAAGCTTCTCGAAAGATGGCAAAAGTTCGAAAGAAAGTTTACAGACCTAAAACTTCCAACAAAAAAGTATATGATAAATTATATTTAGAATACACCAAGTTACACGATCAATTTGGACGAGATTCAAATAGTACCATGAAAATACTAAAGGCCTTAAAGAATAAGGCACTTGGTCTTTAATATAAAATTTTCATTATGATAAAAGATCATATCAAAGCTATCATCTTCGATATGGATGGTGTCATTGTCGATAGCGAACCACTCCACAAAGAATCATTCCTTCAGATATGGAAAGAATTAGGGTATGAAAATAACCACGGTATTCATTTCCCTGACTTTTATGGTACTTCAGATCGTACTGTTTGGAAGGCATTCATTGATAAGCATCAGCCAAAAATGCACATCGATGAGTTGATATTACTTCGTAAACAACGTCTTATTAAATTACTTCGTGATAAAAAACCTATATTTGATGGTGTATTACCCTTGATTCAGCACTTAGCCTCTTATTGTCCAATAGGTTTAGCTACCGGATCTGTTCACCATATTATTGATGAAATTTTGAAGATGGATGAGCTAAGGCAATACTTTAGATGTATTATCAGTTCAGAAGATGTATCCATGCCTAAACCATCACCTGATATATTTTTGCTAGCATCAAAAAAATTAAATGTTGAACCAAAATATTGCTGCGTCATTGAAGATACTATTAATGGGATCAAAGCTGGCAAAGCCGCTGGAATGAATGTTGTAGCTATCACAAATACTTTCTCCATTGATCAACTGTATAAATCTGGAGCAGACTTAGTTTGCCAAAGTTATACTGAAATATCGAAAAATCTTCCCTTCTAATTTTTTATTCCATTTTTCACCTATTAATCTATCTAATAAACCAATTATTATTATTAGTTATTTTAACATATTGATTTATTCAAAACTTCATTAAGCCAATAAAAAAGCCGCCCTTTCGGGCGGCTTAATGAGAACACACCAACTAATTTATTTGCGACGACGGACAAAGAATGCCGCCAATCCCAAAACAGCCAGAGCTATAGTACCTGGTTCAGGAACTACTGTTAGGCTGAAAGACTCTAGACCAGCCAAGTCAGCTGGAAGACCAGGAGGGCTTGCTGTAGAATCGCCAGGTGTTAATCCGAATACTCCTGACATTCCTGTTTCTGCACCGTTTGTGCCAGAAGCAGCGTCAAATGAATCAGCACCCTTCCAAGCTTTGACTTGAAAGAAACCTGCGCCATTAAAACCTGCGTCAACAACACCACCTGAAAAATAACCGGCCTTCTTGCCTTCGTAGAATGCAACAGGTGATCCTACAGCTGCAAGATTGTCAGCAGAAGAACCAGCATAAAGCTGAGCCCATGCTCCTTCTAACTTAGCACCAGCAGCATCACTGATGATCTGCTTTGATGGCTTTAAGTTTGTGAAGTTAATTGTACCCTGAGCAAACGCAGAGGTTGCAATTATTGTACACGCTAATAGTGCTACTAATTTTTTCATATTTCTTGGTTTGGTTGGTATAAATACCCTAAATTAATTTTACTTAAATTATAAATTATTCGCTAGTGCTGAATGAACGAGTCCAGTTTGTTGCGCTACTGCGTAACACCCAGAATCCCTCAGCTACTCCTACATTCGGGCCTGCAGCGTCTGCTGTATCCCATTCTTCAAAGTCAGCGTCAAAAGAGCTGATGCTGTATCCATTTGCTCCAAACTGATAAACAGTTACTGCTTCATCGGTTGGAAATCCTAAATCTGTATCCAATTTACCAGCTTGTGGAACCTGTGAGCTTCGGATAGAGAATCCTGCAGGTAATGAATTACTTAAGTCACCTTGAGGAACTTCTCCAACAAAAGTAACAGTAGATGCATCACCAGCATTATTTACGAAGAAACCTTCGCCTGGATTAATTACATCATTACCATTATCCCATTCTTCAAAATCTGCGTCGTAAGAGTTGATTGAAAATCCAGCGTCACCGAAACGATAAACTGTTAGAGATCCAGGATTAGCTCCGAAAACATCAGAAACCTTGTTGTCTCCGTTGTTTAATGGATTTGCTACGATCGAGAAACCGCTTGGGATACTCTTATTTACATATCCTACCGCGTTTACTGAATACACTTGAGCCTGAGCTGCAGTGAATCCCAACGCGCCGACAATTGCTGTTAGTAATAGTGTTTTAGTTCTCATAACTATAAAGATTTTCCGTATGCGCCGCCAAAGTCTCAGATTCAGATGTAGTCGTCAACCCCTTTTTGGAGTATATTTTTTTTCTATTCTGAACTTACTAAGCATAACTGGTTCTTTTTTCCTCAAAATTGGCTCTTTTTACAAATTTAATCATACGATTTAGATTCTTTTTTTTGCTATTTCTTCAATTAATATAGCTAAATCTAAATCTTTTTCGGAAATTTTATTGCCGGCATCATGAGTTGTTAGTTCGATTTGCACCCTACTATAAACATTTAAAAGCTCAGGATGATGGTTTGATTTTTCACAAACAAATGCAATTTCAACAATAAATCCGACAGCTTCAACAAAATTTCTAAATATGTATTCTCTTTTAATTTTGTCATTAGCAAAGGTCCAGTCCGGTAAATTCACCAAAGCTTCTTTTATTTTTTCTTCTGTTAATGCAATACTCATCATTCTTAATAAGGGATATTTTGTCTCAGCAATACTTTTTTTTCAACATTCAGAACACATATTTCACCTTTCATTGACTTTCCTCTTATCAAGCGGCAAAGCTTTCGCCCGTTCTTTTGGAAAATTCCCTCCAAAAGAAGTCAGTTAAAAAAATTTCAAAATAATGATTCACAAAATGATTACTAGGGTTTCGATTGCCCTTATGTCACTGATCTTGGCCGGATGCAGCTCAGAAGAAAAAAAAAGCATTTCTAGTAAAGAACTTAAAATACTTAAAATTACTGTAGGCGCAGAACCGGAGGATATTGACCCTCATGTAGTTACCGGTGTTCCGGAACACCATATTATTGCTGCACTGACTGAGGGCCTTGTAGCTGAAGATCCAGTTGACCTTCACCCAGTACCTGGAGTTGCTGAAAAGTGGGAAGTCTCTGAAGATGGAAAAGTCTACACATTTCAAATTCGTGAAAATGCAAAGTGGTCTAATGGTGATACGTTGACTGCAAATGATTTTGCAGAATCATTTAAACGAATTCTTACACCTGCGCTTGCCTCAAAATACGCTTACATGCTCTTTGTAATGAAAGGAGCTGAGGATTACAGCACCGGAAAATTGAAGGATTTTTCCAAAGTAGGAGTTAAGGCAATCAATGATAGGACGCTTCAGATTAATCTAAATGCTCCTACCCCTTACTTTCTTTCATTACTCAATCATTACACTTGGTTTCCTGTTCACATTGCTACTGTAAAAAAATATAATGGCTTAACTAAGCGAGGTAGTGGCTGGACTAAACCTGAGAATTTTGTAAGCAATGGTCCTTTCACTTTAAAATCTTGGAAATTAGGTCGAAAATTAGTTGTAGAAAAAAGTTCTACTTACTGGGATTCAAAATCGACAAAACTAGATGAGATTCACTTTTTCTCCATTGAGTTAGAAACAACTCAAGAAAATGCTTTTCGCGCCGGACAACTCCACAACATATACAATTTGCACATAGACAAAGTAGCCACCTACAAAAAAGAACACGCTGATGAATTGCGTATCAAGCCACATTTAGCCTCCTATTTTTATCGTTTCAATGTGAACAAAAAACCTTGCGATGATGTTCGAATTCGCAAAGCACTGACCATGGCTATTGATCGTGAAAGCCTTGTAAAGAATGTAACTAAAGGAGAACAGATGGCATCAACCTTTTTTACACCACCAGGTGTCGCAGGTTACACAGCCCGAGCACGCTTCAAAGAGGACGTCGGAGAAGCACAGAAACTTTTAGCTGAAGCTGGATATCCAAACGGTGAAGGATTCCCTTCTCTGGAATTACTTTACAACACAACCGAAGGGCATCGCATTATTGCAGAGGCAATCCAGCAAATGTGGAAGAAAAATCTAAATATAAATATAACCCTTCAGAATCAGGAATGGAAAGTGTACCTAGATCGCCAACGCGAAATGGATTATCAAATAAGCCGGGCTGGCTGGACCGGTGATTACCCTGACCCTAATACTTTTCTTGATATGTGGACCTCTTGGAGTCAGCAAAATCAAACTGGATGGGCAGATCCTAAATACGATGCATTGATCCGCAAAGCCGCAATCACCAAGGATCCAAACGCTCGATTAGAGGTGTTTCAAGAAGCGGAGGAAATACTAATGGATCAATTACCTATAATTCCAATCTACATCTATACGAGAGTGTACGCACTCCATCCGGCAGTGAAAAACTGGCACGCCAATGTACTTGACCACCACCCTTGGAAGCATATTGATCTGGACTTAAGCCTGCTAAAAAAATAGATCTGCGCATTATAACTGGCTAGCGCTTTCACTATGATTAAGTTCATCCTACGACGAATTCTCGAGACTGTTCCAGTGTTGCTTTGCGTCGCAGCAATGACATTTTTCATGTGCCGTTTGGCCCCAGGAGGCCCATTTGACGACGACAAGCAAGTAACAGCCGAAGTACGAGAACAATTAAATAAGCAATTCAATCTCGACAAACCGCTACATGTTCAGTTCTATCAATACTTAATTAACCTACCGAATCTTCAATCGTTCAAATATCCATCCAGAACAGTTGGAGATATCATTAGCCAAAAATTCCCAGTTTCGGCCAAGCTGGGATTTCTGGCAATGTGCATTGCACTTGGCATTGGAATCATGTTCGGAGTCATCGCTTCACTTCGACCAAACTCATATATTGATTACATACCCTCCTCGCTAGCTATGATAGGCATATGCCTTCCAACTTTTGTAATGGGACCAATTCTGATTTACATTTTCTCTCTCAAGTTGAAATGGCTTCCAGCAACTGGGTGGGGAGGATTCGATGGGGACATTTTTTTTGCGAGTGATATGATACTACCATCCCTAACGCTTGGTCTTTTTTATGCCGCATATATTTCTAGGCTTACACGTGGTGGAATGCTCGATATCTTGACTCAAGACTATATCCGCACAGCCAAAGCCAAAGGTGCATCTGCTCCAAGAGTCTTAATGAAACACGCACTACGAGGCGGTCTCTTACCAGTAATAAGTTTTATGGGACCAGCCGTTGCAGGTCTAATTGCAGGCTCTTTCGTAATCGAAACTATCTTTAATATTCCCGGCCTTGGCCAAGACTTCGTAAAAAGTGCATTTAATCGGGACTACACATTAGTTCTTGGAGTAGTCATGTTCTACGCTACATTGATTATAGTACTTAATTTAATAGTTGATATTCTTCAGGTCACACTAAACCCAAAACTTAAATTCGAATCTTAAATTGTGGCAGAAACCGCTTCAAAAATAAAATCAAACGCGCTCTCACAAGTCGAGAAAGGGGAGTCATTATGGGTTGGAGCTTGGCATCGGCTTCGTAAAAATAAAATGGCCCTACTAGGGAGCATATTTATTATATTACTCATTGGCTTCTCTTTCATTGGCCCATTTTTTCTTGAAGATAATTATTACACTTATCAAGAACTTGAACAAAAAATGCAGGGACCGAATAAAGAATATATACTGGGCACAGATCATCTAGGGCGCGATCAATTAGGACGTATAATCAAAGGTGGGCAAATCTCATTAATGGTCGGCCTTGTAGCTACGGTAGTTTCATTAACAATAGGTATCGGTTACGGAACAATTTCGGGATATTTTGGAGGCAACATAGATCGGTTTATGATGCGTATCGTAGATATCCTATACTCCTTACCATTCACCATCTTTGTAATACTACTTATGGTATTTGCTAAAGACTTGGGCGACTCGATCGACACTTGGTTTAAGGAAATGGGATCAAATTATTCAATCTCAGGGCAATGGAACATGCTGTTGTTGTTTATCGCTATCGGTGCCGTCGAATGGTTAACCATGGCAAGAATTGTTCGGGGACAAGTTTTAAGTCTTCGAAAACAGGAATTCATAGAAGCTTGTATTTCACTAGGCCTTCCAACTCATCGCATCATTTTTAGGCATATGGTTCCTAATGTTCTTGGACCTGTAATTGTTTACACCACTTTAACAATTCCTGCAGTGATGCTTCTTGAGGCTTTTTTGAGTTTCCTCGGACTTGGAGTCCAACCCCCTACTCCTTCTTGGGGGCTGCTTATCAAGGACGGTGCTGACCGAATGCGGGAGGCACCCTGGATGCTAGTTTATCCCGGAGCCATGTTTGCTCTTGCATTGTTTTCATTCAATTTTGTTGGTGACGGCCTGCGCGATGCACTTGACCCAAAAACATCCAAAGATTAATGCGAAAAACAGTCTCCTTTTGAGTGATTATTTGAATCTTAATACTGATAGATTTTCCACCAATAATTTTACTGCGTTTCAAATTTTGAATCAGGCAGATAGCGACGATGGTTTTCCACAGTTGCAGGATGAACTTCCACAAAATGCCCTGTTTTAATCTCCATGAACACGCCATCTATCTCAGCATCTTTGGGTGAATGAGGAATCCAACTTCTCAAAGCAAATGAGCACCCTTTTGGGGGATTAATCGGAGATGGAGGGTCTCCTTGAAGCACAATTCTATTACGGTTTCGTTCAGACTTTGGATCCAGCGTTGGAATCGCACTTATTAATGCCTGCGTATAGGCATGAACTGGATTGGTAATAACCTCAGTAGCATCACCTAGTTCAACTATTTTGCCTAAGTACATTACAGCAATTCTATCAGCCATATATTTAACAACTGACAAATCATGGGAGATGAAAATCATTGTCAGCCCCATACTTTGTATCAAATCCTTCAATAAATTTAGGACCTGAGATTGAATAGAAACATCCAATGCGGAAACCGGCTCATCCGCAATGATTAACTTAGGCTCAGGAGCAAGAGCTCTTGCTATTGCAATTCTTTGCCGCTGACCTCCAGAAAACTCGTGAGGATACTTATTCATTTGTGATGCAGACAACCCAACCTTAATCATCAATTGACCAACAGCATCCTTTAGTTTATCGCCTCGTAATTTGTGTCGAACTCTTATTGCTTCAGACAAAGTATCAAACACTGTTAACCTAGGATTCAGTGAAGCAAACGGGTCCTGAAAAATCATTTGAAAATTAGGGCGCATCGCGCGCAATTCCTTTTCCGGTAATAATGTTAAGTCTTTTCCTTCGAGTAAAATCTTACCTGACGTGGGGCGGATTAACTGCATAATTGCTCGCGAAAGAGTAGTCTTTCCACATCCAGATTCCCCAACCAAACCCAAGACTTCACCTTTAACTAAAGAAAGACTAACTCCATCAACAGCCTTTACGTATTGTGTTTGCTTGTTACTGAACAAAGTTTTCCGCAATGGAAACCAAGACCGAACATCCTGTATCTGAAGAAAAGAATCCTGAAGGCTCATTTCAAATATTCCTTATAGTTTTCAACTGAAGCAGGATGAACCTCCACCCAGTGCCCCGGCTGCACTTCTAAAAATTTAGCCTCCATCCGAGCTTCTTCTTCAGAAAAATTCAAATCACTGCGAGGCGCAAAAGCACAGGCAGGTTTGGGCCCTATTGGCTGAGGAGGAGCACCCGGAATAGTGTAAAGCTTAGATCCTTTTTCTTGGGTAGATGGAATCGATTTCTTCAAACCACGCGTGTAAGCATGGTGTGCACGATAAAAAATATCATCTGCTGTTCCAGACTCAACCACTGTCCCGGAATACATCACACTAACACGATCACAAAACCCCGAAATAACTCCAAGGTCATGAGTAATAAGTATAACAGCCATTCCAAGTTCATTTTGCATCTTCCGAATCAATTCAAGGATCTGAGCCTGTACAGTCACATCTAATGCCGTAGTGGGCTCGTCTGCAATCAATAATTCTGGTTTCGTTATAAGGGCCATCGCAATCATAATCCGCTGCCTCATGCCTCCAGAAAATTCATGTGGATACATACTGTAGCGCTTAATTGAATCAGGGATCCCAACTGCATGCATCATTTCCAATGCACGCTCACGAGCCTGCTTCTTATCACACATTTTGTGAATTAAGAGTGGTTCAATCAACTGAGCACCAATCCGCATGTAAGGATTCAATGAAGTCATTGGATCCTGAAAAATCATTGAAATCTTTCGTGCTCGAACGCGGTTCAAATCCCGCTTTGTCATCCGTAGTAAATCCTCTCCATCAAATATTGCTTTTCCTGAAACAATTTTCCCTGGAGGCTCTGGAATCAAACGCAAAAGTGAATAGCATGTTACAGATTTCCCCGACCCGGACTCTCCAACAATACCGAGCGTCTCACCCTTCTTAAGACTCAATGAAACACCATCAACCGCACGAACCGTGCCTTGGCGGGTATCGAAATGTGTAGCAAGATTTTCTACTTGTAAAAGAGACATCCCAAATCTGAAACCTTACCAACAGATATAACTATTAGCTTCAGCTTCACGAACAGATAAACCAAAAATCAGCCATAGATCAACAAGTAAAAAAATCTGTAAAAATAAGAGCTAACATATAATCTTTTCTTTCTCATTTCGATTTGCAGCAATTTATTCTCAAATTAAGAACATGATTCATCGTATTTTTATTCCAGTAATTATTATTACTTTAGCTCTTAATGTCTTATGTGTAGCCAAAGCTGAGCATATTCACGGCATTCACTGCAGTCATGGTGCCAGCGTATGGTCAAGTATTGACTCCCCATCACAACGCTATGCACCGGATAGAGCTGTTGACATTCAACATTTCGAACTCGACGTTACTCCAGATTTTAAAAACAGACGTGTTTTAGGTAAAGCAACATTTACTTTTCAACCAATATTGAGGCCTCTGAAAGAGTTGAGATTAGATGCTCATGACCTTGATATTCAAAAAGTTATTAGTAGCTTCGATATTACTGCTTGGCAAAATACTGACCGCGCACTGATTGTAACATTCAAGAAGCCGATTGATTTTAAGACTAAAGCTACGCTGACTGTAACTTATGAAGCTGAGCCAAAAAAAGGCCTCTACTTTCGTACGCCTGAAATGGGTTATGACCCAGGGGATACTCACATATGGACTCAGGGCGAATCAATCGAGGCGAGACACTGGTTCCCATGCTTCGACGCCCCAAATGAATTCTTCACATCAACAATGACCTGCAGAGTACCTGCTGATATGACTGTTTTATCAAATGGTCGTAAAACTTCAGATACAATTGACGAAAAAACTAAACTTCGCGTTGTTAAATGGAGCCAAGAAAAACCTCATGTAAACTATCTTATAACTCTCGTCGCTGGTTATTTTAAACGTCTCGAAGAGAAACATGGAGAGCTATCTATGTCCTTCTGGACGGCCCCGTCTGACTTCGCTAACGCTGCTAACTCCTTCCGCTACACCAAGGAATGCATGGAGTATTTTGAAAAAGAAATCGGCGTACCATATCCTTGGGCTAAGTACGACCAAGTTACCGTTCAGGACTTTCATTGGGGAGGAATGGAAAACACCAGTATTAGCACATTAAATGCTTCAACACTTTTTAGTATTGAAACGGAAAATATCCGAAGCAGCCAAGGACTTATGGCACACGAACTTGCTCACCAATGGTTTGGCGACCTCGTAACTTGTAAGGACTGGAGTCATCTCTGGCTTAACGAAGGATTTGCAAGCTACTACACACATTTATTTGCGAGACACAAAGACGGCATAAATGAGTTCCGATATGGACTATATCGGGATCTTAAACGCCTCGGAAACCATAGCGGAGAAAAAACTGCAATGGTAAACCGTAACTATAAAATACCTCAAGAGATGTTTCGAAAATACGGCTTCCTATCCTATACTAAGGGAAGCTGGATATTGCATATGCTACGCTCTCAGCTTGGGCCGGATTTATTTCGCAAATGCGTGAAAACATACCTTAACCGCCATAAGCACGGCAATGTTGTTACGGAGGATTTAAGATCAATAATTGAAGAGTATTCTGGCCGTTCGTTCGACCGTTTTTTTGATCAGTATGTATTTCATGCACACCATCCCGAACTCAAAATCTCTTATGCTTGGGATGAGAAAGCCAAACTCGCCAAATTAAGTGTGCAACAAACTCAAAAAATAGACGATAATGTGCTACTATTCCACGTGGCATTGCCCGTGAGGTTCAAGACCGGAGGCAAATCGTTCGATCAAATTTTACCGATCACTAAGATATCAGAAGATTTTTATTTACCACTACCTAAAGCACCCGAAATTATTCGAATAGATCCTGATCTAACCTTGTTAGCTAAAATCAGTTTTACACCACCAACAGAACAGATTCACGCACAACTATCTGATGATACTGATGCTCTTGGACGAGAACAAGCTGTTGAACTCTTGGAAAAAAGAAAAGACAAAACGACTATCGAAAAACTCAAGCAAGTTTTGCAAAATGATTCATTTTACGGTGTCCGCATTGCCGCCTCAAAAGCGTTGCGGAAAATCGCAAGTGATGCAGCATATGAAACGCTTTCTCAATCCACTGAGCAACCTAACGCCAAGGTTCGTTCGCAAGTCGTCTCCGACATCGCAAGCCAACCTAAACCCAACGCCTTAAAACAACTTAAGCGAATATTAAGCACAGAGAAAAACCCATCAATTCGCGCACGTGCAATCAACGGATTAGCCGGATACGATGATAAACATTCAAACAAACTACTTCATCAAGCGCTTGGACAAGCTTCATTCCGTAATCAAATCGCCGATGCCGCGATCATTGCATTAAGGAAACAGGATAAACCTTCCAACATTGCCAAGATTCAGACTATAATTGAGGAACAAGGCAACAAATTTACAACCAACGGATACGCCAATGCCATTCGCGCCATAGGGTTCCTCGGCCGAAACCAGAAACAGAAAAACAACCTACGCGAGTTTCTCATCAGCTATATCCACAATCCCAAACGCCGCGTAGCATTAGCTGCAATCGAGTCACTTGGGCAACTTGGGGACCCACGTGTAATTGCTACACTAGAAAAATTCTCACACAACGCCAAGGGTGATCCCTTTCGAAAAGCCGCTGAACAGGCGATTGAAAAAATCAGATCTACTCGCAAACCAGCCGACGACTACAAAAATCTACGCAAAGAAGTCACTCATTTAAAACAGTCTAACTCCAAACTCTCCAAAGAGCTGAACACTCTAAAAAAACGTTTTGATACTGTATTGGACAAAAAACCTTAACCGCGTTTTAAAAATAGAGCTTAATAATAATAACTTAACTAAAGTCCAACTTCAAAAACCAAAGAAAAAAGTTAGTTTTTTAACACACCAAAAAGCAAGTCTCAGCCAGGTGGCCATTGTAGTGGACGACCTCCAAGAATATGACAATGAAGATGCGGCACCGACTCCCCACCATCTTGACCATTATTAATTACAAGGCGAAAACCATTTTCTCCCAAACCTAAGTCTCGCGCTACCTCTGCCGCCTTCAACAACAAATGCCCTAAAAGCAATTTATCCTCATCCTGCGCGTCGTTCACTCGAGAGATAGCCTTACGAGGGATCATCAGGACATGCGTAGGAGCTTGAGGATTTGCATCATGAAATGCTAATACTTGATCATCCTCGTAAACAATGTCTGCTGGGATATCTTTGTCACAAATTTTTTGAAAGATAGTTTTTTCCATAATGGAAGAAAACAATTACGCAAAATATGAAACAATACCAGTTGAACCCACATTAAAGAATTTGACATTAATAATCATTAATTAAGAATCTTCTTTCACCTAAATAAATAAAAGTCATGGACGAAACCAACGCACGCCCACAAACATCTCATAATAATCTGGAACCTCACCGTGGCACTTTGATTCTGGTACTAGGTATCTTAAGCCTAGTAATGTGTGGTTTTTTTACTGGAATACCTGCCTGGATCATGGGCAGAAATGATTTAAGAAAGATCAAGGCTGGACTAATGGAACCTGAAGGTGAGGGATCCACTAAAGGAGGAATGATCTGTGGCATTATCTGTTGTATAATCAGCCTGCTTTCTATAATCGGAATAGTACTATTAATACTACTTGGTATTGGCCTTGAATCAGCAAATATTTGATGCAGAAATTCTACTTCAAATCTAACGACGGAGAAGAGTACGGCCCAATATCAGCGAGCGACGTTCGCGAGTGGCAAAATCAGGGCCGTATGAATAATGAATCCTTGGTTCGCTACTCAAACTCTAGAGATTGGAAGCCTTTAAGTGATTTCTCAGAATTAAATTCTCTTACTCCTACTCCTACTCCTACTCAACAAGGCGGCCAAGACTTTCAACCTCATCGCGGCTCTATGATCCTAACATTTGGAATTATAGGTGTCGCATGTTGTTTTCCTTTTGGTATTGCCGCATGGGTAATGGGTCATAGCGATATAAAATCAATTGACTCGGGCGTAATGGACCCTTCTGGCAGAAGTATGACAAATGGGGGGAAAATCTGTGGCATCATATCAGTCATCATCACTGTATTAAGCTGCGGATTACATGCGCTAAGATTGCTTCCTGCATTATCCGAAATGTAGATTAGCTCTAGAACTAATCTTCAACATCGTCAACACCACTTGCTTTATCGATGGGGCAACCTGCTCGAAGCCATCCATTAACAAAGGGATCAAGATTACCATCCATCACACCTTGCACATCAGTAGCCTGCACATTTGTTCGTAAATCTTTTACCATTCGATAAGGCTGAAATACGTAACTTCGAATTTGGCTTCCCCATGAAATACTGCCTTTATCTCCATAAAATTTTTCCATCTCGGACTTATTCTCATCATCACGCAATGCAGTAATTTTAGCCATCAGTATATTCATCGCAGTAGCTCGATTCTGATGCTGTGATCGTTGGTTTTGACAAGCAACAACTAATCCGGTCGGTATATGCCGAATACGAACAGCCGTCTCCACCTTATTCACGTTTTGCCCCCCTTTTCCCCCAGAACGAAAAGTGCCAACTTCAAATTCACTTGGTGGTAGTTCCTCCTGCTCGCTACTCTCAATTTGAGCTATAACATCAATACTCGCAAAACTAGTATGGCGTCGATTATTAGAATCAAAAGGCGAAATTCGAACTAAGCGATGAACTCCTCGCTCGGCCTTACAATAACCATAGGCATTTTCCCCAGATATTAGGAGTGTTGCACTTTTTACACCCGCCACTTCTCCAGACAACAATTCACTAATTTCTGCCTTCCATCCCCGTTCCTCAACCCAGCGCTGATACATTCTTAAAAGCATACTTGCCCAGTCACAGGACTCCGTACCCCCAGCACCAGCATTGATTGAAAGAATACAATTATTACGATCATGAGGACCATCGAGCATCAACTCTAACTCCAAATTCTCCAGTCTTTCAGCAAATTTAGAAAGGTCAGTTTGAATCTCTTTGCGAATATCAGCCTTAATAGATTCTTCTTCATCAGCCGCCATTTGGAGCATCATCTCCATATCCGACTGTTCTGACTCAACTTTCAATAGTGGCTCAATGCGGCGCTTTATTGCCGCAGATTCGTCTACTAATTTTTGGGCATAATTACGATTATCCCAAAAATTGTCCTGCGACATCTCACCTTCAATCTCGATAAGACGGTTCTGAGCCTTAGGAACATCTAAAAACTTCCGAAGGTGTGAAACCCGATCGGCCGTAGACTTTAATTGTTCCTCAATCTCTAAAAACATAAGGCCGGGGAATGTAAGGTTGAAGACTCAAGTTTCAAGAACCAAGTGAGTAAAATTACCTGAACATTTAATTTATACTGATCATAAGGCTATTACCAAACACCTTGATCTTGGAGTTGTTTTCTCGCCTGATCCGCCCATCCTCGATTCGCTGCAGGGCTTGCTGGACTAGGATGGAGTACCCGGCCAATCTTAACAGACATCTTGCCAAGAACTTGATTTGCCTTTTTCTCAGCAAAACCCCCAACTGCCACTAACCATTCCGGTTCAAGAATCTTAACAACCTCAATTAAGTGCCTGTTACACAAGGTTTCAAGTGGTTTAGTTTCAACTACGGGCAGCTTATCTGGAGTACGATTGCGTCCAGTGTTCTCAAGAAAAGCCAACGGACAATAGTTCAAAACAAAGTGATCTTCGAAAAATGTTTTTGGACTTGAAAATTCATCTGAAAAAAGGCCCCAAAACCTTCTACCGCTTACCTCACTTCGTGGACACTTCAATCCGAGAATTTGCCGTTTTGGATGTTCCTTATCCGGTTTCCCTATGGGGGCGTCAATTCGTAACCAATCTCGAACTGCTGTCACTTCACCGAATGGAACTCCCACTTGAGCCATTCCAAATGGCCCCGGGTTCATACCCATAAAAACTATCCGCTTTTTGCCAGCTCCATAACGATTTAAAAACTGTTCATGTGCCAACCATGCGTATTTTAGAGGGTTATAAACATATTCCACTGGCAAGGAAAAATTTAACCGACTCACTGAATCTCGCAATTCGGCAGCAGCTTCAACAATTTTAGTTTTTTTTAATTCCTGCTGCATTCTATCTTTATAGTTTCGGTAAAAAAATCAACAAACAGCAAAAAAAAACTTTCATATAGATTCGTAAAAATTTTCAAAAACAGACACTGAAGAACATGTTAATCGATGCAAACAAATTCGTTGGTTACTAGGCTTGCAAACACCTGAATTCAACAAGTTGTTTAAAAAAGTTAAATATATAAAAAAGTTCTTCTAAACGAATTAATTTACGACATTGTATATCAATACCAATCTAGTAGGTTTTCCCCTACGTGGATTCATTATTTAAAAGAATTAGACAACTGTTTGTTTTAGGCATGATATCACTCATAGGATTACCCCTAGGACAAGCTGTCACATTATTTGATTATGAGTCATCATGGAAATTATGGAGGGGAAAAACTCCCCCTTCTCGCCCAGATTACTTGGGGTGGGTCAAAGTAGACTTCGATGATTCAGAATGGGAAATTGCCAACACACCAGTTTTTTTCGGGGAAAAAGTAGAATCAGGAACTGAACTTATTGATATGAAAAGCAAGTACAACTCGTTTTTCTTAAGACAAAAATTTGACTGTCCAAATCCTGAAAAAATCACATCAGCCACTTTTAGAGCAAAAGCTGATGATGGGTTTGTTGCTTACTTAAATGGCACTGAAGTTATACGATACAATGTCGAAACAGAAATACCTAAATACAACAGTAGAGCCTCCGATGCTGCACCTGAACCCCTACGCTCTAAACTTCACAAAATACCCAACTTTAAATCTGTTTTAAAAAATGGTGAAAACATAATTAGCATCGCTGTTCTTAATCAACGTCGAACTAGTCCAGACATTTTTTTTGATTCGAGATTTACTGTTGTATCAGATGAAAATATTCCACCCAAAGTCGTCTCCACTGATCCACCCAGTGGATTGATCTCTAATCTAGACAGTATCACGGTCAACTTCTCCGAACCAATTCAGGGATTGCTCGCCTCAGATTTGTTAGCGAACGGAAAACCGGCAATCTCTTTAAAGGGTACTGGTAGATCATGGACATTTGATCTTGGTGCTATTGATTATGGAGAAGTTCAACTGACTTGGTCTAAAGAAAATAACATCAAAGATCAGGCACGAAAACCCAATGCATTCGAGTCATCCGCTGAAGGCAGTAGCTGGTCATACAACTTAGTCGATGGCAATCCTCCTTACATAAAACGAGTAAACCCTCGGGCTGGACTAACCGTCAAATCACTCAACAGTATAGAAATCGAATTCAATATGTCAGTAGAAGGAGTGACCGCAAAAGATCTTCTTATAAATGACAGCTCACCTGAAATAATCACTCAACTCAGTGAGAGCCGATATTTATTTCAACTTAATCAACCGGATTTTGATGAAGTAAATATTTCTTGGGCTAAAAACACCAATATTACTGGTAAAAACGCACTAAATAAAAAGTTCCAGCCAACTGAATGGCATTACCGTGTGGATGCGAATGCACCAACTCCTCCTCGAATTGTTATCTCTGAAATCATGTATCATCCAATTGAGGAACCTGAGTTTGATAAAAATGGAAAACCTATGTTGGATCTAACTGAAGATATTCATGAATTCATAGAGTTGCATAATTTAAGCAAGAACGCTGTCTCTTTAAATAATTGGCGAATCAGTGGTGGTATTGATTATGCCTTTCCTCAAGGAACAAGTATAGGCAGTGGTGAATTCTTGGTATTGGCCAAAAATCCCAATCGGTTGGCTACCATCAAAGAATACGATTTAATCCAAAAAAAAATCGTCGGCCCATACGAAGGAACCTTGAGCAACAACGGTGAACGACTGCGAGTTGAAAACTCTTCTGGAGACACAGAAGACAGTGTTAATTATTCAGCGCAATTCCCATGGCCCATTGGAGCAGACTCCATCGGAGCCGGCCCGAAGTGGACCGGCATTGACCCGATGAATTTTCAATACAGAGGCAGCTCACTAGAACGAATTAATTTTTCGTTACCAGGAGATAACCCTAATAACTGGGTGGCGTCTCCTCTCGAAAAAAACGCCACCCCTGGAAAACCAAATCATATAGCTAGAAAACAATTGATGCCGGTTGCAATAGTAACATCAATCAAAGCATTAAACAAAAATGGAAGCAGAATCATTAACAAGCTGGATACTGTTAAAATCGAAGCCAAATTATCCAACAGCAAAATACATAATGGGATAACTCTAGAGTATTTTTACGACGACTTAGAAAAAGATGAAGAAATATGGACTAAAGTCGAAATGGACCTGATCGATGGAGTATGGACATACATACTACCAAGAAAACCTGACCGAACACTGGTTCGATATCGTATTCTCGCTGACTTTAAAAAAGGGCTAGAACGCATTTCACCAAGATTAGGGGATCCCTATAAATGGCATTCATACTTCGTGATGCCCAAAACAACTAGCTCTAATAAATATTTTGAACTACTGGTTCCCAGAAAAGGAATAAGCCAGCTTTCTAAAAATATGTCAGCCAACCCCCGTAGCGGCTATAGACCAACAAAAAACATCAAACCAAGAGGTCCTTGGAATGACACAGTTCATGGTGTTCTTGTTCATGATGGAGTTGTACGGGATGTTTATGCTCGTTGGAACGGAAGCTTTTTTCGTCGTAATAGCGCACGTAATTCATGGAAGGTTCGTCTCCCTCGATATAATCGTTTTGATGGCCAAAGTGACCTTATGTTTACGGACAAGGATAATGTTACAATTGCTGGTCATGCACTTTACAGAGAACTAGGCCTTCCTACTTCACACACCGAATGGGTTGATGTCTCAATAAACAAACGAAAAATGCGTCGCTTGATGTTAGAGGACCATAATGATCGAATGCTTGAACAATATCACGAAGATCAAGTTAATCGAAATCCTGGATCCGAATTAGAACCAAATGGCCATATTTTTAAATCTAGCGGAATCCTTCAAAATCTAGGGCCTTACGGCCGTGGGGACGGAAGCAAACTTTCACCTCGCGATGGATGGTCATCACTACAACGCTATGAGTGGATTTACTCATCAAAAAATCAAGATTGGAAAGGTCACAGTGAATTAAAGGAACTCATAGACGGTCTAGCAAAATACAAAAACAATCGCACTCAACTTCGCAAGTGGTTTTTGGAAAACTGGGATATGAATGCCCTGATGGATTATATTGCAGTTCGCAATTGGATGGGTACTTGGGATGACACCGTTCACAACTTTTACTTTTGGAGAAGAGCAGACGGACGCTGGGGCATGTTACCATGGGATTTCGATAATGATATGCAAAGCAGTTATGTAAATAAATCAATTTACATTGGAGAGGCTGGTAATTCTAACACAAGCCACGGCACTCATCCAATTAAAGACGCTTTCTTCAAGGCTTTTCGAGAAGAATATAAGGAGCACCTGTATCACTTGAACAACACACTATTAACTCCAGATAATCTTAAGCGTATTGGATTGGGTAGTTACGCCACATATGCAAGAAACCGACAAATAAGTATCAACAAACAATGCGCGTCAGTAAAGGTTCCCACTCAACCCAAAGCATTGAGACTTGCTGACGGCAGCTCAGTATACTCACCGGCCTCTATGGTCGTTTCCACATTTGAGCCTGGAGAAAACAAAGTGGAGCACGAAAGTACTATATGGGCTATTCGATCTTCAGACGGCTCATTCACTTATCCAGTGTTCAAAACCGAATCCAAAGAACACCTCACCAAAATGCCTGTTCCATTTGAATTATTGGAATTTGGTCGTACTTACTATTGGCAGGCAACCTTTGTCGACAACAAGGGTCGAAAATCTTTACCCGCCACTGGTGCCATTTTTCGCTACGGTGGACACGCAGAATCTGTCAATATTATCACCTTAAAAGACACGACATGGAAATACAATGCAGAGGGCGAAGATCTGGGTAAAGATTGGCGCAACAATAACTACGACGACTCTGCTTGGAAAAACGGAAAGACTTTCATAGGCAGAGCAACAACCCGACAAAAACATAAGATGTCTACAACCTTGAAAATGGGGCCTCGTACATTCTATTTCCGTAAATCTTTCAACTTTGATCACTCAGTATCTGGGGCAGAATTACAGCTTCAATACTTAGTGGATGATGGCGCTGCATTTTATTTAAACGGCAAAGAAATTCATCGTATCAACATGAAAGAACGAGGCGCTATCCGCTATACTACCCGTGCAAATAGCACCGTTCGAGATGCAGATATTAGTGGAATAATAAAACTATCTGGCAAAGAACTTAAACAAGGCAATAACCTCCTAGCTGTCGAAGTACATCAATATTCTACCAACGATAGTGATCTTGCTTTCGGAACCAGCTTAAGCGCCACTATTGAAAGATTACCCGATGGCGTTATTATAAACGAATTAATGGCCGCTAATCGAGGCTCAGTGCAAAACGGAGATTCTAATCCGGACTGGATAGAACTATTCAATCCAACTAACAGACAGATCAATTTAACCGGAGCAGGTCTTGGCGACAGCGTGAACGAAACTCCATCTTACTTTTTTCCTAACGGGACAATGTTATCACCACAATCACATCTCATTATTTGGTGTGACGGCGCAAACAATCAACCTGGACTACATTCTGGTTTTGCCCTTGATAAAGATGGTCAAAATATTGCTCTATGGTGGCCTACCGAGGATGGGTTAAAAATACAGGATGCCATTGGGTATGGCCCACAGGTTGATGATTTATCTATTGGCCGAAGCCCAAGTGGAATTGGGCCTTGGACTCTCAACAAACCCTCACCAGGATCAGACAATAAAAATATCTCACTAGGCAGCATGAAATCTCTATCAATCAACGAGTGGATGGCTCGCCCAGAGGATGGTAGTGATTGGTTCGAGATTTATAATAAATCTTTATTACCTATATTACTTGAAGGACTAAAACTCTCAGATGACCCCACACAACCGGGTAAAACTATTATGCCACCATTAACGTTCATCGATGGCAGAGGTTTTCTAAAGTTCATTGCCGATAATTCAACTGCTGACGGACTAAATCACAGTAGTTTTAAACTTAGCGGCAAAGGAGAAGAAATTCTACTCAGTGATGTTAATGATAAAATTATAGATTCAGTTTTATTCAGCGAACAAATTCGAGGTGTCTCCGAAGGGCGCTATCCAGACGGAGATGAAACTATAATCATTTTCCCTAATAATTCTACCCCAGGGCTTTCAAATCTCATAATCGAAGATACCGATGATGACGGATTACCAAATCTTTGGGAAAACCTTTACGGCTTGAATCCAAACGATGTTTCCGATGCCAAGCTAGACAATGACAACGATGGCCACAATAATCTTGAAGAATTTCTAGCCGGAACCCAGCCCAATGATGAGTCCAGTGTCCTTTGGCTAAATTTTGTT
The DNA here is from genome assembly GCA_004213515.1 of Limisphaerales bacterium. Lineage (GTDB taxonomy): Bacteria > Verrucomicrobiota > Verrucomicrobiia > Limisphaerales > UBA1096 > UBA1096. Next base: position 16,722 of record SHAK01000003.1, on the reverse strand, counting down.
TCACATGACAACAAAATGCTACTCTCTTTTGAAGCACAGCCTAATCGATCATATATTCTATGGAGAGTAAATGACGTTTCTAATCAAAATTGGAAAGAGGTAAAACAATTTGAGCCCAACTCGAAAACCCGAACCATATTCCATGAAATTTCCTCAGAAAAACTCAATTTACCTAAAGGATATTACCGCCTCACAATCCCAGTAAAAGTTGACTAATCTTTAATTCCTAAAGTAATCGGCTTAACTGAGCTTGAGTTTAACTATCCTGTGGTTAGAGTCCTTTTAACCCCACATGGACGGAGTGATCGCAAAGATCGATTCACCCGGGCTTGAGTTTATCATTCCCGCGGTATTATTAGTAATTTCACTTTTCCCTTTCCTACGCACAGCAAAGCGTGCGCAATTACTAAGCATCCTAAGCACACCAATCGCACTTGGCTTAGTACTAGGCTATTTAAAGTATAATAATGATTGGGCCAATAATGCATCCAGAGATGCTCTTCTTAGTTCCTCCCCCTATCAAACTAAGATTAAGTCATCTGCCAACCCCTCTAACGCCTACACCTCATCACAAACTTGCAGAGCATGTCATCCGGGAGAATACGACAGCTGGCATAAGAGTTATCATCGCACGATGACGCAGCTAGCCAAACCAGAGGCCGTATTAGCAAAATGGAACGGCACTCAGCTCCCTCACAGAGGATCACAATTACAACTTGAAAAAACAAAGGATGAATATTGGGTCACTACCATAGGAACTGACGGAATCAAACAAGGCAAGCAACGGATGACAATGACAACCGGATCACATCATCTACAAGTATACTGGCTGGGCGATAAGAAGGGCAACCTACAACACCCCTTCCCTTACGGATGGTTAATTGCTGACCAAAAATGGGCACCAGTAGAAGATACATTTTTACGCGATCCAGAAAGTGCCAAGCCAAACGCAAAGTGGAATACTGTATGCATTGATTGTCATTCAGTCGCGGGAAAGCCTCGAATTATGGCTTCAAACAAAGGTCAACGAACTACAAAAACAGAAGTCGCCGAGTTAGGAATATCCTGTGAAGCGTGCCACGGACCAGCTCAGGAACACATTGCTTATTATCAAAACCCTTTTAATAGATACAAAGCCGAAGATTCAAAAAAATTCGCTTATGGCATAACTAATCCAGATGACAAAAAGATTGATCATCGAAAATCATCGCAAGTTTGTGGTCAATGTCATTCCTATCAATTTACGCCAAATAGAATGGATCGATATAATAACGGCCCCAGATTTTTACCCGGAGGACAACTTAATGCATCAGTTAACACTGTAGTAGTACAACCTAGTTCATTCACTAATGCCTCAAAAAACACCCAAAAGGACATAAAAAAATTCACAACAAAACATGGGCATCCACATCCAGGAAAAGAATGGCTTAACGACCGGTTTTGGTCCGACGGAATGGTACGTGTAACCGGCCGAGAGTATAACGGACTACTCGATACAGCCTGTTTTAAACGAGGTAAGATGTCCTGCCTCTCATGCCATTCTATGCACAGTTATCACGACAAAAACGACCAACTTGCTCCACAAATGGACTCCAACGAAGCATGCTATAAATGCCATGAAAGCCTTCGTGATAATTTGACAGCGCACACAAATCACTCAGCCAATTCAGCAGGCAGCAACTGTTATAATTGTCATATGCCCCACACGACATACGGCCTATTAACTGCCATTAGGAGTCATCAAATCGATTCGCCTAGTGTCAAGACACAACTTGCAACTGGGCGAGTAAATGCATGTAATCTTTGTCATATTAATCAATCACTTGATTGGACAAATAAAACTCTCAATAAATGGTATAAGCACGAATTAGCGAAGCTTGATAAGGATGACCTAGGTATTTCTTCTGTCCTTAAGACTTTTCTTATGGGTGATGCAGGACAACGTGCAATTGCGGCTTGGCACATGGGATGGGAACCAGCACGAGAAGTTTCTGGTGATCACTGGCAGCCCTCTTGGCTATTACGCGGCATGAATGACCCTTATGCAGCTGTGCGCTATATTGCACACAAGTCATTAATCAATGATCCTCGTTTGAATAATATTAAGTTTGACTACACCGGCTCCCTCAGCACACGCGATGAACAAATTCAGTCTGCTACAGACTTCTGGATGATCGAAATACTAAGCCGTGAAAAAACCACCTCACAACCTGATCTATTAATCGATAATAAAGGGATACCCATCGAAACTAAGGCAAGGTATTTTGAATCTAAACGCAACAATCAGCCTATAACATTACAGGAATGAACAAACAAAAACCTACCCGACGCGAACGCAGTGAATTGCAAACTCAATCCCCGCAAAAAAAGCCAGATTCAACATTTAATTCAGGCCTATTTCCCGAGGAACGACGACATTTAATATTTGGATGGTGGTCTCTTTTTGCTTTTGTTTGCTTAGGCATCTTACTCGAAACATTTCTTGCTTTCAGAATAGGATGGTACATGAACAGCGGAGACAACGAAACACACCGACTTATGTTAAGACTTGGGCATGCCCATGGAACTTTTTTATCTCTAGTCAACATCGCATACGCAGCGACATTATCTCGAATTAATCTAATAGAAAATATACGGCGATTGTCATCCCGGTGCTTAATTGCAGCCACATTGCTTATTCCAGGCGGCTTTATATTTGGCGGAGTAATCACTCATGGCTCTGAACCTGGCCTCGGAATTATCCTCCTACCCATAGGTGCTCTCTTTCTACTCTTTGCTCTCTTTCTACTGGCAAGGGGAATCAAATCAAAAGATACAGTCAGATAAAAACGGAGTTAAAAGACTAATAAACGTATATGAACTCGTTGAGTCCAAAAAGTACTTGAGCAAAATCAACAAGAGCTAGCTCTCTACCATCTTTGCGACCTGACTTTATGTAAGCTAATTCCTGTTGCTCAATAAATCTTAAAGAAGATTTTTGTTCAACTTGAGTGGGAGGTCTACCTATAACAGAATTGTACCCTTTAATAATTGCTAACTCCGTAGCTTGCGGCTCAAAACCCTTACTAAGTGCCAGTGCTGCTTTGCGCACTTGTGCGTTATTCATAAAAAGTAAAGCTTGCGGCGAAATAATAGTCGAAGGCCGAATACCTTGCCCTACAAGTGGTTCAGGCGTGTCAAATAACTGCATTGAAGGGATTAGTTTGCTTCGCTTAATTTGGAAATAAATACTGCGCCGCTCCATAGATGAATCGAGTGTACCTTTCCCAAACATAGTTGTATCGAGCAATCCACTGATCTTGAGTAAACTATCACGAATAGGTTCTGCTTCTAGTCGGCGAGGGGTTCGCCTCCAATAAAGATAATTTTCAGGATCCGCATGTGCCTTGGATTGCACAAATTCTGCACTTTGAGCATAAGTTGCGCTCATGATAATTTGCTTATGTAAGGGCTTCAATCGCCAACCATTACTAATCAATTGATGAGCCAACCAATCAAGCAAACTAGGGTGAGTGGGCAGTTTTCCCTGCAAACCAAAGTCGCTAGGAGTGCTAACAATACCACGACCAAAATGGTGTTGCCAAAGACGATTAACAATTACTCGAGCAAGTAATTTACCAGCCCCGTGATCAGTATCAACCAACCAGTCAGCAAGCGATTTCCGGCGAAAACTGGTTCTAGCCCAATCAGGCTTTGACTCTTGCCAGTGCATCTCATTCTTGTCTTCATGCATCAGTACTCGTAAAAAACCCTGAGACACCTTTTCCTGTTTCTGATTTGGATCCCCACGCTTTAGCATGTGTACTTCTTTGTAATAATGAGGGAAACCACGACCGTCGGCATTATGGCGCATCGGTTTATAGCCTTCGCTACTAACCTGAATTTTTGTCAATTTTGGTTTGGGCTTGTTGGCTAAATGCGATTTTATTTTGGCATCATGCTTTCGCCATTCAACATCGGTAAATCTGTATAGCGCCACCAACTCTGATAGTTTGGCATCTTCCAATTTGCTAAGATCCTGAACATTCGCAACCATTTTTTGAAGTTTAGCTAAAGTAGCCGGCATAGAGGAACCATTAAGAATAATTGGCTTTGTTTGACTTGTAATTGCAAAGCGTGGCCGACCGATTGTATGTTTGGAGTTAGTAAAAAAATCCAGTTCTAATGTAAGTTTTACACCACTGACATAAATAACCGGAGATACGAATTCAAAAGATGCAGCCTGGTCCTTACCAATGCCTCCATGATCAACCGCCCACCCACTAGTACGCTTGTTATCGTCAATAGAACTAGACACTGAAAGACCAGCCTTGTTTTGTTCAAAGGTTGCTTTTGGGCTCACTAATTTCACAATAATTCTCTTGCCACTTCCATCCAATGGCTCAGCGAAAACCCGAAAATCGCTAAGTGAAAAATTTCCATTTTCTGCTCGACCTGGGCCACTCTTTTTCATTGATGGATCAGTCATGGCTTCAATACGAATACCGGTAATTTTTGTCTCCGCAGTTTCAGCTGTAACTACCCATTGATCATCTTTCGGATTATTTCCCTTTAACAAGAATGATCCGTCCTCTTTCAATTCAATGCCTGCACCATTAATGGATTTTAAATCGATTTTATCTAACAAAACCCAATCAAATTCAGTTTTATTATGATCTGATCTATTCTCAAACCATTGATTAAACCGCGCAGGCAAATTATCTGATTCCCATTTAGACAAATTATCAGAAATTTTATTATGTTCAGATTCCCATCTGGATAAAATATTGCGTGACTTGACCGGGTTTAAATCGACATCAATCTCACTGCGAATAGTGGTAGCAAAAGAAGTTACCATGCGGTAATAATCTCGCATAGGAATAGGGTCAAACTTGTGATCATGACAACGGGCACAACCTATAGTCATCCCAAGCATTGCCGTACCAATCGTATTCACCATATCGTCTAGTTCATCATACCTAGCTGACTCAAATTCCTTCTCAGTCAACTGCGTTGGAAATACACCTGCACCAAGAAATCCAGTAGCCATAAGCGCAAGTGGATCATTTGGCTTTATCTCATCACCAGCAATCTGCCATCGAATAAACTCATCATATGGCATGTCATTGTTCAGCGCTTTAATTACAAAGTCTCTATAGTGATATGCATGGTTTCGGTCAGTATCCTGCTCAAAACCAAAACTGTCAGCATACCTTGCAAGATCAAGCCAGTGGCGTCCCCAACGCTCACCATAGTGAGGAGAATTAAGTAAACGATCTACTACACTTTCAAGTGCAGCCCGAGGATCACCATCTGCCTTCAAAAGAAATAATTCAACTTCCTCCGGCGTTGGAGGAAGTCCAATTAGATCAAAATATACTCGACGAATTAATGTTCTGTTTTTTGCAAATGAATTAGGATGTATTTTAGCTGATTCTAACTTAGAAAGAATAAATAGATCTATTTCGTTCTGAGCCCAATCAGCATTATTAACAGTCGGCATTATTGGTTTTCGGATTGGCCTAAAAGCCCAATACTGCCGATCGTCTTGAGTGATCTGCATTTCTTTATTATTTATTTTTAATCCTAAAAGCGGTTTGTCATATGGAGCGCCATAATCAATCCATTCACTAATTTTTTTAATAAAAGCAAACGACAGCTTCTTATGCTTAACAGGCATAAACGGCTTTTTAATATGTGAAATGAGTTTAACTAAACGACTGGCTTCAGACTTACCCGGAATAACAGCCACCCCATCACTGCCTCCCTTAAGCAGTCCTTCACGTGTCGTCAAATCAAACTCCCCTCTTGTCTTATTACCACCATGACACTTAACACAATGCTTCTTAAGTCCTTGCCCTATTTCTGAACGAAATAATTTCAACCCTTTTGTCATGTTCTCAGCGTGATCTGCACCCACCTCTGCATGTAATTGGCATTGCGACAAAATCGCATTCAATCCAATGAGATAAGCTAAAGAACGAAATAACATAAGAAGAAAGTACATTCAGAACTTAGCTCAAACAACCGTATTTACTTTGCGTTTAGTGTTAATTCGTTTCAAAGTTACTCATGAACAATTTCAGAATCATTTGGCTGCTTTTAGCGGCTTCAATAATTACCTTTCCACAAGCAAATGAGATTCGGATCGGCATAATCGGGCTCGACACTTCACATGTCACAGCTTTTACCCGGATACTAAACGACTCTTCAGCAAAAGATCACATTCCAGGAGCAAAAGTTGTTGCCGCTGTTAAAGATAGTAGCCCTGACATCAAGGCTAGTTATTCAAGAGTCGAAAAATTTACAGCTGAATTAACCGGTAAGTGGGGTGTTAAACTCTACCCAAACGTAAAAGAATTATGCAAACAGGTTGATGCAATTATGATTGAAAATGTTGATGGACGACCACATTTAAAACACGCCTTCAACGTTATTAAATCTGGCAAACCACTTTATATTGATAAACCACTTGCTGGCACATTTGCTGATTGCAAAAAAATTTACCACCTAGCAAAGCAACATAAAGTGCCAATATTCAGCTCGTCCTCTCTCAGATTTTCTAAATCCACTCTAGCTGCACGTGCCGGCAAGCACGGTAAGGTACTCCATTGCGAAACATTCAGCCCTGCACACATCGAGCCACATCATCCTGACTTATTTTGGTATGGCATACATGGTGTAGAATCTCTTTTCACTGTAATGGGACCAGGCTGTATTTCAGTTCAGAGAGGGACAACTAAAGATGGAAAAATTAAAGTAACGGGAAAATGGAAAGATGGGCGTGTCGGAATTTTCCGAGAAAGCAACGGATATGGAGGCACTGCCAAGTGTGAAACTGGCGAATACCAGGTCGGCACCTACGATGGATACGCCCCACTAGTTAAAGAAATAATTAAATTTTTTATTAGCGGTAAATCACCCGTCGACGACCGCGAGACGCTGGAAATTTACGCTTTTATGAATGCTGCAGACGAATCGAAATCTGCCAACGGAAAAGAAATTTTCTTAAATTTAGACTGGAAGTAAAATTAAAAAATAAGCTTATTTAATACTTTTCGATGGGCAGATGTTAGCGGTAATTCCTTAACCTCAGATTCAGAAAGCCATTTACCACTGAGATTAGCCAAATGAGGTTTTCGGCTAGCCTTAATTAAAAATATCTCAAGCCTATTTCGATATCGTGTTATGGAGTGATTAATGACACAAAGAGGTTTTAATTCTGCTTGGCTAAGAGATAAGTTTGCCTCAGCAATAGTCACTGCTTCAACTTTGGTTGCGACTTCCCAATTAGGAAATTCCCAAAACCCCGCGTTCACTACAGAATTGGGACGACGACTAACAAACATTTTATTACGCCAACAAATAACAAAACCAACAAAACGTCGCTTTGTAAGAGACGCACGCTTAGGGACCACAGGGATCATCTCAACCTTTTTCTCCTTCCTCGCAATACATCTTTCCTTTAATGGGCAATGATTACAAAGTGGATTTTTAGGTATGCAAACCAAGGCTCCGAGCTCCATCATCGCTTGATTAAATGATGAAGCGTTTCGTTGCATAGGCTTTTGTAACGATATCGCATGCTTAACTAGATCGTCAGCAACAGACCAAAGGAAATCTATAACTGACTTAGATTTTGATGATTCTTCGATACCAAGCAAACGAGTTAAGACTCTAATTACATTGCCATCAACTATTGGCTCTGGCTGGTTGTAAGCGATACTGCAAATCGCGCCTCCTGTGTAACGCCCTACTCCTGGCAAAGGCAACACATGCTCCAAATCACAGGGGAATCTCTCATTATGCTTCGTAACAATATTCCTAGCGGCCTTGTGCATATTTCTAACTCGCGAGTAATATCCAAGCCCTTCCCAAAGTTTAATAATATCCTCTTCTTGTGCGTTCGCAAGTGAGATTATATTTGGAAACTGCTTCATCCAGCGCTCCCAGTATGGAATCACGGTTTTAACCTGCGTCTGCTGCAACATTATCTCCGATACCCATATTGCGTATGGATCAATCGTCTTTCGCCAAGGCAAATCCCTTGAATTTTCGGAAAACCATTTTAGTAATGGTATAACGATAGAGCGAATTTGCATCGCAGCTATTCTAACTACACATAGCACGCCAGCCAAGCGACACCGTTGACTTGACGACATTTACAATACAAATTATGCGGGCGCAGATGAGTAACAGTGAACCAAGCATAACCGCTAATGGACAATCCATTGATGTTCAATTACCTCTTACTTTACATGCGTTTCTAATAAATCAAGGTATGCTGCCTCGAAGCGTTGTTGTTGAACTTAACGGGGAAGCTATAGCCCCTTCTGACTTTGAAAAACGGGAACTTAATGAAGGAGACTCGATGGAAATTGTAAAAATTGTCGCTGGAGGATGAACAATGAATTTCAAAGCTTAAAAGGTCACCTTTTGCTAGACGCAGGAGGCATGTACGGCTCTAGTTTTCATCACTCAATTATTCTCATTTGCCAGCACTCTCCAGAGGGCGCATTTGGTTTAGTACTTAACCAACCAACTGAAAATTGCGTTGGTGAGGTATTACCATTTAACCTTCCTCCAGATGTTAAGCGTCAGTTTGTCCGCAATGGAGGGCCTGTTGATGAACAGTCAGTACATATTCTCCACAGTGATGCATTCATGTTCCAAGGAAACGTACTTAATAACCTATCACTGATGCAGGATCTAAATGATTTAAATGACCTCGAGAACTCGGTAAATCCAGACCAAAAAATTGGAGTTTTTACTGGATATTCTGGTTGGGGGGCTGGCCAAATCGAAAGTGAGCTTGCAAGAAAATCTTGGCTCATTCATCCGGCTAGCACTGAACTGATTTTCAACAAATCAAATCAATCCGACTGGCGCAACTTGCTGCGTCAAATGGATTGGCAACAAAGACTTCTTGCTAACGGCCCTGACGATCTTTCTTGGAACTAATTCAATCAAATTCACTCCCCTATTTCGCTAGCCAAATTGAATTTCATCACTTAGTTTGTGTGTATAAATTGATCCATTTTGAAAGTGCTAAGAAAGCGACTTCATATAACTGCATGTGTCTTAATTAGTAGTCTTGCACAGGTAATTTTACCGCTTGTTCAAGCTGAACCAACGACCTTCAGTCCCGAGAGCATTCAGTTTTTTGAGAATAAAATCCGGCCCCTATTCTCAAACAACTGTTTGGAGTGCCATAATGAAAAAAAACATAAGGGCAACCTGATTCTTTCATCACGCGATACAATCCTTAAAGGGGGCGACTCAGGGGGGGCGATCAAACTCAGCAATCCAAATGGAAGCCTATTAATTGAAGCCATCAAATACACTAATTCCGATTTGCAGATGCCTCCAAAAAAGAAACTAGGAAAACAAGATATTGCCAATCTTGAGAAATGGATCCGACTCGGAGCGCCTTGGCCAAATCCCAGCAAAATTGCTAACCTAACCAAATCAGAAAATGGTTTCTCAATAACTGATAAAGACCTTAAATACTGGGCTTTTCAGCCAATTAAGCCTCCAAAATTGAACCAAAAAAACAATCAATCTCCGATTGATCAATTAATTAATACTGAACTCGATGCAAAACACATCAAACCAAATAATATAGCAAAAAAATCCACACTGATCCGACGAGCCTACTTCGACTTGATCGGACTACCACCCAGCTTTGATGAGGTAGAAAAATTCATTAATGATAATTCTCCAGACGCATGGCCCAAATTAATTGAGCACTTACTTGGCTTGCCACAATACGGAGAACGATGGGGGCGACATTGGCTAGATGTGGTTCGTTTTGCACAAACTAACGGTTACGAGCGTGATGATGAAAAGCCTCTAGTCTGGAAATATCGCGACTATGTCATTCGTGCATTTAATCAAGATAAGCCTTACAACCGATTTGTACTTGAACAAATTGCTGGAGATGAATTACCGGATGTAGACAACGACAGCCTAATTGCTACTGGCTTTTATCGACTTGGTGTATGGGATGACGAACCAGATGATAAGCGACTAGCTGAATTTGATGGGTTAGATGACATCGTCAAGACAACATCTGAAACTTTCATGGGACTGACAGTAGGCTGTGCACGCTGCCATGATCATATGTTTGATCCCATTTCACAACAGGACTATTATCAGATGCTATCTTTCTTTCGTAATGTTAGATACTACGATAAGCCGAAGTATGAATGGGACTCAGCTACCTACTCGCCACTTATATCTCCCTTGGAGGTTTTCAATTGGAAGAACAAAAAAAATAAACAAAAAAATGCCAAACCACCATGGGACGGTCACGAGTTTGCTATGACCGTCCGCGAACATGGTCCAATTGCAAAAGATACTCACCTACTTATCCGCGGTAACGCTGGGCGTCCGAGTAAAAAAGTAGAACCAGAATTTCTAAAGATATTAGCTAGTAGTAAACCAAAAATACCAAAATCTTCAAATCCATTTACCACGGGTCGACGGCTTGCATTAGCCAAATGGATAACCAATTCACAGCATCCGCTTACATCACGAGTAATGATTAATCGAATCTGGCAATTCCACTTTGGACGCGGTCTGGTTGCTACACCTAACGACTTCGGTAAAGCTGGAATGCTCTGTTCAAACGAGGCCCTTTTGAACTGGCTTGCTGCAGAATTCATTAATAATGGCTGGTCGATAAAACACATGCACAGAGTCATCATGTCCAGTGAGGTCTATCGCCGCACTTCATGGCAAAACCCTGATAATCAAAATACCGATCCCGATAATAAACTTTTTTGGCGTCAAAATCTTCGTCGACTTGAGGCAGAGGCAATTCGTGACGCCATTTTGAAAACCAGTGGATCCCTCAACACTAAAATGGGTGGAAGGGGCTTTTTTCCTGACTTTAGCGGTGAGGTCATCGCTGGAGCATCCAAACCTGGACGAGGATGGGGCTACTCTAAAACTGACGAGGAGTCTCGCCGTAGCGTTTACTCATTTGTTAAGCGTACGATGATGGTTCCTTTCCTTGAAGTTTTCGATTACAGCGGGACAGAAGGATCAATTGGCGCACGGACGGTTACTACTGTTGCCCCTCAGGCCCTTACATTGATAAATAGTAGCTTTGTATCCAATGAAGCCGAAAAGCTTACAAAAAAACTCCTGAGCACTCATTCAATATCTGATAAGAAAAAGCTCATCAATGCCTTATTCCGCCAAACACTATCGCGGAACGCTCTGCCTACCGAAATCGATTTCGGAATCAACTATCTCAAAAATCAAACAATTCAACATAAAGCTTTAAAGCATCAGTTGATATTTACTCCAGACGTTCCCGGGTCGATCGAAAAAGGTTTTCGCAACCTATTGCCACCTGAAAAATTTTTCATCCCCCCCGACAACAATTGGAAATCCTACGCTGGCAAATGGGGTGGTGGATACGAAGGTATTATGAATGTTGTTCCCGGACGTGGACCATTTGCATTAATGACCACAAAAAAATACACCGACTTTAAGTTAAGTGGAAAAATTAAATTTGATCAAAATGTTGAACATGCTGGAATTCTTTTACGATCCTCAGCTAAAGGCACTGAAGATCGGGGCTACGAAATCCATTTTGACACCTTAAAAAGAGAGATCAAATTCTTACGACATAACGAGGAAACAAAAATTCTGGCTAAACGAGAGCTACAAAACCTTATTGGCTGGCTTAAATTTGATGTGGAACTAATTAATGGGCAATTAATTCTATGGACAGGAGAAAACAAACAAATTGTGCTTAGTTTCAAAGATGATGACCCGATAGAAGGCAAAGGTTACTTTGGAATTCGCGCTTGGGGAGGTGCTGTCTTTACCGATATGTTAAGACTTCAACTTCCAAGCCGTAATATGCTTGTAGATCAAATCAAACCAATCGATTCAACATACGAGAAACTCCACAATCAATCTCCAATCGACCTGGCTGAGCGCCGAGCTGTAAAAGATCTTTGTACTGTAATATTTAATATTAGTGAATTTATATACATAGACTAAATCTCAAATAACTAGCCTCGTTGACCGGATTTCAAGTTTAACATATTTTGTCTTAACCAGTAATTATAATGGATTCGAATCTCATACAACAATTCAGCAGAAGAGAGTTCTTACAGCAATTTGGAACTGCAATGGCTGGGGTGTCCTTGAGTGGCATATTTTCCGGTAACAAAGTTTTTGCCTCGCCGGCATCAGCACTTACTAACTACACCAATCCACTCAAGCCACGTAATCCCCACTTTCCAACTAAAGCCAAAGCCTGCATCTATCTTTACATGTATGGGGGGCCTAGTCAGATGGACTTGTTCGACTACAAGCCTGAACTGGCCAAAAATCACGGCAAGACAATAGAAATAGAAATGCGACGGCGAAGCATTCGAAAAGAAAAAATACTTGGCCCTGTCCGCAAATTTAAACGCCGCGGACAATCTGGGCTTTGGTGCTCTGAAGCCTTTCCTTATCTATCTCAACACATGGATAAGATGGCGGTAATTAAGTCGCTTTACATGGATTCATTTGCACACGGATCAGCAAATATTCAAATGAACTCTGGCCGGGTACTTCAAGGACATCCAGCACTCGGAGCATGGATTGCACATGGGTTGGGTTCTACAAACAAAAATTTGCCATCATTCGTTGTGATGCTCGATCCTCGAGGAGGGCCAATTCCTGGTGCAGCAAATTGGACAAGTGGTTATATGCCAGCTGCATACCAAGGAACTGTATTACGCTCTTCCGGCAGCCCTATTTTAGACCTAGCATCTAGAACTGTGCGTACTCACAAAATGCAAGGAGAACGTATCGATGCGATTAACGCACTAAATGGCATGCACCTTAATAACCGCAAAGGCTATAGTGAATTGGTTGCACGCATCGCCAGTTACGACCTTGCATACCAGCTCCAATCGACTGCTCCTGAAGCACTGGATATTTCCAATGAATCGGAAAAAACACAGGAGATGTATGGATTATTCGATAAGAAATCAAATCACTCAATTGCAATTTCCCCATCCCACTTCGGACGTCAATGCCTTGTCGCAAGACGACTTGTAGAACGCGGCGTACGATTTGTGCAACTTTACTCTGGAGGAGGACATCAACAACAAAACTGGGATGCTCACAATGGAGTAGATGAAAATTTAAAAATTCACTGCCCAGAAATAGACCGACCAATCTCAGGACTTCTTGCAGATCTTGAACAGCGAGGACTTCTCGATGAAACTTTAATCATTTGGGGAGGTGAATTCGGCCGACAGCCAGTATTTCAAGGCAAGAATGGAGGACGCGACCACAATCCAAAGGGTTTTACCTACTGGATGGCTGGAGGTGGTGTAAATGCCGGAACCGATTACGGGGAAACCGATGAACTCGGTCACGAAGCAGTCGTAAACCGGCACCATATTCGAGATTTACACGCTACAATACTACATCTCATGGGATTGGATCACGAAAAGCTTTCCTACCATTACGGAGGACTAGATCAACGCCTTACAGGAGTTGTCCCAGCAGCTCCCATCTATCCTCTTATCTCTTAAAAAAAAATTATAAAAAAAACGGCCCCTGTTGGGACCGTTTGATAATATTCTATATTAAATTTTTTTAACGTCTAAGAGGAGCCGAAGCTCTTTCCTGCATCCAGGCAATGTCCAAACTGTTAGGATGAGCAACATTAAGTCCCCCAGGAACACCTCCACCATTAAAGTCTACAGGTTTGATTGTTCGAGGATCTTGCCATTTTTTAATCTCTGCGTGCCCATCACCGAAGGCAAAACCAGCAGCTCCATTATGGTAACTCGCAGGATAGTCGATCATGCGGGCTCCCGCACCTCGAGAATCACACTTCACAGCAAAAGCAGCATCGTTAATACTGTTTGGATGTTCATCCACAAAAACAAAAAGGTTCGATGGACCTGGAATCCCCATATCTCCTTCTTTAGCGTAGGTTCGATATGAACTAAATGGTAACCACTGACCCGCTCCTCCTCCTTCTCGCGGGTTTGGGCCAAATGACTGACTCATTGAAATACTCCTAACTCGCTGAATAGTCTGTCTACCTATTTTGACCACACTCATGTCAGCTGGACACTTAAACACTTCTGCGGCTTGCAAATATTTTCCTAATAGACCTCGCAAAAGATTAAGTTTATTAGTGTTATCTCTATTACCTCCACTAAAATTTAAGTTACCAGGAACCCATATTCTACCTTGTCTATCACCCAAAGAACCAGCCAGATATCCATCATTATCTCCAGCGTACATTAACCATGCCAAAGCAACCTGCTTGCTGTTACTCATACAACTAATTCCTGTTGCCTTAGCTTTAGCTTTAGCCAGTGCTGGTAAAAGCATTCCTGCTAAAATAGCTATAATGGCAATGACCACCAGCAACTCTATTAATGTGAATCCTAATTTTCGATTTTTCATATCTTTAGATTAAATTTATTATAACGCATTACCACTCTTACGATTAGTCGCATAGTGCTCTTTCATATACATTATGTCTCTATTATCCTTATCGTAGAAACCAAAACTAAAAGTCCCGGGTCTAGACGGAGTACCAACCGTATTTCTAGCGGCTTTCTTAGTGTTCTCCGATAACCATTTTTTTGTGGTCGCGTGACCATCAGCCCAACTGAGTGTGCTGTAATCATTGTGCCAAGGGGCAACAGGATCAATCCAATTACTACCTGCTCCCATGCTAATAATCCACGATCCCATGTTGTACTGACGAGGGTCAGATTCTTCAACGTAGACATATTTATCAGATGGGTTAACGATGGCAGACATGGATTTAACAGATAATCCGGACTGCTCACCATTCATTCCGCCAGCTCCTGAATAACTAACAAATGTTAAAGTGGGCGAAGCTGAAGAAAGACGTTTATCTCCAGCACAATGGTAAATTCCCTCCGAAGTAGTAAACGGAAATAATAGCCCCTGTCTTATACCTACCTTCTCAGATTCAATCTCCCGATCTCTGGCCGAGAGCTTACCCATCTGTTGAAGCCTTTCTCTTGGTATTGTTTTTGGCCCATACCACCAATCTCCACGGCCGTATGTTGATCCCCCACAAATCCTATCGTCGTTATCTCCAGCATACATAGTCCAAGCAAGAGCAAGTTGCTTTTGATTGCTTTGACATGCAGCCCCAGTCGCCATCCCCTTGGATCTAGCAAGTGCAGGCAATAGCATTCCTGCCAAAATAGCAATAATAGCAATTACCACGAGCAATTCTATTAATGTAAATCCAGAACTTCGGTTTTTCATATAATTGGCTAGGTAGTAACTGTTCTCTAAAAAAAGAGGGCGGACAAAATAAGCTCCAAGAACTAAATCGTCAATGGTCAAAAATAGACATATTTAGTTAAAAAAAAGCGACCCTTACTAAAAAGGTCGCCAATCTATAAAGTTTTTCAAATCTTAGTTACCTATCAATGCAGATGTACGTTGCTGCATCCACTCAATATCAGGGCTACGAACCCCGCCTATAATAGCTGCTCCTGGTGTTTGAAGATTAGTTCCAGACCACTGCCACTTTCTAATCTCCGAATGCCCATCTGCAAATGCAAATCCTGCAGCATTATTATGGTAAGTAGCAGGCCAATCAATCATTCGAAAATTAGGAGCTCCCGGACCAAGTGTAGCAAACCCTGCATCGTTGATACTCTGATGGTTTTCATCTACCAACATATATGTTCCTGCTGCACCTGGTGAATTAAAACTACTCATCTTTGGATAAGTGTACCAACGCTTTCCACGTGTATGTCCATGGGCACCATCTAGCCAAGGACCGTGCACAGCCAATTTTCCTTTGTTACTATGCGGAAATGTACCCACCGCCTGACTCATTGAAATACTGCGATAACGTTGGATATTTTTTTTAGTCACGCCACCTTCTTTGACGGTATACTTACTTGGATCAGCAGGACAGCGCCATACGCTTACATTCCCAGCAAGATAAGGTGCAATACGATTAAACTGCCAAGGCTTGTATCTACTAACTTCTTTGTAATTAGCTATATCACTGGGCGAAGGACCAGACACCATAAACCTAGCTAGTTGTGGATTTCCAGCCTGACCACTGCACCAATTCCTAAAAGGCTGACTGTTTCCATCATCATGATTTGGCGGAATGTAGTCATCTTCGTCTCCGGCATAAAGGTGGAAAGCTTTAATCATTTGATTGGTATTGTTCATACAAGCGATACCGTGAGCCTTTGTCTTTGCTTTTGCTAAGGCCGGAAGAAGCATGCCTGCAAGGATCGCAATTATAGCAATAACTACTAGTAATTCGATTAAAGTGAAACCTTTTATGTTACGAGATGTTTTCATGGACAATTTTTTTCCCTTAAACAAAAAAACCAGAGATTATTTTGCGCTTCCAGAAAAGAGGTGTCAACTAAGAACCAGTAGGTACTATTGGGTTAAATGCTCAAAAAAAAAATATATCATGAAATTGGGATTTCTGAAGTTTTCACCTGCCCCTGTTCCAAAGCTTTGGATCGATCCTCTTTATTTTTAATAAATATTCTAGGTAAACGACTCCGCCAAGCAGTAATAATCTCATAAGATACAGTGCCCTTCCACCCTGCTAAATCGTGAGGAGTAATTTCTAAATCACCCTGTTCCCCCATTAAGACCACTTCATCCCAAGCAGATGCTGCTGGAATTGCTGAAAGATCAACCATTGTTGAATCCATCGAGTTGGCACCAATAACCGGA
>SHAK01000029.1 GCA_004213515.1 Limisphaerales bacterium | reverse complement strand
AAAAGGAGATAATTCCTCCTAATAATAAAAGATGGATTTTAGATATGATCCGCTTATTTGGGGAAACCAAGTGACTAGTTCTTGTAGTCAGCGTCGAAGTTATAAATGTCCCACTTCATCTGCCAAGAGCCGTCCTTCTGTTTTTCACTCAAAATCATATATTTGTAAGTCTTTATAATTCGAACTCCTTGAGGCGTTTCTTCAATATTTTTACCAGTTCCTCTAATAACTGCCATGTCGCCAAATGAAATCACTTCTTTAATTGGCTCTGAAACTTCAATTATTTTATTTGTTCTACTCTTAAAGAACTTTTTATAACCATCAAGCACCACCTCTCTGCCTTTTTCAATTGGCAACTCTGCTTGCATGTAAATAGTGTCTTCCGTGTACAATTTTGCGCATCCCTCTGCATCTCCATCAGTAAAAGCTTTTACAAAAGCACTAAGTAATTTTTTTTGTCCCTCATAAACAGGGCCACTTTCAACCGGTCCACCATTAGAAATTTCATGAACCGATTTATTTAGTGAATTGAATTTTTTTGAGTTCGATTGAGGAGAATGAGCGCACCCCATAAACACCACAGCTACGATTGTTGTGATTAATATGTTTTTCATGTCGGCTAAAGTTCAGCTATTTTGATTACTTTTTCAATTATATTTAATAATTCAAGATATCATGGTGCAATAACAGCAATGCTGATATGCACCATGATATGCAGGGTAAAGAAAAAGCCGTCTGCATATCATCCAGACGGCCAATGAAATCAGTAGTGAAACGACTATCCTCTAAATTTTTTTGCTACCAAACAGGCGTTATGGCCGCCAAAGCCGAAAGAGTTGTTTGCTATTGCTTCGACTTTGATTTCACGAGCTTGGTTTGGTACGTAATCAAGATCACAATTAGGATCTGGGTTTTGATAGTTTATTGTTGGTGGAATTAGATTTGTTTCGATTGCCTTACTACAGACTGCCATCTCGACAGCACCCGCAGCTCCAAGCATATGGCCTGTAGCTCCCTTGGTTGAACTAATCGAAAGTTTCTTGGCGTGGCTTCCAAAAACATTCTTTATCGCCTGTGTTTCGCAAACATCTCCCTGAGGGGTAGACGTTCCATGAGCATTTATATAGGAAATGTTTTCAGGATTTAATCCTGCAGATTTTAGAGCCATACGCATTGCACGTGCGCCACCCTCACCTTCCGGAGCTGGGGCTGTCATGTGATGTGCATCGGCAGTATTTCCGTATCCAACGAGTTCACAATATATGCGAGCTCCTCGAGCTTTAGCGTGTTCGAGTTCTTCAAGCATTACGACTCCAGCACCTTCACCCATTACGAATCCGTCCCGTTTTGCATCGAATGGGCTTGATGCGGTTTGAGGTTCTTCGTTACGTGTACTTAGTGCCTTCATAGCAGCGAATCCACCTATTGAGGTCGGAGTGACAGCTGCTTCGGTGCCTCCGGCGAACATCACATCTGCATCGCCCATCACGAGTGTGCGCCATGCTTCACCTATAGCATGGCTGGCAGTGGCACAAGCAGAGCAAGTTGCTACATTAGGGCCTCGTAGGCCGTGATAAAGTGAAAACATACCTGAACTCATATTGAGTATCATCATTGGAATAAAAAATGGTGATATTCTTCCAGGACCACGATTAAGAAGAGTATTATGTTGATCTTCCATAGTAGCTAAACCGCCGATACCAGAGCCAATAAAGGCTCCAACACGATCGCGGTTAGCTTTATCGAGGTTTAGCTCGGAATCTATGAGCGCTTGCCAAGCAGCATGGATCCCGAATTGTGCAAATCGATCAGTGCGCCGAATTTCTTTTGGGGAAGGAAAAGCCTCAGTTGCATCGAAGTTTTTTACTTCGCCAGCAATAGTACATGAATAACCTTCTGTATCGAATGCGCTAATTTGATTTATACCACATTCGCCAGCTATAATTTTGTCCCAAAATGGACCTATCCCGATGCCAACGGGTGATACAACACCTACGCCAGTAACGACAATACGCTTTCGATATGAGGTCGCCATAAATTAAAGCAGCAAAGTTTGACTAAAATGTCTTAGCCAAACTAACTGAATATTAAATAGCTTTTAAGTTTGGGTGTCTTCAATGAATTTGGCGACATCTCCAACGGTTTGTAGCTTTTCAGCTTCCTCATCAGGGATTTCAGTTCCAAATTCTTCCTCTAACCCCATCACCAATTCGACGATGTCGAGTGAGTCAGCACCTAAGTCCTCAATGAACTTTGCTTCGGGTTTTATTTGATCTGCATTGACGCCGAGTTGTTCGACAATGATATCCTTTATTCGATCTGCTATTGTTTTATCAGACATAAGTCGCTTTAACGTTCGGGGTTCTTTAAGAACGTGAGAGTTTTCCGTCAAGCTCCTAATGACATTTTTTTAAATTACATTACCATGCCACCATCTATTGTGAGGACTTGTCCGGTCATATAATTGGTGGATTCGAGTGCAAGAAATATAGCCGTATTGGCAATGTCTTCTGGGGATCCAAATCGATTCATCGGTATTCGATCTATTATAGAGCCACGCACTTTTTCATCTAGCACTGCAGTCATGTCGGTTTCAATAAAGCCTGGGGCAATAGCGTTTGCCGTAACTCCTCGTGGTGCTAATTCCTTAGCTACAGATTTAGTGAATCCTATCAATGCTGCCTTGCTGGCAGCGTAATTACTTTGGCCAGCGTTGCCGATCAATCCGATTACAGAGGCAATATTGATGATGCGCCCGCTGCGCTGTTTCATGAACGGTCTAGTAAAAGCTTTTGTGAAATTGAATGCCCCTTTTAGATTAGTATTGAGTACTGTATCCCATTCTTCCTCACTCATACGCATAAGTAGGTTGTCACGGGTGACGCCTGCATTGTTGACTAGAATGTCAACTTTACCCGTAGCTTCTAAAATATTTTTTGCAGAGGATTCTACTGCACTGGTGTCCGAGACATCGACAGCAAATGCCCAAGACTTTTGACCTAAAGCTTCAATCTCTGTTGCAACCTTGGTCGAGTTTTCTTGGGTGCGAGAGACGCAAACTACATTGGCTCCCATTTTTGCATAAGCTATGGCTACAGCACGTCCGATTCCGCGGCCTGCTCCTGTGACTACGGCCACTTTATCATTCAAAAAATTCATAAACTGGGGATATTTGGTTGGCCAATTGGCATGTTGTCAATCCATGAATGACTAAAGGCATTCATACGGATAGCTGGATCGTTACAAAAAAATTATTAGCGACCAAAGTATTTAATACTGCGTTTTGCTGGATCGCTCTCTCCAATTTGAAGCCAAGTAGCGTTCTTGTAGAGAATAGATCGAGGTGGTTGAAATTCGATTTTTAGTCTTTGGCGTTGTTGTTCTAGTTCTTCAATACCAAGCATGTCCAATGCTACAGGGTCTTTACTAAAGTAAAGTTGTCCCAGTGGCTCAGTATAATGAAGAAGGGCTTTGTTTTGACCAAGATATTGAAAATATAGTGCATCTGTGATGCATAGAGCGATTTTATCACCGATATATCGTTTTTCTTCTTTATCTTCTAATGCGATGATATTCGGTATTGCTTCAACAAGTATTGCGTCAGATATACCGAATCTCCGGTCGTTGTCTACTGATCCACGGGTTAGGCCTACAAGATGACCGGATACCCCTACTTTGTTATGATTAATCAATGGTTGAATACTTATAATCCGAGTCAGTTCTTGGCTAATCAATCGCGTGAGATGTGATTTGCGGCTGGTGATCTCTTCACCACTTTTAAATTCTTCATCTCCTGTGATGAGAGTGCCGACAATAGGTGAATCATAAATCACTGACTTATCCCAGCCGGCATCTTTGCTTCCCGCTATCCTTACATTAAGTTGATTGGCTAAGTCGACAAACCCAGCTGTTTGTAATTCTTTGAGCGAAGAGTCCCAAATGACGATATTCTCAGAAGGAATTTTGGCTTTTAGTAATCCTTTAATTACAAAATCTACTACTTCTTTACGAGTACCACCAATTTTACCAGGACTCGCATTTACCTTTATACCTATTATGTCTTTATTATCTACGAGCGAGAGCCACGCAGTATTAATATCTTTTTTTTGGGTAAGCTGTAACAATCCCTCCTTCATCATTTCGGACACTGCGGTATCATTAATTTTCCATCGTTTGGAGGACGAGATGTCTTTAACAACAATGATATTAGGTTTATTTTTACTTACATTACCCTCTTTGTTGTCTTCGTATGCATGGGGAATATTTGATGACATGGCGAAAACAGCATACCAACACAATAATTTGCTGAAAATGTAGCGATAATTGAACATGTCAAACATTTGGTAGAAAGAGTGGATCCCTTGACTCACGCCACCAGCAATGCTAACACCAGTGGCCATGCTGACCATCAAAAAACCAGCTCACAAGTTTGTTGATCTAGGGATCTCCTTGTGTCTGCTTGTTTTTATTGCCGGTTGCACCCCTCCGGAGAAAACAGCTCTTTTAAATGGTAGTAAGTTGCTTGAGGAAGGCCAGCCAGAAAGAGCTTTGGTAGAGTTAGATAAGGCACTTGATTTCATAGCTAAGAATGAAGAGCTTAAGAGAAATCCAAAGATTATGGGGCATCTTCATAACCAGATTGGTTTTGCTCATCAAATATTATTTCGTTCCTCAAATGGTAAAACTAACCATTACTCTGCTGCTCACAGAGCTTATTTATTCACTACTACTAATTTAAGTACTCCTCCAGCTCTCAAACAAAGGGCTCACCTTAATCTCGCATGGCTATATTTGGAGCGCTACAAATGGAATGAAAACCTTCCTGCGTTTCGTGAGAATGCCAAAAGAGCGGCTAATGAATTTGAGAAGCTGAGGGTAAGTGTGACTGATGATAAATTTAATTATTGGCTTGAGAAAGGAACTGCAGAATTGCATGCGGGCCGATTTCCTTCTGCTAGGGAAAGTTTTAAAAAAGTAGATGCTCAAAATGCTAATGCTTTGAACGGCTTAGGTGTTTTGGCTGCTCTTGATAGGCGTAATGAGGCTGCGACTAGATATTTTGAGGCTGCGATAGATGCAGATAACAAAAACCCTAAGTCCCATCTTCACTTGGCTATTACAATGCAGGCACTTGGGCAATTTCAGGAAGCATTAGATGCTTATAAAGCCTACCTTAGTCTTGATCCAGAATTGTCCAGTAAAATTTCTCATGTTAATAGCCTCGTGGAGGGCCTTGAGGATTATCTTAAACCCGTACCTAAAGAGGAACCTAGATTAGAACCTGTTGCTGAAAAAAAAGAGCAAGTTGTTGAGCTTAAGTCCGATGGCGAAAACGAAAAAGTTGATAGGGATGAGATTATTGAAAATAAAAATCCTGTGGATGTTGCATCCGTGACTGAGCCAGTCGAGGTTATTGAAAATAAAACTATTGAAGAATCAGTTGTCTCGGCTAAGCAAGGGGAAGCTACTGAGATTCCTGAAGAAGAGTCAGTTGAGATTGTTGTCATTGAGCCCCCCGTTGAGCAGGAAGAGGAGAAGATTAAATCTTCAGATCCAAAAGTTTTACCTGTGCCCGCAGTTCAATTGAGAGAGGAGCCTGTAGGAGATAATGAAAAGATTGAGCCATTAGTTAAAGAATCTAAACCTGCAGCTGTTGTTAATACTGATTCAATTGAGTCTGACGAAGTTAAAAAAACAAAGAAAAAATGGACTGATAAGTTAAATCCAGCACGATGGTTCGATAAAGAATCTAAACCTGCAGCTGTTGTAAATGCTGATTCAATCGAATCTAATGAAGTTGAAAAAACAAAGAAAAAATGGACTGATGGATTGAATCCAGTGCGATGGTTTGACAGAGGAGAAAAGAAAAAAGACAACGAACAGCTGACTTGGAAATCCCAAACACCCTTACCTGAGCTACCGTCAAAAAAACCTACTGCAGTTGCTTCTACCAATGCAATTCGAGTTGCAAGTTTACTTCCTACAACAGTAGCGTATCCACAATATACATATCTGCACCCAGCTCTCCCTGAAGCTGGGGATCGACAGGTAGCCAAAACATATTTTGAAGATGGTTCAAAAGCGCAAAAAATTAAAGAATGGCAGCGAGCAAAGGCTGCTTATTTAGAGGCAGTTAAAGCTGATCCTGCTTGGTTTGAAGCTCGTTTTAAGTTAGGCCAAGCATCATATTATACTGGTGAAACGAGTTTGGCTTTACAGTCTTTTGAGAATGCACTTTCGATTGATCCTAATGACGGCCCAGCCCGATTCAATTTTGCTATGTCACTAGTGCAGGGGAATTATTTTGCTGAAGCAGCAAACGAGTTAGAAACGTTTCTCCAGTTCGATCCAAACAGTATTCAAGGTCACCTTGAGGTTGGTAAAATATATGCTGATAAACTCCGAAATATTGAGAAGGCAGCCATTCACTATAAGAGAGCTATTGGTTTAAATCCTGAACATCCAGAGGCAGTTAATATGCGTTATTGGCTAATTCGCAATAAGGCTAATTAGATTTTCTACCTGCTTTGCCCGTTATTCCACAGGTCACAATTGAGCAGATTCGCAATGCAAGTGATATTGTTGACGTTATTGGTTCCTTTGTTCCTCTTAAAAGAGCAGGCACTAACTTTTTGGGTCTTTGTCCATTTCATAAAGAGAAAACTCCTAGTTTCAACGTTAATCCTTCTAAGCAAATTTTCCACTGCTTTGGATGTCATAAAGGAGGAGATGTGTTTACTTTCATTCGTGAGTTCGAAAATCTTAGTTTTCTTGAGAGTGTTCAACGATTAGCTGATCGGGCACGAATTTCTATTGATTTTGAAATGACTCCTGGTCAGCGCGAAGAGGGTTCGTTGAAGGAGAAATTAAGAACGCTCCACGATCAAGTTGCTAAACTCTGGGAGATAACTCTTGCCAACGATGCAAGTGCAAGAGTTGCACGTGATTATCTAGCCAGAAGAGGAGTTAGTGATGAGGCCGTAAAGCGCTTTCGTATGGGTTATGCCCCTGACAAGTGGGACAATATATTGAATTGGGCCAAATCTAAAAAGCACGATACTAAGCTATTAGAGAAAGGTGGGTTGGTGATAGCGGGTGATAAGGGGCACTATGATCGTTTTCGTGGTAGGCTGATTTTTCCTATCTGTGATGAGCAGGGCAGAGTGATTGGTTTTAGTGGTAGAGTTTTGTCGAGTGAGCAAAAGGGTGGAAAGTATATCAATTCACCAGAGACTCCAATATTCAGTAAAAGCCGGATAATTTACGGCTTAGATAAAGCGAAGAGGCCTATTCTTGATGCCAAGTCGTCGATAGTATGTGAGGGCCAGCTAGATACTATCGCTTGTCACCTCGCCGGTTTTGAAAATTCTGTCGCTCCACAGGGCACAGCATTGACAGCTGACCACGCTCGTATTCTCAAGCGCTATGCTGAGGAAGTGGTTTTGTGTTTCGACTCTGATACAGCTGGGCAGCAGGCTGCATTGCGTTCACTTGATGATTTGCTTGCAAGTGGTTTGGCAATCCGTGTAGCAGTCATACCAAAGCCACATGATCCGGATAGTTTTCTTCGAGAAAAAGGGGCTGAGAATTTTCGGAGTATGATAGATGAAGCTCCTGGGTTTTTTGATTTTCTCATTAATTACCTATGCCGAATTCATGATGCCGAATCTGATCGGGGTCGGGTAAATATTGTACAGGCGATGCGTGAGGCTGTGCAGAAGACAGATAATCCAGTGCTTATAGATACCTACGCACAGAAACTTGGTTATCGCCTAGGTGTTGCAGTTGATGCTGTTCGAGCTGAATTTGCGAAGCGAAAGCAAACTTTTCAACGTGTTCCTTCTGCTCAAGATAAGCAGAAGACTCAAATTTCGAAGGAGATGCCGATGGCAAAGCCTAGTTCTGTTGAGTTTTGGTTGCTTAAATTGGCCTTGGTTGAGGAGTCGAGAACAGACTGGCTAGAGTCCTGTCTCGATTTGCAATGGGTGATACATAAAGGGATACGCGAAATTTTACAGCAACAGTTTGTGCTTTTTGCAGAAAATAAAAGCACCAGTTTTCCAGACTTACTTAATGTTCTTCCCTCGGAATCTTATAAGAAATTAGCCACCGAAGCGGTTGCTGAAGGCAGATCGATTCCTAATCCTGAAAGACAATTAAATGATATTGTTTTACGTTTGCGTAATCAGTTTATTGACTCCCGATTAGGCGAGATTCAGCGTGAATTAGTTTCCAATGCAGCTGATGAATCAAGATGGCCTGAACTAATTGCTGAACGGGACGAATTGAAAAAGCTTATGAGTCATCCCCTTGAGCCACTAGCTGGTACTTAGCTCAACTTAAATTTATTTTAATCCAAGCTGGCGGGAAAAATAGACGTACTCAAGTGCATAACGTTTGGCGTGCTGCTTGAGGTTTGCTCCAGCTGAATGACCGCCTTCAGTATTTTCAAAATATAATACTTTATGACCTTGTTTGCGCATGCGAGCTACCATTTTTCGGGCGTGACCAGGATGAACACGATCATCTTTTGTTGAAGTCTCAATAAATACTTTTGGATATTTTTTGTCAGGGAAAATGTTTTGGTAAGGAGAATACCGTAGAATAGCTTTTCGCATTTCAGGATCTTCAGGGTCACCATATTCTGCGGCCCAACTTGCTCCAGCCAATAGCTTTGTATAACGCAACATATCTAGCAATGGTACTCGACAGACAACTGCATTAATAAGATCTGGCCGTTGAGTGAAAATTGCACCTACTAATAGTCCTCCATTACTGCCGCCGGAAATGCCTAAGTGTTTAGGAGAGGTAACACCTCGTTTGATTAGATTTTCTGCGACAGCAATAAAGTCATCGTAGGCGCGTTGTCGCTTGGTTTTTAGGGCGGCTTTATGCCACCGAGGGCCAAATTCTCCGCCGCCGCGAATATTTGCAACTGCGTAGGCCCCACCTCGTTCGAGCCAAAGTTTTCCAATTGTAGCTGAGTAACTTGGTTTGAGTGAAATTTCAAATCCTCCATAACCATATAATATAGTTGGGGTTTTTTTGTCCGTCTTCAGGCCTTTCCTGTGAATTAGAAAATATGGCACCTGCGTTCCATCGGCACTTGTTGTTATATGCTGTTTTACTTCCAATTCGTTGGCGTTGAATTTAGATGGTAGTGACTTAAGTAAGGTAAGTTTATCCTGAAGGGTATCAAATTCGCTTAATCTGTCTGGGGTAATATAGTCTTCGTAGTTGATAAAAATAGTTTCTGAATGAACGCTTGCCGCTGATATTGAAACTGTTCCATTTTTTGGGAGAGGTACTGGTTGTGAACTCCATTTACCGCTTTTGGAATCGAACTGAAATCGAAGAATAATACCTTTAACATTTTGAAGAAGAGTTAAGTAAAGACCAGTTCTAGAGAAGGCAACACCTTCAATACTGGTTTGTTCGTTGGGAGTGAAAAGTGTTTCAATCAGTGGCAGTTTGCCTGTTGCCAGCAATATTTTAGCGTCTATTGCCAGCAATGATCCTTGTGCATGGATTTTACCTTTAACCTTCCAAGCCTCGCGCAGGGTGAAAAGAATCTTACCGGCATAAAATCCTGCTAAATCTACTGAATCTTGAAGCGGTAATTTTATGAGTTCTCCTTTTTTATTGATTAGATGGTATGCCCCTGTGAAAAATGTTAACGATTGTTCGATCAGCGCCAGAGTTTCATCCCCGGAATCCATCACGCGTGGCCAAATACCAATATCTTGATTTTCTCCTTCGAATACTACTTCAGATTCAGATAGTGAAGTGCCTCGTTTCCATTGTCTTACAATTCTAGGGTAGCCAGACTTTGTTAACGAATTCTTGCCTAAGTTTGTACCGATCAAAAGTGTGTTGCGGTCTAGCCAGGCAACCCCTGATTTTGCCTCCGGAAGTTCGAAGCCGTCTTCTATAAATTGCTTAGAAATTGCATCAAATTCACGATAAACAGACGCATCTGTGCCGCCACGAGAGAGTTTAATCAGGCAGCGCTCATAGTCAGGAGCTAGCCAAGATACACCTTTATAAACCCAGTTTTCTTTCTCGGCTTCGGCTAGAGAATCAATACTTAATACAAGTTCCCATTCAGGGGTAATAGATCGATAAGACTCGAGTGACGTCCGGCGAATAATACCTCGGATATTTTTAGAGTCTTGCCAGAAGTTATAAACAAATTTTCCTCGTATTGATCCATAAGGAATACGGTCTTTAGCATTAAGTATTAACTCAGATTGAGAAAGAAATTTTTCGTAGCGATCGTCGGATTGTAGCTCGTCGAAGCATTCTTTATTGCGTGCGTATACCCATTCTAGAGACCGTTTACTTTCAATTTCTTCAAGCCAAAGAAATGGATCATCTGTATTTTGATGGTTTTCTGATTCGCAATTTACTAAAGTTATATTCGCCATAACTATTCCATAAAAAATCAAAATCAAAGTCTTCATTGCTGGGCAATAAGCTAGCCCTTAAATTAGAGTAAAACAATAAACTGATTTTTGAATGAGCTATTTTTTTTCTAGATCTTTTCGAGGAAACAGAGGGGTAGGCTTATTGCAAGTGTGTCC
This sequence comes from Limisphaerales bacterium, assembly GCA_004213515.1. Classification (GTDB taxonomy): domain Bacteria; phylum Verrucomicrobiota; class Verrucomicrobiia; order Limisphaerales; family UBA1096; genus UBA1096. Next base: position 17,697 of record SHAK01000029.1, on the reverse strand, counting down.
TTTTGACAACCCGCCCCATTTTGCTTGGCTGAAATCACAAGGTTTTTTTGCGATACCGACCTGGTCAAATATTTTCTCTGCAGTTTCAGGCATAACTGGCCAGAGAAGCACGGCAAGAATTCGACACGCTTCGGCAAGGTTGTATAGCACTTCGTCGAGCCTATGAGCTTTATCTTCCTGCTTGGCTAGCTTGAATGGTGCTGTTTGCTCCACATATTGATTTGCGCGGTCTACTAATCCCCAAATACTTACTAGTGCGGGTTGGATTTTATGGGATTTATAATTGTTTAGTGCTTCAGCTATCCATTTTTCAGCATCAGCTTCAAGTTCGTCAGATTCCACATTAAGAGTGCCATTTCGATAACGATTGAGCATGGAGAGTGAACGGTTGACCAAATTGCCTAGGCCGTTGGCTAGTTCGGCAGAGTAGCGTGCTTGAAAGCTTTCGTCTGTCCAGTTTCCGTCTGGCCCAATGTCGAGTTCTCTTACAACATAATAGCGAAATGCATCTACGCTCCATTCGTCAATAACATCGATTGGATCAACTACATTACCTGTAGTTTTACTCATTTTTTGACCGTCTTTTTGCCACCAGCCGTGAACAAGTACTTGTTTGGGTAGTTCAAGTTCCATCGCCTTGAGCATTATTGGCCAGTAAACGGCGTGAAATTTAAGTATGTCCTTTCCAATAACATGAATATCAGCAGGCCATAAAGAGACCTTTTCTGTTTTGGTATCAAGACCGATTGCTTTGGTCGTTGCGCTATCTCCCAGTGCAGCTGGAATACTGGTATAATTACTAAGTGCATCGAACCAAACATAGGTTACATATTCTTCGTCAAATGGAAGTGTGATTCCCCACTCCAGTCGCGACTTAGGTCTAGAAATACATAGATCTTCTAGAGTGTTATTCTTTAGAAAGCCAAGAACTTCGTTACGACGGGTTTCCGGTTGAACGAAATCTGGGTTATCCTCGATATGCTCTATAAGCCATTGTTGATGTTCGCCTAGCTTAAAGTAATAATTGTTTTCTATTAATTCAGTTACTTCACCATATATCGGGTCAAAATTTCCGTCCTCGCCTCTATCCTTTTCAGTTAAGAATGTTTCTTGTCGAGCTGAATAGAAACCACGGTATTCAGCCTGGTAAAATTGATTATTTTTGAAGAGTTTTTGTAGCACTGCTTGGACGAAATTCTTATGTCTTTCAGAAGAAGTGCGAACGAAATCAGCATTTGATAGGTTAAGTTTCTCAGCAAACTTTTCCCATATATCAGCGAATTGATCACAATATAACTGTGGATCCTTTCCTTCGGCATTTGCTGCAGCCTGAACTTTTTGCCCATGTTCATCTAAGCCAGTTAGATAAAAAACATTTTGTCCAAGGCTGCTATGCGTTCGAGCGATGATATCAGTAATGACTTTCTCATAGGCGTGCCCTAGGTGGGGCTCACCGTTGACATAGTCGATGGCGGTGGTCAGATAAAACCGTTTACTCATCCGCGGCACAGTATGAGCTCTTAGCTAAGCTCTTGGCAATCTTAGGCTTAGCTGAGAGAAATTAATTTTAAAAAAGGGAATATTATTGGACTGGCTGAGGCTCAGGAGCAGGCCCTTCTACAGGCTTTTGAGGAGCGAAAGGCTCAAGATCTTTTCCGTAATCCTCTGGCAACTTAAGCGCGAGTCTAAGTTGCTCTAGCATAATGGGATTTAGGGGAGCGTTAGGGCGAAAGAAATCCTCTAAAACTTGGCGTTCAAGTTGATCAAATGGAGGAAGTCCAACTCGATTTGTACTCATCCCAATAGCTTTCTGGAATCGGTTATGAAATTGTATAGCCAAAGATTTGTGTCCAACGAAGCGATCGTCATCACCTACAGCAGCAAAAGTGAATGCTTGTGTAAGCATTCCCATGATAACTGATTTAGTCTGGTTATGATCTGTTTCCCCAGCATCTTCCTGAACCCGAGATACACAATATTCGTCAAGGCTTAGACCAGGCACAGGAATGGACTGGGGATATTGATCTACCATGACATTGTACCAACTAGCAGCTTCCTTCATACGATTGTGAAGGTAGAGAAAGTAGACAGCGTTACGCAGAAAGTTTTTATGACCAGTACTAATGTGTTCTGCCATCTGGGTATCTGTGTTTGAAGCTCGGTCCTTTTCACGTTCTCCTTCCATTTGTGTTTCGTAGGCTTCATTCACTCGCCCAACAAGATCGCCATTATATCCATAATTGAAATTTGGTGGAGATGAGATTAAGCGTCCCTGCATATATGCTTGTTGGAATGATTGATAAATGATGCGTCGAAGTTTTGTGAAATCTCCACCGGCTGCCTCAACTTCCTCTAAGTTGAGTACTCCATCCGGTTTTCCATCCTTACCTGTTACATCAAATCGTTTGATAACATCATTAATTCCTTGTTGAGCCCAAAAAATAGCGTGTGCATCTTGAAGTCGCCATTCAAGTGGCCCCCATTGATCGTCCACTTTTTTCATTTCTTCGGGATACATTTTAAATTCGTTTATTAGGCGTAAGCGTCTTGCTTCCTCTTCTGAGCCTTTAGTTGGCTCTATCAAATCAAGGTACCCGTCACGCTTGTTACCAAGTACACTGATCATGTCCTTACACCATGCCTCTTTATAATATCGATGGGCATCGTCGAGATTGTGACCAACCTTATGCTGAAAATGCCAAGCCAGTTCATGATATAGGTGAGCGCTGTGAGGATTATATTTTAGGCCTTGGTCTCGTATTAGTTCTATGCCGCGCTTTACCCAGTGCCACCTTACTTCTGGTGTTTCTATGCCATCAAACTTAACCGAAATATTATAGGACATATTCCACGCTGTAACTCGCCAAACATGGTCAGCATAAGGTTGCAGCTTGGTTATCCAGTCTCCAAGTTGAGCCATCTCAAAGAACTTGCCATCTTCTTGCATCTGCATGGCACGAACCCAGAGAACGTTTGCAATCAAGCCTCGAAAACCTCCTAGTACTACAGTTGTAAAAGCTAGAGTTGGGGGTAGGTTCTCAATTGGCTCAGTGTGAGTTAGATTATTTTCTCGACGAAAATTATTCATCCTACTTTGGCCGAAAAATACGCTCAAAAGACATACTGTCGCCAGAGAGAAGAGGATGAACTTATATGTTTTGCCTTGGAGTTTCATTTATTTAGTTCATCGAGGCTGTCGGATTAGGCAATGCAAGTTCCTTTCGAGTAAACATCAATGACCCAAAAGCCGAAATCAACCCTGACATAAATAGAATTATTCCTATAAAAGCCCAGAATAGGGAGGTCCATGTTATTGTTCTGCCAGAGCTTAAATTATCAACTGGCGAATAATCCCAAACTGAATTGGTCACCCAAAGTATGCTTTCTGCCATAACAATCGCAATATCATCTAGTGCAGATGGGGCTAACTTGCGACCAGTCTCGTGGTCTATTCCTGATATACCTTTCTCTTCGACAATCTGCTCAAGTGTTCCAGTGGAAGCGGAAATAAGTAGAATCCCAATTGACATAAACGCTGCAACTGGGAAAGCCAGAAAACTTGAAGCCATCAATCCGATTGCCGCTATAAGTCCTAGCCAAAAATAAATTATCAAAAGTCCTCTGAATAAATTTAATCCAAACCCGCCGTCATGATATAAGATAGAGGGGCCATCTTTATTTAAGAATATAATTGGTTTTTCGTTAAGATTGAAGAAGTTAACTACTACCCGTCCATGATTTGGGCCTTCTTGATTCGGGACTATTCCGCCCTCAAGGTTTAATTCCAGCTCGTGAAAAACACTTGATCCAACTTTTATCTGTTTAGGTTGTTCATTAGCTGGCCAGTGTTTGCCGGTTCCAGCACCAACCGTCCATGTGCAAAGATGTGATTTGGGATCGTATTCATCTCCGGCGTTAAATTTATATCTGAGATAGATTGGCCGTTTGTTTATTTCATCTATTTTGTTGGTATCGATTTGAAAAACCCATTGGTAATTTTGACCAGGAAGAATTACTTCAGTAGTACCTTTATACATTTGAATGGCTTGATGCTCCAACTCTTCGACATCTTTAATTAACTGTGGATTCTTTTGAGCTTGCTCCACCAAACTTACATAATCTTGCCCTCGAAGTGATAGTATGTGCTCCGGATTAGTGACACTCATCCTTAAAGCTTGTTCGCTAGGTGTGTATTGGCTCTTACCCATAAGCACTAGTTTACAATAATTATAAGCCCTTGACCGGTTAAGCGTAAGATCTAATTCTGGAAGATTAACTTCGCTACGAGACACGAGCACTTCGTTTCGTAACTTATCTTGTTCTGATTGACTTAATTCTTCCGATCTAGATCGGCTTTCAATAAGAAAGTAGATTGTCAAACCAGTGGGGACAAGAAGGGCTGCGTTGAGCAACATGATTCCCATCCACTTACCAAACCAAATTTGCCAGCGCGCGATCGGTTTAACCGCAACCATTTGTATTACATTGTCTTCGATCTCGCGGGCTAGTGTGCCGCATCCCATCCAGAGAGATGAGATGCCGAGTAATGCAGTTGTAGCTCCAAGGGTGTAAGTCAGTACTAATTGTACCATTCCCTTAGCAGTGCCATCACTCTTAATCATCAAGGGTAATCCAAAGACGATGATCAATAATGAAATAGCCATGGCTATGACAAACCTATACCTTACAGCTGCTTTAAAAGTTTGTTTTGCAATAGCCCACATGTTTTTTCTTGGCTTATTCGCCTAATAATCCACTTAACTTATCGTTTGCCTTGTCGAGGTCTTCACCCTTTTTTGGAGTGACTTTTAAGGTTGGGGCAGGATCAGTTTCTGTTTTCGATAGGTCAGCTAATTTATCTTCTTTAATTGTTGCTGGTTTAGATTGTGTATTCGCAATTTGGGTAAGAGTAGAATCTTCGTTACGTGTTAGATGATCGAGTACACGGTCTGATTTGTTTTGGCTTGTGTCACCACGCAAGTAGTCAGCTACCCTATGCCCAGATGTAGCTCCGGAAGTTTCAGATTCTCTTTGCTGAGCCTGTTCAACAATATTCAGAAATAAGCTCTCAAGATTTTCTGTAGGATTATCAACATGTACTTCCTGAGACTTTGTGTCTTCTCTTATGAGTGTTAGTACTTTATCCATGGTCTCTCTAGAGAGAGCAGGGGATGTTATTCGTGTGGCGTTACGATTGGATAATAATTCTTTCATTGTCCCAATTGCTTGTACTTTGCCTCCATAAAGAATCATGGCTCGATCACATACATCCTCAACATCGGAGAGTAAATGGCTTGAGAGAATAACTGTCTTTCCTCGTTCGGCCAGTGTTAGAATTAAATCTTTGATTTCTCGGCAGCCAATAGGATCTAGTCCTGAAGTTGGTTCATCAAGGATGACTAAGTCGGGGTCATTGATCAGAGCTTGAGCTAAACCAATACGACGTTGCATACCTTTTGAGAACTCTCCAACATGTCGCCGTTTGGCGTTCTCTAAGCCGACCATTTGAATCAACTGCTCTGCTCGTTCTCTTCGCTCCTTTGATTCAATATGGAATAGACTACCAAAAAAATCGACTGTCTCCTCTGAATTTAGGTACCGGTAAAGATAAGATTCTTCTGGCAGATACCCTAAACGGGATTTGGTCTGAACATGGCGTGGAGAATGCCCAAAAACACTTATGCGCCCCTTTGATGGGTATAGAAGCCCTAGTAGCATTTTAACAGTCGTAGATTTTCCGGATCCGTTGGGGCCTAGTAGGCCAAAGACTTCGCCTCGCTTAACTTCGAAGTCAATGCCTGACACGGCACGAGCTTTAGGTCGGCCCCAAAAGTCCTTAAAAACTTTGGTGAGACCTTGAGCGGAAATAACCGTTTCTGTTGAGTTCATGTTGATAAATCGCTTTTGAAAGCGAATGGCTTTTAAGCTGTTTGTGGTGAAGTATTAGTTGGCTGTTGTATAGTGGATTCCCTATCAATACTTGGATCAAAAGCTTCTAGCTCCTCGCCTTGGCGAACTAATCGAGCACTGTTAAAAACTACAATTAATGAGCCAGCATTATGAAGTATTGCTGCAACAATAGGATTGATCACTCCGTAGCTGGCTCCAATCATACCTCCGATAATAAAGAGGATTCCAAAAAGGAAATTCTGATTGATTACTGTTCGTGTTTGTCGAGAAAGGCGTACAAGAAATGGCAATCTTCGAAGGTCACTATTCATAAGAGCAATCGTAGCGCTTTGGATGGCAACTTCACTTCCAGCTGCCCCCATTGCCACTCCCATATCACCTGCAGCAAGTGCTGGTGCATCATTGACGCCATCGCCAATTACTGCGACTCGGTAACCACGTTTTTTAAGGTCGCTTACGAAGTCTACTTTGTTTTGAGGAAGACATTCTGCAACGACTTCAGCACAGCCTATTTCAGCCGCTACCCGAGTAGCTACAGGTTTACGATCACCAGAAACCATTGCAACACGTTGTACGCCTGAATTAAGCAAGTCCGACAGTGCTTCTTTAGCTTCACTTCTTGTCGCGTCTTGTAGGCCAATCCAACCTATGAAAGCTCCTTCTTTGGCTACGTATAACAAGCTGTATCCTTCTGCTTCTTTTAAATCGACCTGTGATTCAAAGTTATCTCCTACACCATTGTCTCTCAACCACTGCGCGCGACCGATTACGACATTGGCACCATCAACTTTTGCTTCTACACCTTTGCCGGCTGTTTCCTTAAAATCAGTAGGATCAGTGAGATCTAAATCAGCTTCTTTAGCCAAAGTTGCCAAAGCTTTTGCAGTTGGGTGGTTACTGAATTTTTCTGCAGTAGCTGCAACCTTAAGAAGTTCTGCAGGCTTAATATCACCTTGTGGCGCTAGGCGGCTAACTGCTAATTGGCCAGTAGTTAATGTGCCGGTTTTATCAAAAACAAAAGCATTAATTCGTGCTGCAATTTCTATATCTCCTACGTTTTTAATTAGCACTCCTAATCGTGCTGCCGACGCCAGAGCTGCTACCATTGCTGTTGGCGAAGCAAGAATGAACGCACAAGGGCAGGCTATTACGAGTACTGATACAACGCGTTCAATATCATGGGTGAAAAACCAAACTATAGCTGCGATTACCAACACAAGCGGAGTGTAATAGCCCATGTACTGATCAATGATGCGCATAATGGGGAGCTTTGTTTGTTCTGCAGATAAGATAAGATCACGAACACGGCCAAATGTTGTGTCTTCACCTGCGCGTGTTACTTCGATTTCAAGAACGCCATTAAGATTAGTAGTACCTGCGAATACTTCGTCACCACTGCTTTTATCAACGGGAAGGGATTCACCAGTAATATTTGCCTGATTAATCGAGCCTTGTCCGCTGATTATTTTGCCGTCCGCTGCGATATTATCTCCAGGACGAATTCGTATAATATCTCCAATATTTAATTCTGATGCAGGAATCTCTTCTTCTTCTTTGCCAAGAATACGACGAGCTTTGCTCGGAGTAAGTTTTACAAGAGAAGCAATAGATGCTCGTGCTCCAGCCGCTGTACGAGTTTCGATTAATTCCCCTAGCAACATGAAAAACGCAACGATGCCTGCAGTTTGGTAGCCTCCAAGTTGTGATTCACCTGAGGCAATTGCTGCAAGAAATGCGATGGCTACCAGTTCGTTAATAGTAAGCATTCCACGTATAATATCTTTGACAGCTAATCGGAGGATAGGAAACCCAAGAATTATGGCGCCAACGAAAGCGCTGATTCCAGCAACTTGATTGTCAGTTCCAGAAAACCATTCCATGATGAATGAGTTAGCGATAAAAACCACTCCAGCAATCATTGTGGTCAATCGGAAATTGGTATGTTCGTGATCGTGACCACAACTGTCACAATCAATATCTTTTTCGTGATTATGTTCTTTGCGGCCTATTTGAGTTGAAACTTGCATGATATGTTATTTTTGCAGAACTAGTTAATTAGGGGTTTTGACCTTCTTTTAATTTTGCTTTCGCAGGAACACGGTTTAGCCAAATCCGAGGTTGACGGCCAGATAGATAAAAAATATCTACGGCATTTGTGAGTACACTTTGCATAGTTTCAGAAACTAAGCGTTGTTGAAAGAGCTCTGGGTTACTCTCGTAAAAAGGTTTTTGCTCAGAGAATGACTTAGATTCTGCTTCCACTGAAGTTAATAGTCGATCTGCAGTAGTTTTCCCGCCACTTTCAATTACTCTGGCTTGCCCTTCGGCATTTGCAATAATACTTGTAGCTTCAGCACGCGCAGTACTAACTTTTTGCTGGCTTTCCTGTTGTGATTTAAGGAATGCATCGTAGGCTGGTTTAACTCCGATAGGTACAGTTACATCAAGTGCCAGTGAATTTACCTGAATTGGAAGGTCATGAATTTGATTAACTACCTTAACAATTCGTTCACGAATGTCATTTTGTAAAGCTGACTGACGAGTATATGCATCCAGTGCGCTTCGACTTGCGGAAGCATGGTAGACTGCATTATCTAAAGCTGACTTAAGGAAGTTTGTAACGTTGTTAAACTTGAACTCATAGGCTTGGATAGTTGAGTCTGTTTCCTTGAGGCTGAAATTTAACTCCGCCTGTATATGGACAGTATTACCATCCCCTGTCAGAGTGTAACCATCATAATCGGGAGCAAATGAAAAGCTATCCTGTGGATCTTCATCATCTGTTGTTCGCCAACCAACATCAGAGGCGATAGTTCGATTTTTGTTTACCGGAATTTGTACGATCTCGTCAATAGGGTAGGGCCATGCAAAATGTAGGCCTGATTCAAGAAGAGGAGATTTGAATTCACCAAAACGCAGTTGCAATGCCTGATGACCACTGTCTACTTTAGTGATTCCAGAGCATAGAAAGGCAACTACAAGAGCCGCCATTAAAACACGAATAACCTTAAAGCTGCTTTGCAAAGCTTCGGCCAGCGCGCGTGTTCGGGCATCATCTACAACTTCCGTGTGATCGTGAACATTTTGCTCTTCAGTAGACGGTTTATTGTCCAGAGGCTGTTTTTCTTCCTCACTCATGACAGTTATTCCTTAGATGCCTTTTTTGGTTGAGTTAAGAGATTGAAGGGAGGTGTGTTTGGATCGAGAATTAAAGTAGCATTTTCCTTCAGTGAACCTTCCAAGGCATTGAGATTAAACAGAAAATTTGCAAGTTCTGGATTTTTTTCAAATTCCTTAAAATATTGAGCCGATGCAGCTTCAGCTTCACCTCGAAGGACTTTTGCCGTTGCTTCCGCTTTAGCAAGTATTTCGTTGGCTTTAAGATCAGCTTCGGCTTTGAGCATTTTTGCTTCGCGTTCACCTTCAGCTTCAATCTTTGTAATACGAGCTTGGCGTTCAGCTTTCATTCGCTCGAAGACTGCAGTTGTTACAGCAGCAGGCAACCCTAAGCGCTTAATTCCAACCATCTTAATTTCAATTCCAAAAGATGAAGTGTCTTTTGTTACTTCATCTCTCATCTTGTCCTCAATCTCTGAGAGTTTAATAAGGTCAGCATCCGTGTTTACAATTTGCTCAAAAGTATATTTTCCAATAACGGAATTTTGTGCGCTGCGTACAGTGGATTCTAGTGTTTTGTTAGCTAATGATAAGTCACCACTAAATTTTTGGAAGAACTCCAATGCATTATTGATCTGCCAAGTTGCGAATACCTTTACTAAAATCGGTTTCCCTTCCGTTGTGCTAGTTGTTTCAAAAGTCCATTCTGAATTTTGAATGCGATTGTCGAACTTGTATACTTCGTTGATCGGCCAAGGAAATCGGAATCGAAATCCAGGGCCAATGTCGGCTTTTCCGTTTGTGGCATTTACAACTGGTTTACCAAAGGTAGTACGAATTGCCACCTCGGTATGCCTCACCTGATAGCTCAGCAGCATAAAGCCAAAAATGATCACGAGGCTCGCGCCGATGGTCAGTGTAACATGATTTTTTTTCATTATTCTTAAATTGATAGATTAGTTTTCTTTGTCGACGGTTACGTTTAATAGGTCTTGTCTCAATTGATCCTGTAATTCTAAATTTATTACATCTCGATTAGCAGGATCTGATAAAATATATTTACGTGAGCCTTTTGTGGCTTGTTTGAAACTCTCTAATTTCATTCGTGTTTTGTATACTGATGGAGCGCTTTTAAAGGCAGATATTTGGTTTCCAAAACGTTTAGCCTCAGCCTGCGCTATTGCCACTTTATTGGTGCTCTCACTTTTTGCCTTGGAAATGCTCTCTGCTGCAAAAGCTTCCGCTTGTGGTACTTTGCTAGCGTCATACATTAATGCGACTAGGCGATTTGTTTCCGCATTCAATTCGGCTACTATCACCTTTTCGTAACTTTCAGCAACTCCTCCGGTCTCTTTAGATTTTTCGTTTTTGCCTACTGGAGGATGGATGTCTTGAAGGCCTACAAATACAATTTCAGCTCCTAAATCGTGTTCATCTGCTTGCTTTTGTAAACGATTTTGTAATGTCATTTGAGCTTCAGTTCTCCCTGGCCCCATTAGTTCATCCATATCAACTCCAATTAGATATTGTGTGACTTCTCTCATTGCCAGTTTTTGGAGTAATGAACCTGAATTTGCATTTTGAGTTATCCATTTGTTGAGATCCTTTATTCGATACTGCATAGGGATACTTACTGTAAGAAGGTTCACAGGTACTGATTCTGCATCGCTTTGTGCATCAGCACTATTACTTGCAACAATCATATTGAAGTTTTGTTCAGGATCTTGATCGGCTCCTCCATGGTTATGCTGTGTGGTCCATAAAATTACCTTAGTGCCTTCCTGTTGTTGTTCTCCTTCTTTTTTGTCAATAACTCCCAAAGTAAAAGACTGGATTTCGTCAGTTTTGTATCTGTAAACTTTATCTATCGGCCAAGGCCATTTAAGAAGGAAACCGGGGGGGCTAATTCCAATGTTTTTTCCAAAACGTTCTAATAATGCCTTTTCGTTAGCTTGTATCACTACAAAACTACTACTGAAAAATAGCACCACAAATTGCACACCAAGTATTAATGCTAATTTTTGTTCTAAATATCGGTAAAACCAAGTTTCGGAAACTTTAAAGCCAAATTGATAATCAAGAGCGTGAGCTGCAGTAGAGATTAGCCCGCCTGGCTGACCGAGTAATCCGATCAATCTACTATCGTATATCAGTCTTGCCTTTTTCTTGTCGCCTTTCGGTCGATAGATTTCAAGAACTAGTGTTACAACATTCTCTAAGGCGGAAGTTATGATAATAGCTACAACTAACCATGTGATCCACTTATCCCAGTGAGGATAACCAAAGAAAGAAGCTGTTTCGGAGAGAACTATTGCTGTACCTAAAACTGAACCTAGCAACATATAGCTAGCGCCAGGTCTTAACAATTCCTGACCATCCATTCTTGCTAATCCAGCTGAATACTTGCCCATTAAGAACAATATAACTACAAAAAGACTGTTAAACAGAATCGGAATAAGAGCTTGAGTTGGATCAGGACTGGTCCATTGGTTGATTTTTCCTGAAACCAACCAAATCCCTATCACTTGGGCAACAAGTAGGAGTAATGTAAACCCAGGAACAATCCATTTTTCAAATTGTTTTCGAGCATTTAATGCTGGATAAGCATCTTCAGCTGCGCCACTGAAGAGAGAATCTTTTTCTTGAGTTTGATCCAAAGCTTCCATCTCAAGCGCTTCTTGTCGTTCACGGTCTATCAGGTGAGCATGGACAAAACTAAAGAAAGAAATCAATGTGCCCACCCCAAGAAGCACCAAAGCAGCTACGCCTACGTTGGATCCCGATTTTAAAGCTAAAACAAGTGTGCCTATAGTGATCCCTAACAGCGCAATGCTATTGATGAATCCGAGTTTTTTGGAATTGTATTCTTGCATTATGTTAATTCACGATCTTCAAATAACCAAAGAGCAGCCACCAAGGTGGCTCCAGTATATCCAATAAGGTATAGAAATGCTTGGCCAATATATGCGAGAGGAATTGTTTCGTCTCCTGACAATACATCAGCTAGCCAAAAATTCTGCCAATTGGGGATAATAGTGTAAAGTATCGAAGCCCACCATATTCCATCTTCGGTTTTCTCTAAAAACAACCAGTCCGACATTAGTCCTAAAAATAGTACACCGGAACAAACTGCAAGTGTGGGTAGTAATTCAAGTCGGGTTGAACAAGCTAAAGCAAGTGCAGTAAGGATAAGTACGGCGAACAACAAAAGCACAGTGGCTGGAATTAATCGCCAGTCAACTGTTCGAGGGTCCGCGCTTGCGCCAGTGGTTGCTGCCTCTGTTGATAATATGATGGCAAACATTGCAGTGGTAAGTACCACTACTGCAATTACTGTTGTAAATACAAAGCGCACTTGGAGAAAGTAATTAAGAAATCCTCCAATTATATAAGACGCTAAAAGTCCTCCTAAACAATAAATTCCAAAGGAAAAGGTATCTGCTGAGCCATAGGCATCATACGCCATGCGGCTGGCAAGAAGGCACGCAATAAGGTTGGTATATATTAATATTAACAATGCACAGGATAATCCTAAGTATTTGCCTAAAACAAAACGTGCTCTTCCTACTGGTTTTGATAATACGGCTAATGCTGTGCCAGATCGTATTTCTCGTGCTACTGAAGATGAAGCACAGAGAACTGCTCCAAAGAGTCCGGTTACTAAAGAAACGGCAAGAAGACTGGTTTTCACAATTTGAACATCATCTCCAAATCCAAAGTAGGGAACAATAGAGAGAAAGACACAGAACATTGCAGAAAACGTCATTAATAAGAGAAATACAGGTTGCTGCACTACCTCCATAAATGCGTTATAAGCAATGGTTCCGAGTTGTCTCATCAGTGAAACGGGGCGGAAACGATACCGATCAAAAAGCCAAATGCAACGGCATTTTGTTCAGAAAATGAATCAAAAACTCAATAAACCACTATTTAGATAAAAAAAGCTTATTGACTTATGATACCTGATTTAGTTAATTGCAAACGGTTTGCATTTAAACCTGACAACTAAATTTTTAGCAATTATCTGTTCTTTTCAGATATTTTTGTTGTCTACCTCTATTGTATCCTCAGATTTGCATTCCTTGTTTTGTCATGATCATCACCATCATGACGACCATCATGATAATGAACACGAAAACTCTCCAGAAAACGAGGATTTGCCAAATGATGAGCATGATTGTGTCATAACTATATTTTCGAGTGGAGTTACTCTAAGTGAGCCATTTTTACCTGAAAGCTGGGATTATGTTAATTCTCTTTTAGTTAAGTTTTTCGAGCCAGAATCATTTGTTTCTGAATTCTATACTGGTTTTTCCTCTCAACGTGCTCCCCCTCTTGTTTAATTTCCTAGGTTAAAGCGATCACATTTTTTAGTTAGCTCAGTTTAAGTACTGGGCTAATTGGGTCTGGATAAGCTTTTTAAAAAAGTTGAATCTAATCAATTTTATTAACCACTAGGAATTTAAGAAATTAGATTCCTAAAATTACATAGATAGATATTAGGTTTTCAAAAACGGATAAGAACAAAACAATTTAAGTAAAATATGAAATTAAAAGAATACTATATAAATTCATTGAGAGCTGCATGTGTATCGACAATATGCGCAGTGCTTCTCTCTGGATGTGGTCAGTCTGAAAATGGTTCTGTAAAAGATGGCAAGACTCACGAGCATGCGCATGCAGCAGGTGCTCCGCCTTGTGTTATAGTTTCGACGACTGATCTCATGGGCATTGTTAAAGCTATTGCTGATGATTCAGTTGAACTTCATTGCTTTGGTAAAGGCAATCAGGATCCTCACGCATTGGATATTCTACCTAGTTTTGTTCGTGAGATGAATGAAGCCGATCTTTGGATCCAAGTTGGAAATGACATAGAGGCAGCTTGGTATTCAGATCTTATGGCAAACGTTAAGAATCCTAAAATTACTAAAGGTTCAGAAGGGTTCATTGATATTTCTGAATTAGTTATGCCTTTAGAAGGAGCCGTGGGAAATGTATCGGGTGTTGGGCATTCGAGCGGCTTACATCCTTCAGGAAATCCACATTATTTATTGGATCCCATTGAAGGAATACGAGCAGCTAAGCTTGTTGCAGATCGACTGAGCGACATCTTGCCCGAACAAAAAGACAAGTTTCAGCAAAATTATGAAAAGTTTCGCAAGCGTTTAGCTGATGCTTTGATCGGGGCTGAGTTGGCTGATCGCCATGATATTATCAAGATTGCTGATCTTTTTCTGAGTGGGAAGTTAACTGGCTTCTTATCTCAGCAGGGTGGGGAGATTTCACTGGGGGGTTGGCTGGGGCAACTAGCAAAGCATCGAGGTACGCCTATTGTAGGGGATCATGACCTTTGGCCGTATTTCAGTCGTAGAGTAGGTTTTTCTGTTGTGGGATATTTTGAGCCTGAGCCCGGGGTTACGCCTACTACAAAACATCTACGAATTCTAATTGACCAAATGAAAGCTGAGTCTGTCTCTATTATTTTTTCAGCTCCGTACTTTGATGAAAGGCACGCTCGATTTGTTTCTGAAAACACAGAAGCAGATGTGCTTCCAATGTGTCATCAAGCTGGGGCAAGGGCTAATACTGAGACTTATTTCAATATGATCCGTCATAACATGGAAACCGTGATCACAGCATTAAATAAGAATTAAGAGAATGTGAATTTAAAAGGATTTAAAAAATTTAAATCTAGAAAAGGGTTCACCCTGATCGAACTTCTTGTAGTTATTGCTATTATCGCAATATTGGCAGGATTGATGTTGCCCGCATTGGCGTTGTCAAAAAACAAGGCAAAGCAAATTCATTGTTTATCTAACATGAAACAAATGGGTATTGGATTTATACTTTATTCTGAAGACTTCGATGGAGTGTTACCTCCAACTGCGCATCTATCTCTGCGCCCTGAAAATATTTGGATTAACACTCTCTCCCCGTATGTGGGAGATGTTGATAAAATTAGGTTTTGCGAATCAGATCCTAAAAAGGAATTAAAAGAAAAAAATGACGGAACAAGCTATATCTTAAATGAATTTTTGACCGTTCCCATGATGGATCCATTTGGAAATATAATTGAGCCCTTGCCAAAAATTGATCAACTTAAGGATCCCTCGGCAACTTGTTTATTATTTGAGGCTTCCGAAAAATATGGAGTTTCCATTTACAATGACCATACGCATGCACGAGTTTGGTTAGTTGGCGGATGGAGTAGCTTTATAAATGATATTCAACCCGATAGGCATAGATTTGGAAATTCAGTTGAAGATCGTTCATCCGGTAAAGCTAATTATCTTTTTGCAGATGGTCATGCCAAAGCTGTAGATGCATCTGTCCTCAAGTCAATGATTGAAGCTGGTGTTAATCCAGCTGAGCCCTCCAGTTTTAAAGAATAAAAAATAGTAATTAAATTTGTGAACTTTAAAAATTTAGAAACAAAAAGATTTAATAAAGGTTTTACTCTGATCGAACTGTTAGTTGTTATTGCAATCATTGCAATATTAGCCGGGCTTCTTTTACCGGCGTTGGCAAAATCTAAAAGTAAATCAATTCAAATTAATTGTTTGTCCAACATGAAACAGATGGGTGTTGGTATGCTGTTATATGCGGATGATTTCAATGGGCATATACCAAGTAACTTTCATCACAATACAAATCCCGATTTTAATTGGACTGATGCCCTTGCTCCTTATTTAGGGGATGTGGATTTAATTAGACTTTGTGGTGCAGACCCCAGAAAAACAGAAAAAGAAGAAGTTAATGGGACCAGTTATATCTTAAATGATCATTTAACTACTCCATTGTTTAATGCATTTGGAGAAATGGTTGAGTCGGCAGTAAGGCTTGATCAGCTTAAGGATCCCACCGCAACTGTTTGCTTCTTTGAGGCATCAGATCAACTTGCGGTTTCCGCAATTTCTTCAGCATGCGTTGCTTGCTCGCGAGCTTGGAATCTTGGGGGATGGAATAATGTTATCAAAGACATTCAGCCTGATCGACACAGGTCAGGTCCACCTGTTGCTGATAGCTCGGAAGGAAAAGCTAATTATCTTTTTGCGGATGGACATGTGCAATTAGTGGATGCACGTCTTGTTAAGACTATGATTGAAGATGGTTTAAATCCGGCAAAACCCTCCAGTTTTAAATTTTAAAAAATAAACAAACAAATATATATAACAAAAAAACTAAATTTTTTATTGATGAAAAAAATACTAATCACATTAGAACTTCTGCTTCTAGTAGTAGTGTTAAAAAACAATGCAAATGCTCAAGAGCATGGGAAATGGGTGATAGGTCATGGGGATTTAACCGTCGACTATGTTGGTTCTGAATGGACTTTTTCCTTTCATTACGAGGAAGAAGACCATGATCAAACACTCGTTTTAGATCAGAACAGCAGAAATACTATTCCTGATATTTCAAGGTTTGATTTTCTTGGTAAGGCTGGTGATCCGATTTGGATCCTTCCGCAAATTAGTACCGAAGGTATTCCATTTATGGGTTTTAATTCTAACCTAACTGCGAAAGGAATCTTTAAGCAAGATTCTATGAATTTCCATTTGACCACTGTTAATGCCCCAGGAGACTTCTTTATTTGGACATCAAGCGTTAATGGAGTAGAGGTTAGCATGAACTCAGCAGATGGTCTTGGAGATGCAGACGTAATGAAGTTTCCAGCAAGAGGTCATTTCCACAAAAATTTGGGTTTTAGTTCTCCTGGCACCTACTTATTAGGATTTACTGCTAGTGGGATTCTTGCTGATAGCGGGCAGACCGTAACTAGTGAAGAGTATTTTGTTAAATATGAACTTAATGTTCTTTCTGAGGGCGAGGTAGATATGGAGATAGCCTATGCTGACGGTAAATTGGGAGCAGAGCTTCTTGCCATAGCCCACGATGAAGAAGGCGATGATCACGGAGATGAAGATAGTGATGACCACGGAGATGAGGATGAAGATCACCATCACCATGATGGCGTCGAATATCCTGTTAATGAGGTAGCATTAAGAGTGAAAGCCGGATCAGCTACATTGGTTCCAAGCGATCCTGCTTATTCATTTCTAGGGCAACCTGGTGACTTGTTCTATGAATTGCCACAACACGAAGAAGATGGGTTGCTGTTTTTTGGTATCGCTGCTGACGAGCTGGAACAGGGAATCTTTGCAAATGATCAGGTTCAAATGAACTTGAAGTCGGTTGACGGGGCAGGTGATGTAATTCTATTTGCTACGGATACATTTGGTAAACCTAGCGTGATTTTCAATTCTGCTGATGGAATTAGTGAAGCGGACGCATTTGTGACAAAGGCGGGAGCGCATGCGCATCAGTCGATGGCATTTAGTGAAGCGGGGATTTATAGGGTCGGATTTGATATTTCAGGAAATCTTGCAGCTACAGGAGCAGAGGTTCGCAGTGAAAAGTTTGAGTTACTCTTTGAAGTAGAGGAAGTGACGGTCTTATCTGAAGGCGAGGTTGATTTGGAGATCGCGTATGTGGATGGAGAGTGGGGAACAGAGCTTCTTACACACGGCGCTGAAGAAGGTGATGACCACGGTGACGAGCATGGCGACGACCATGGTGACGACCACGGTGATGACCACGGTGATGACCACGGTGATGACCACGGTGATGACCACGGTGATGACCACGGTGATGACCACGGTGATGACCACG
>SHAK01000028.1 GCA_004213515.1 Limisphaerales bacterium | reverse complement strand
TCTCTAGACTGCGCGGCCCGCGATACTGAAGTTCACATCGCAATTTCTTGCGGATGAAGAAGCCAACTCTTTTTATTGTTTTCCTTACCGTGTTCATCGACGTGGTTGGTTTCTCTATTATTTTCCCTCTGTTTCCTGCAATGCTCGATTACTATTTGGAGCTAGATGGCAGAGAAAGTCTAATAGGCTCCCTTGTTACCTGGCTCGAACAATTTGCTGGTGAAGACAAGAATGCCGTAGCCACTCTTTTCGGAGGAATCCTTGGATCAATATACGGTATTTTGCAGTTTATCTTTGCTCCAATCTGGGGGGCTTTTTCAGACAAACATGGTCGCAGACCGACACTAATTTTTACTCTTGGTGGAATTGTTTTCGCTAATTTGATATGGATGTTTGCAGGTAGTTTTTTTCTTCTGATTATTGGGCGGATCCTTGGAGGAATTATGGCTGGAAACATCTCAACAGCTTCAGCTGTGGCAGCCGATATCACCTCTGGAAAAAACCGGGCATCTGGCATGATTTATATAGGCGTTGCACTTGGCTTAGGTTTCATACTCGGCCCAGCCATTGGCGGTTTAGCTTATAGCTGGCAAATGGTGGAACCAGATCAGGCCGTCGCTGGATTTGCTTTGCATCCTTTTTCTGGGGCGGCTGTAATTGCTCTAGCTATAGCCTCGGTAAACTGGTTGTTAGTTATTTTTAAACTATCGGAAAGCCTTCCAAAGGAAAAACGTGGCAATAACACCAGCAAGCGAAGTTTTAATCCATTCGCGCAACTTAAGAGAATTAACCTTCCAGGAGTAGCACGCACAAACTTAATCTATTTTGCCTATTGGACCGCATTTTCTTCGGTTGAATTTACTATTACATTTTACGCCATGGAAAGACATGGGTTTAAACCAATCGACATCGCTTGGATGTTCGTATTCATCGGAGTCACCCTAACTCTATTTCAAGGAGGTGTTGCCCGACAATTAATAAAACGCATGGGCGAAAAGCACACCTCGTTAGTGGGCGTTTTTTGTACTCTCCCAGGATTTATTACTATTGGAAATGCTTACAACATCGAAATGCTTTACGGTGGCCTTTTCCTTATGGCAGCAGGAAGCGGCATGGCGATGCCTTCACTTAATTCACTGGTCTCACGTTACACTCCAGCCGACCGACAAGGGCTTTCACTCGGAGTTTTTCGTTCCCTTGGCTCACTGAGTCGGTCAATTGGCCCTATTATCGGCGGCTTATTATACTGGAAATTTGGCAGTACTATCCCTTACTGGGTGGGGGCCACATTCCTAGTAGTGCCTTTCCTTATGGCCCTTGGATTACCACCCACTTCCGAAGAGGAGCTCCCCTCTTAATTAACTCAAAAGGCGGGTGCTTTTTTTAAGATATTTTAGTTTAAGAAAACTCTTTAATCTTTGTCAGAACTCTCTGGTAAAGCAACCGGGATTTCTCTCAAGACTTCATTGACGGGTTCGAAGTTGGGCAACTCGCTGCCCTCAGTCTCTCCAACCTGCAACTTATTAACCCTCTCTCCGCTTGGCCTTACAGATCGTTCATAACTACCAAGAGCGGCATTGTATGCCTTACCCGCTTGCTCTAAGCCTTTCCGAATCTTTTCAAAATGACTAATGAAAACAACTAGCCTGCTATAGAGTTCCTGCGAAGCCTCAGCAATATTCCGCGCGTTCTCAGACTGGGTGTGGTATTGCCAGCTTACTTTCACGGAGCTCAACAATGCTATCAAAGAAGTCGGAGTGGCTAGAGTTATACGGCGTTCAGCAGCCCAGATAATTAAACCAGGATCCCCCTCAAGTGCCGCACTGAATAACGATTCAGCAGGAACAAACATGACAACACAATCCAAAGCTCCTTCGATATGCTTCGGGTAATTTCGATCAGCAAGCGCTTTGATTGTATCACGCATTTTTTTTGCATGCTGCTCAAACGCAGCCTTGCGTTCAGCAGGATCGGCTGCGTCCAATTCATTAAGAAAAGAAAAGTCCGGCACCTTAGAATCAATTACAATATGCCTGTTTCCGGGTAAATGAACAACCAAGTCCGGCCTGCCTTCAGCTGCCTGTGCTTGTTCCGTGAAATCACAATGAGCACTGAGACCTGCTGCCTCAACTACGCGACGTAACGTCTCCTCTCCCCACCGCCCACGCTGTTGGCTAGAGTTTAATATTTGACGCAATTGTTCTGTTTCCTTGGAAAGTAAATGGCTTTGCTCCCCAAGAGTTTCTAGGTGTTGAGTAACCTTTGAAAGTTGTTCAGTTTGGTTATTACTACTTTGTGCCAAACGCTTTTGATAAGTCTCCAGTTGTTCCTTCAGTGGCGCAACCAATTTAGCCACCGCCTCTTTGCTAGTGTTCAAGTCGCCTTTTGTGACCGCTTGAAACTTTTCTAATCTTTCTACTAATGCGGGCTGAGCCTCCTTTAGGGCATCAACACTTAATGCTTTAAATGAATCCTTTAATTGTGAAATCGCCTGATCATTTACCTTCCTGATCATTGCTAATTGCTCCTCAGAAGCCTTTCGCTGCTCCTCAATACGCGTCTGAGTCGCTTCTCGCTCAGCCTCAGCTCGAGCGCTCTTTCTAGAGCCTAGCAACCAACCGATAACCCCTCCAAGAAACGCACCGATTAGTAAGCCTATAATAACTTCCGGATTATCCATGAACTCCAAAACACTGCCTTCAAGACTGTATACTGACAAACTGAATCGATGGTTTAGCTATCTAGTTTGATCTTGGCGATTCTATAAGTTTTAGCCAAAATCCACTCGCTTTATGATATACCAATATTGCTTGGGTTTGGCAATTATCCTAACGCTGGCCATGCCAGCTCAGCCAAATTCAGAAACGTTTCCGTTACAGGGCATTCTGCCTAAAGAAGAAACTGGAGCCATACGCTTTCTAGAAGAACATCCAATCTATGATGGTCAAGGGATCACGGTCGCTATATTCGATACTGGAGTCGACCCTGGGGCCCCAGGGCTACAAACAACCAGCCACGGCCAACCTAAAATCGTCGACGTTGTAGACGGCTCTGGAAGCGGCGACGTAGATATGTCCGAAAAATTCGAAATCGCAGACAACTCATTGACCGGACTTACTGGGAGAACACTCAAACTTGGAAGTGACTGGAAAAATAAAAACTCCGAATGGAGATTGGGAATTAAGGCAGCTTACGAACTTTTTCCAAGTAGTTTAGTTTCTCGCTTAAAATCGGAGAGAAAAAAAGAATGGGATAAAAAGCAGCACGAACGTTCTGCCTCCTTGCAAGCTAAACTAGCAGAATTTGACGAAGCAAACCCATCTCCAAAAGGAGACAAAAAAAAAGCACGAGCAGAGATCCAAGCAAAAATTGATTTGATAAGCACATTAAATAACAACTTCAATGATCCAGGCCCAATTTATGACTGTGTAGCCTTTAATGATGGAAAAGTATGGCGGGCAGCAGTGGATACTGACGAAGATGGTGATTTTAATGATGAAAAACTGATGACTAATTTTAGGACTGAACGGCAGTGGGCTAGCTTCGGAAAACAGTCTATGATGAATTTTGCACTTAATATTTACGACGACGGAGATACCCTTTCGATCGTTACAGACGTGGGCGCGCACGGAACTCATGTAGCCGGTATAGTCGCAGCAAACTATCCTGAAAAACCAGAATTGAACGGCATCGCCCCAGGGGCGCAGATCGTCTCCGTTAAAATCGGTGACCGCCGCATGGGAAGTTCTTCAATGGGAACCGGCGAAGTACGCGGCTTAGTCGCTGTTCTTGAAAACAAATGCCAATTAATCAACATGAGTTATGGCGGTCCTACTCAAGACCCAAATGACGGGCGACTAACCAGACTATACTCAGAAATCGTTAATAAGCATGGCGTAATATTTGTAGCAAGCGCAGGTAACAGCGGACCGGCGCTTTCAACCGTTGGATCACCTGGCGGCACCACTTCGGCACTTTTTGGAATTGGCGCATACGTATCCCCTACAATGATGGAAGCTCAGTATTCGCTCCGTGAAACAATGCCTGCTATCCAATACACTTGGTCATCCCGAGGCCCGACTTTTGATGGTAATCTAGGCGTAGACTTCACTGCTCCTGGTGGGGCCATCGCGCCAGTCTCCAACTGGACGCTGCAAGGAAATATGATGATGAATGGAACATCAATGTCATCCCCAAGTGCATGTGGTGGTATCGCACTACTTTTATCCGGGTTGAAACATCAGAAACAAAAATGGTCCCCTCACCGAATAAAGAGAGCAATAGTCAATACAGCAAAACAAATCCCAAATGTAGAAAGGTTCGCACAGGGGCACGGCGTACTACAAATTGACAAAGCTTTTGACTATCTAGTAACAAACAAAAACTCTAAAGACCATGACTTGCGTTTCGTGATCTCTAATCGTAGCCAAGGCGGGCGCGGAGTATACCTTCGTGAAGCATTTAACACCGACCGTGCAGTATCATCCACCATCGTCGTAACTCCTACCTTTCATGAAGACGAAGATAACGCTGAAAAGGTAGCTTTTGAAATGCGAATAAACCTTGAATGCAATGCCCCTTGGATAGATCACCCAAAGCATGTAGTCCTCATGCATGGCGGCCGTAATTTTAGTATCAAAACTAATCCCCAATCACTAACAACCGGAATGCATTTCACCGAGGTAACCGGCTACGATGCCGACCATCCCGAACGCGGGCCGGTTTTTCGAGTCCCAATTACTGTTCTTAAGGGTGAACAAATTGAGACATCAAAAAACGTGCATTGGTCAAAAAAAATTACCCTCAACCCTGGCTACATTGATCGTAATTTCCTTCAGGTTCCAAACGGAGCTACGTGGGCTGATGTGACATTTACTACCAGTGATATGGATGGTTTACGTCGTATTGTAATGCACACCGTGCAGGAAATACCCGGACAATCGTTCAGCGAAAGTGGCACTCGAGAATATATCACTATGCGAGATAACGACACACAGGTTCAAAGCTTTGAAGTCACAGGCGGAAGGACAATCGAATTGGCTATCGCCCAATTCTGGTCCAGCCTTGGGAAAACAGAGTTAACAGTTAACGCAACTTTTCACGGCATAAAACCAGACAATCACTCTCTTCATATAGACGCAGCAAGACTTGTCACTCAAGTAGATATAACAGCCCCATTAGGCACCGAGGCTGTTGATCCAAGTGGTTCCTTCAAGATAGTTCGTAAAACTATAGCTCCAAGTAATTTTAAACCACGACCACTTACTGACCCACGAGACTCACTTCCTAGTAATCGCCGCATATACGAGGCTGAATTAAGTTACTCTTTTAGCTTGAGTAAAAAAACCACTGTAACACCGCAACCGGCCCTTGCGTTGGAAGATCAATTTCATGAATCCTGGGAGTCTTTGATCTGGATGCTATACGATAAATCTAAAAGATTTATAGCATCTGGATCCAGTGGCAGCAGAGGGTCTTCAAGTCTATCTAAAGGGGATTACATTCTAAAATTCCATGTCCGCAATCATGAATTAAAGCATCTTAAAAAACTCAAGGATATGCCACTAAACCTTGATTTGAAACTAGCCAAACCAATTTCGCTAAAATTTCACAACGACCCTAACGATGCTATAACAGGAGGAAACGGATTTCCATCTGGCGCGTTGGTAGGAGGCAATCAAACTCGAATTTACATCGAGCAGCCATCGCCTATGCCAACCGAGGCTAGTACTGGAGATCTTTTGCTTGGAAGCATCTCCTATGGGCAAAGTAAAAGTAATTTAATTGGATCAGGCAAAAAACCAGATGGTTTTCCAATTTCAATGAGAGTTCCTCCAATCAATAAAGTTAAAACTAAATCCAGCGGTAGCAAAAATAACAAGAAAGACAAAAAGCCAGAGACCGAAAAATTAGCCGAAGCAATTCGCGATTTAAAAGTCGCTCGCCTGACTAAATTACATGGTGAAAAGAATTCAGAGAATTTTGATCTAATTGCTAAAGAAATTCTCACAGTCGACCCTGATTATTTACCGGTACTAGTCGAACAGCTCAGACGTCTCGATGGAGAAACTAACCGAAAAAAACACCTTGAAGAAATCATTACTGCTGCTGATGTCGTTATCAATAAAATCGATACTGAAACTTTAGCAAAACACTACGGTATAAAACTCAATCAGGATGATGACATTGCTCAGGCCGAGCGTAAAAAGATTGATAAAAAGTTAAATACCTTAACCGACGCTCTCTACCGTAAGGGGCGAGCACTGGGCTATCTAGAGACTCAATTGCGAGAGAACAAGGATATAAATGCAGATATTAAGAAAACCCAAGCTTTAGAAGTAAAAGATAAATTCGAAGCAAATTTTTCTGAATTACAAAAATGGGCGGAAACCAAGGATGATAAATTCGATTTACTTCACATCCGGCGTGAGAATATGCATGGCCGAATCGCTACTGCATTAAAAATGCTCAATGAAAAAATTAAGCGACTGCCTCACGATAAAAAATTATACAAAAAGAGAATCCGCCTGCTAGGGGAATTGGAATGGAACGAATGGGTGGCACATGAGAAAAAATGGCAAATACTAAGGTTCCCTACGAAATATCAGCTCTTTTAATTCTCCTTAGCAAAGTACAAGCTCGACGGCTAGGCAACTCACCGTGACAATCCCCCCGTGTCTTGGATATACAAGGCGTTAATTAGGCCAAACTTTTTCAAGCGTGATTCCGAGGACGCGCACAACATTGTTATCAGCCAACTAAGTTGGGCTGCGCAACGACGTTGGGCACTCAAACTATCAGAGTACTTTTTCAAAGGGCCAAGTCTTCCCATCAAGTTATTTGGTCTGAATTTTCCAAATCCTATCGGCCTTGCAGCTGGAATGGACAAAGGAGGAGAGGCCATCCCCATGTGGAAGGCTCTGGGCTTTGGTTTCAGCGAACTGGGAGGAGTCACACAGCATAAACAACCCGGAAACCCAAAACCACGGATGTTTCGAGTAGTAGAAGATGAGGCACTAATAAACAGGATGGGGTTCAATAACCCTGGGTCTGATTCCTTAGCAAAACGCCTTAGAAACGTGAGTAAAGACAATCTCTGGCCAGCACACCCAGTTGGCATTAACCTAGGAAAATCAAAGATCACGCCTATCGCAAAAGCAGTCGAAGATTACCAGTACTCATTTAACCAATTGAAAAATCTTGCCGACTTTTTTGTTATAAATGTTAGCTCACCAAACACACCTAATCTAAGGCAATTACAAGATAAAGGGGCCCTCGATGAAATCCTATCGGCTCTTCAGTCAGACAATCTCGATCAGAAGCCAATTCTAGTTAAGGTAGCCCCAGACCTTGATTTCAAAGCCCTCGACGAAATTCTTGAACTTGTTAACCCTCATCGACTTGCAGGGCTAGTTGCTACCAACACAACCATCGCAAGACCAAAAGAAACCGAGGGGGCCAAAACTAAGCATTATTCGGAAACAGGTGGACTGAGCGGCCGCCCCTTATCGGCACGAAGCACAGAAGTTATTCGGCATCTTTACCGTCAAACGAAAGGGACACTCCCGATTATCGGAGTAGGTGGTATTTTTTCTTCTGATGATGCTTGGGAGAAAATCACAGCTGGCGCATCACTTCTACAAGTATATTCTGGATTAGTTTATGAAGGCCCTCAAATTAACCGATCCATTCTAAAGGGGCTAGCTAGGCGTTTAACTAACGAAGGTTTAACTAAAATTAAAGACGCAGTTGGAATCAAGGCATGAATTTTGCCTATCCAATAGTAATGCTGTCAGTGGCCATTGCTCTTCCTGCTAAAGCAGAAGAAAATAAAAAGCTTAAAGATCTCGGGGCAAGAATCTTCAAAACTAACGGCGTGGTTAGTGAAATAAATTTAAATCGATCGAAAATCACCGATGCCGAATTGAAGATATTAGTTACTTTTAAAAAGCTTACTGATCTGTCTTTAGAACAAACAAAAATAACCGATGAAGGCCTTTTTCACCTTGCAAACTTAACACGCCTTGAATGGCTTAACCTTTTTCAAACTAATGTGGGGGATGAAGGCATGGCACACTTAAGTAAACTTAGATCGCTGCAATATCTTCCAATTGGAAAAACTCGACTTACCGACACAGGATTAGCTCACATCAAAAAAATTAATTCACTTAAATACCTAGGTCTACGAGGCAATAAAATTACTGACAAAGGATTAACCCATCTACAAGAACTACCCCATCTTACCGAATTACACTTAGGTGAAACTTCTATCACCGATCAAGGAGTCCAAGAGATTTCACGTTTTAGAAAACTTAAAAGGCTGTGGCTTCACGATACTAAAATTACAAATAAAAGTGTATTCTACTTGGCTAAATTAAAAAAACTAAAGTCTATCTATCTTTACAAATCAAAAATATCGATCGAAGGGATCCAAGAACTGCAAAGTCAACTTCCAAGATGTGAAATTTTTTATCGATCTGAAAACACTGCCGAGTAGTTTTAATTTATGCACCGCTCAAGACTCTCAATCTAATTAAACTGGCATTCACAGTATTATAAAAACTTAAACTTATGAGTTCTCCTTCGGATTATCTTTTTGATTTAGTATATGAGGATGATAGTTTACTGGTTATTAATAAGCCTGCCGACCTAGTCTGTCACCCTACCAAGGGAGATGCTTACAGCAGCCTTATAAGCAGGGCACGACTACATCTTGGACAGGTAAATACCGTACACATGATCAACCGGCTCGATCGCGAGACATCTGGAATTGTTTTGGTTGCAAAGAATGATGTAGCGGCAAAAGAACTTCGACAACTTTGGGAACGCGGCGAAGCTTATAAGTCTTATGACGCAATAGTACACGGGCATGTTAAATCAGACTCTGGCTCTATCGACGAGCCTCTTGGACGCCATACAACAAGCAGGGTTGCAATTAAGGATTGCGTTAGACCAGATGGAAGCCCCTCAAAGACTTGGTTTACGGTAACCAAACGGTTTTCAAAGCCCGAAGGAAATTTTTCACTGCTAGAGGTACGCCCTGAAACTGGACGCAAACACCAGATCAGAATTCATCTAGCTCATATCGGGCACCCCATCGTGGGTGACAAACTCTACGGTTATAACGAAGACTGCTATCTTGCACTAGTTGAAAGACGACTAACAAAAGAACATAAAAAGCACTTGATACTTCCCTGCCATGCATTACATGCAAAGGAACTCACCTTCGAGTGGCGAGGCAAAAAGTGGCCTTTTAAAGCAAAAGCTGAATCGTGGTTTAGTTGCTTTATATCAAACCAGACCGGACAATGAAAAAAATAACAAAAGCCTTTCAGCCCAAGCATCTACTACAGAATGAATTGTCTGATCGAACTATTTCTTTACCACCCAAATATTTCTATAGCGCACGGGATTGCTATGATCCTGCAAATGAAGAAAACCAGGACCTGCTCCCTCTCCCAGCGGGCTAGCCGCAGTCCGCTTAGGCAGTTCAACATTATCATGAATTAGTACTCCATTGTGTTGAACTGTAATTCGAGCATTGGCGGTTTTCTTTCCTTCTTTGTCAAATTTAGCAGCAGTAAAATCAATATCATATGTCTGCCACTGAAGAGGAGGAAAGCACATATTGACGTCGGGATCTTTAATGGTGTAAATCCCACCACACTCGTTGTGCTTTCCAGCGAGTCCAAATGAATCGAGCACTTGCACTTCATAACGAGCTTGAAGGTAACACCCACTATTAGCACGACCTTGACCACGTCGCGTTGGCTCATATGGCAGACGAAATTCCAAATGGAGTTTGTGGCTTTGAAATTTCTCAACACTGTTCGCCCCTTCCATTAGCAAACCATCCTCAGTCATTTTTCCAGGCTTAAAACTTTTAGTGGATTTACCATCAAACAACACCATTGCACCTTTTGGAGGTTTTGCACCTTGCGTCGAACTTTTACGAATAACTCTATCAATTGAAAATGACTGTCCATCACGTTCAAAAGTCAGTTTGCCATCAGAGATACTTTTTCCCGTGGTTCCTCCCTCAAAACTAACAGTATCCCCGTCCCTCGTACCCGTATACTCACGCTTTTCCTCCCCGTCATATCCGGCTCCAGGTAGTCCTCCAGGGAAGAGTACCATTTTGAATTTACCACCTCCCAAAGCAATTACTTGGCTGCCAACATCATATTGGCCATTAAGCGAACCCGCATACTCACCTTGAAATTTAAAGTCGGCATCTACCTTCTTAGGGTCAGCTGCATCAACATTTTTTGCAGCAAAAACAATATTTAGCCCTGCTAAAAGGACACCTGCCGATAGGCACAACGAGAGTCTTTGTAATCTTAACATAATGAAATCTGTAAAATCGTTATCCTGTCGATTTTAATCAGTCAACGAAATAGATGTGTGTATTAATCAAAATTTCCATCATAACAAACAGAGTTTTTTCTTTCATCGTCGTTTGATTTGATGATGATGCGCGAGCTGTTTTTTATACATGAAGATTGTTCTCGCATATTCAGGAGGGCTAGACACCTCCGTTTTATTATCTTGGATTAAGGAAAAGTACTCTGCTGGCGTTATCGCTTTTTGTGCTGATGTCGGACAGGAAGAAGAAACAAAAGGCCTTCGCCCGAAAGCTCGTAAAACGGGGGCTTCTGATATCTATATCGACGATCTACGTGAGGAATTTGCCACTGACTTCATTTTTCCAATGATGCAAGCTGGAGCCATTTACGAAGGACAATATTTTCTTGGCACAAGTATAGCCCGACCACTAATTGCCAAACGAATGGTGGAAATAGCTCGAAAACATAAGGCAAAAGCAATCGCCCACGGAGCAACAGGAAAAGGAAATGACCAAGTGCGTTTCGAGTTAGCTGCTGCTGCACTTGCCCCAGATTTAGAGATAATTGCCCCTTGGCGGGACGAAGATTTTAGAAACCAATTTCCAGGCAGAAAGGAAATGATAGATTATTGTGTAGAAAAGAAGATCCCGGTCGAAGCAAGCATGAAAAAGCCCTACTCAATGGATCGCAACCTTCTTCATATTTCATATGAAGCTGGAATGCTAGAGGACCCTTGGCTCGACGCTTCTGCCCCAAAATACAAGTCAATGTACAAACTCAGCGTCTCCCCTGAAGATGCTCCTAACAAGCCGGAATATATCACTCTTGATTTCAATAAAGGGAACTGTGTGAGGGTTAATGGCAAAGCGATGACTCCATTAAAAATAATGCAAACCCTCAACCGACTTGGTGGCAAACACGGAATCGGAAGAGTCGATATGGTCGAAAACCGATTCGTCGGCATGAAATCGCGTGGAGTATATGAAACACCGGGCGGCACAATTCTTCATGCAACGCATCGCATGATGGAATCCATAACCATGGACCGAGAAGTAATGCATCTGCGCGATTCATTGATACCCGAATACTCGAAACTAGTTTACAATGGATTTTGGTACGCGCCAGAACGTGAAGCATTGCAGGCTCTCATAAGCGAGAGCCAACAAAATGTCAGCGGAACCGTTCGAGTGAAACTTTATAAAGGAAACATTATTGCCGCAGGCCTTAAATCGCCAGTAAGCTTATACAATCCTGACATAGCAACTATGGAAGCCGATCCGACAGACGCTTACAATCAGGATGATGCAACTGGGTTTATAAGATTGAACGGACTACGACTAAAAGTAGCCGCCAAGGTAAAAGCTTCTACAAAAAAACAGCCAAAGACCAAAAATAAAGCCAAACGAAAATAATTTCGTATATCCAGATAATGTCTTAAATAACTTTAGATAGACTCGCGGATTCTTTCAAAAAAATTAATATTAATTAAAAGCTCCACTAACCCTATCGCTGTCTTTTTTCTCTTCAATATACTTAAGCAACAATTCAACGGCTTCGTCCACGTCGTCTGTCAAAGTCATTAGTTCAATATCTCCAGGACTGATAAACCCTTCTTTTTCAAGAGTATTTCGCGCCCAATTAATCATCCCGCGCCAATGTTTTTTACCGAACAAAATTAAAGGGAACTTCTCAAGGCAATGCGTCTGCACGAGCGTAATAACCTCAAATAATTCATCCATCGTTCCAAAACCTCCGGGCATATAAACAAACCCAAGACTATATTTCACAAGGCAAACCTTTCGTGAAAAAAAGTAATGAAAATTAATCGGTAGATTAGCATAAGAATTTCCACACTGTTCAAATGGAAGCTCGATGTTTAGCCCTACCGAAGTGCCCTTTCCCTGTGCAGCTCCTTTGTTCGCTGCCTCCATTATACCCGGCCCCCCTCCAGTAATTACTGGAACTCCTGCTTTGGCCAGTTTTTTACCCATCTCTACCGTAGCCTTGTAGTATGGATTTTTTGGTTTGGTTCTGGCCGATCCGAAAATAGTCACGCTTGGCTTTAGTCTAGAAAGCTCCTCAAACGAATCAACAAACTCAGCCATGATTCGAAAAATACGCCACGGATCCTCCCGGGTAAAAGGAGCCTCGTCTTTATGAGTGATGCTTGCCATAGAAAAAGAATAATCGTCAGGGTATAAAAAGCAGCATTTAAATTATGATTAATATATTTGAGACTAATCGAGCAAACTAATTAGTCTTCGATCTCATTAACCAACACCCGGTAAAACCGTGACTGAAACGAATTTTCAGCGTTAAATTCAATCTCTCCCACTCCATCCTCTGTATCAACCGACTCTAATAATTTCCAATTCTTAAAATTGACTGATGACTCTAAAGTAAATTCCAATTGCGGGGTCAAGTCTCCCAACCCGTAAGGCCCGATCACGCGAATCAATTCGTTTCCGTCTTCATCATTTACAAATTCCAATCGAGTTCTTTCCTGTAAAAATGTAAGCATCTCAAATGCATTGTTGTTAGCAGCCGAATCCATTGGGGTTTCATTATTTTCATTCAATAGATTAAGGTCTGTTTCAAAGAAAAGGTGTAAAGCCACCTTCTCGCTGTCTCTGGACCCGGCGGCGGCGTGAATGGACATCTTTGGCCCATTTACGCCTCCTGCCTCTCGAATTAATTCAGCAATCTCCTCTCCGCCAAATTCCTCTGCTACGTCAAGTGAGGAATAATGCCATTGATCAAGCGTGTTAGGATTAGCCTCATACTCAAGTAAAATCCCAATGATTTCTTGGTGATTAAGGCTGGCGGCTAAATTTAGGTTCGATCGCAAAAAACTATCAACTGTGTCGACATCTGATCCAGACTGTAAAAGGACTCGGCAATTTTCTGGTTGATTTAAACCAACTGCATATCCTAGTGGCGTTACCCCCAGCTCTGTCTCGGCCTCCAAATCTGCACCCTTAGAAATCAAAAGTTTTAAGATATCTATGTTGCGAGAATGAGATGCATAGTGAATTGGTGCTTTTGATGTGTAGGCTGGCTCATTAATGTCAGCGCCTTGCTCGATAAGAGCGTTAACCATATCAATATTATTTGTTTGAATGGCCGCAATGAATGATTTTTCGGCACCACTTGGCGCACCTTTTTCCTTAAGAATAACCTCCGCCTCAGTAGATTGCATAATAATCGACCAGTCTAGTGCTGTTCTCTGGGCCTTGTCTTCGGCATCGATATCGGCACCATTTTCGAGAAGGGTCTGTAATATCTCAGGGTAGTTTTTTTCTGCTGAAAAAATTAAAGCAGTGAACCCATCCTCATCCTCAGTTTCTAATTCAACTTCATGCTCAATTAACAGATCTACAATCTCAACATATCCAAACTCAACAGCAAGTAAGATAGGATAATTCCCAAATTCATCTTCTTGATCAATATTAGTTCCAGAGTATATATGCAGTTTCACTCCAAGCGAATCCCCTAACCAAGTCAAAAAGTGAATCGACTCAGTTGGAGTATCTAGTCCAGCACCTGCATCTAATAGTAAGTCAATTATATTCTCTTGACGGCTGGCTATGGCTATATCCAATGGAGTTTCTTCTAGTGAGTTTTCGATATCCGTTTCAGCCCCGGCATCGAGCAGAACTTCTACCACCTCAGATTGTTTTTTTGACACCGCATAGTGAAGTGGAGTTTCACCTGCTTCACTCAATCTATTAAGATCAGTTCCTGCATCAATATGGGCTTGAACTGTATCGAGATCACCCGTGAGAGAAGCCTCCCATATAGATGTCTCCGGTTCCTCCTGCGCAAGCAGTATCGAAACCTGGGCTATATTAAATAAAATGGAGAAGATGAGAAAATGGCTAAATCTCACGAGAAAAGACTAGCTTGGCGCTGAGAGTATGCAAGCAGGTTCAGTAAACATCTCTTCATTTTCATATGTGAGATATTACCCATTTATGTTTGCATTAGCATAAGTTTAAGCATCGACTACCTTCTCTTAATTAGTGATCAGCAACCAAAAATAATTATGGAAACTATCGACTATATCGTTTTGTTCCTCTACTTCGCAATTATGGCTTGTATAGGCATTGCATTGATGCGGAAACAGAAAAGGCAGGAGGATTTTTTTATGGGAGGGAGAAACTTTGGAAAGCTAATGCAAACCTTTGCCGCCTTCGGTGCTGGAACAGGCTCTGCCGATCCGGTTAACACTGCTAGAGGGACTTTTGCAAATGGCATGAGTGGTATGTGGGGGGTTATGTATTGGCTTTTTGTAACGCCAATATACTGGATCAGTGCAGTTTGGTATCGACGAATGCGCTGCCTAACCTTAGGCGATTGGTTTACAGAACGTTACGAATCTAAATCTATGGGCGTAGCCTATGCAATCTTCGGTTGCTTTTATTATATCGTATACGGAGCCATGCTTTTTACCGCAATCGGTAAAGTAGGAGTGCCCCTTTTAGGTGAAGTTTTATTAGGCACCAAAACCGAGTACGTACTTGTGCCTGCTGTGGCATTAATAGTCATGGTTTACGGCATGCTAGGTGGTTTAACTGCAGCATATTGGACTGACGTAATTCAAGGTGTTTGCATTATCCTGTTATCCGTTCTGCTCATCCCCTTTGGATTAAATGAGGTAGTAAATCAATTTGGGTCTTCAGGAGACACATGGACTGATGGCTTTCGAATTATGCATGAGCAATTGCCAGCCTCAACTTTTGAAATTATAGGGGGAAGCACTGCAAGCGAGTTTCCACTTTATGCAATCGTTACAATAGTTATCATGAATATGATAGGAATTGTTCTAACCCCACATTTTATTGTTACAGGCGGGGGTTCTGCAAAAAGCGAAACTGATGCCCGTGTAGGATTAGTCTCTGGCAACCTTATCAAGCGTTTCTGCACAATAGGCTGGGTGATTACAGCTCTTATTGTCCTAACTCTCTATACAGACGACACTGCTTTACTAGCAGATGCCGATATGGCTTGGGGGAAAGCCACCAAGGAATTATTAGGTCCACTTGGTATCGGGCTTGTAGGCTTAATGCTCGCCTGCTTACTAGCTGCCCTTATGAGCAGCATTGACTGTTATATGCTAGTTTGCTCAGCACTCGTAGTCCGCAATATTTATGTTCCCTTCATTAATCCTAATGCCTCAGAGAAAAAATGCCTTCTCCTCGGTCGTGTTACTGGGGGAATTGTAGTCTTAGGTGCTGTTTTTGTTTCACTAACCATGCTGGATATGTTTAAGCAATTAGAATTAACATGGATTGTTCCAATGACATTTGCAGCATTGTTTTGGCTGGGCATGTATTGGCGCAGAGCAACAACAAAAGCGGGCTGGATTACTATTATTTTCTGCCTAATAAGTTTTTTTGTCCTTCCACGAGCAATTCCCAAAATAGCCCCAGAACTTCGCACCAATCAGAATTACCTTCAGGTTAACGAACCCGAGAACACAAAAGGGGGTAAAGCGATTTACTGGACAGAGGGAATTCTTCATTCAGAAAGTGGGGATAAATATGGAAAAGGCTCGTTCCGATTTGAAATGATGATTTATGACAAGCTCCTTGGTTTGAAAATAACTAAGTTTCAGAACGCGGCGCTCAAGACACTGGAATTTCCCTTCAAGATCGTTGCTCCATTTTTAGTAATGATTATCGCGAGCTTATTAACAAAGCCCAACAACAAGGCGGCACTCGACCGGCTATACGTTAAAATGAAAACCCCTGTCGACCCGAACCCAGAAAAAGACAAGGCACAAGTGGAACGCAGCTATGCACAGCCTGACCGATTTGACAGCCATAAACTTTTCCCTGGAAGCAGCTTTGAATTCCAACGTCCCAGCAAACTTGATTTTTGGGGGGTTATTGGTTGTTTCATTATTTGCTTTGGAATAATAGGCATCGCGATACTAGTCTCTAAAATAGGCAGCTAAATAACCAGCCAAGCGCTTGGCTTGAGAACCAAATTAGTTATTATGCCGCACATGCATTCTCCATTGACAGGAGATTTCCCCAACTACCGCCCGCGCAGATTACGTGGCTCGGATACTCTTCGCCGTATGGTTCGCCAAACGCGACTGCATCCTGACCAACTCGTGCTACCGCTTTTCGTCCGCACTGGACGAAAAATACGAGATGAAGTTCAATCTATGCCGGGAGTTTTTCAGCTTTCAATAGACGAAGCCGTGCGTGAAGCCGCATCAGCTCAAAAAGCCGGTGTCTTAGCAGTGATTCTGTTTGGTATACCTTCAAAAAAAGATGTGCGAGCGAGTGGCGCTTATGCAAAAAATGGCATCGTACAAAAAGCAATTCGCCAGATAAAAAAAGATGTCCCTGGGCTACTGGTAATAACCGATGTCTGCCTTTGCGAATACATGAGCCACGGCCATTGTGGTTTAATTAAAAAATGTGGCAAAGAGCAACTTGTTGACAATGACTCCACTCTGAAACTTCTTGCAAAAACAGCACTTAGTCATGCCGAAGCAGGAGCAGATGTTATAGCCCCGAGCGACATGATGGATGGACGAGTAGCGACTATTAGAAGAGAACTGGATTCCAATAGTTTTAAAGAAATCCCAATAATGTCTTATGCCGCTAAATTTGCTTCTGCATACTATGGTCCTTTTCGAGACGCTGCAGAATCAGTACCACAATTTGGTGACAGAAAAAGCTACCAAATGGATAGCGCTAATGCTGAGGAAGCATTACGAGAAGTCGCACTTGATATTCAAGAAGGTGCAGATATTGTAATGGTAAAACCCGCTCTAGCCTATCTCGACATTCTTTATCGCGTGAAATCAGAATTCGGATATCCAACAGCCGCTTATGCTGTTAGCGGCGAGTACTCGATGATTCAATCAGCAGTAAAACGTGGATGGATAGATGAACAAGCTTTGACTATGGAATCCTTATTAGCTATGCGCCGAGCAGGAGCAGACATCATAATAACTTACTCTGCAATTAAGGCGGCTAATTGGCTTAAGAATTAAGAAAGAAGAAACAGCAGTCCAAGGGAAAGAATTGCGGTTCAACCGCCTCCTTTAAATTTGTTTACAACAAGAAAAATAACACCAATCAGAATGATTGTGACTACGACCCCAGCAATCACAAAGTAACGCCCCGTCTTATCAGATTTCTTAGTAAATCCTTTAGCCGGCCCTTTAGGCACAGCCCCCAAATCCCCCAATTTTACACCTTGCTCAAGATGCTTATCATGGGATTGCATCTTACGAGCACCTTCCAATTTAAGTTGCACCTCACCAAATGTAAT
Organism: Limisphaerales bacterium; assembly: GCA_004213515.1. Taxonomy (GTDB): domain Bacteria; phylum Verrucomicrobiota; class Verrucomicrobiia; order Limisphaerales; family UBA1096; genus UBA1096. Next base: position 10,764 of record SHAK01000028.1, on the reverse strand, counting down.
CACTTCACCGGGCTGAACAGGAGATTCGGCAACCTTTTTTCCATCGATATAACTACCATTTGTAGATCCAAGATCGCGGATATATACATCTTGATCCCCTCTAAGAATTAATTCGCCATGACTGCCTGAAACCGACTGATGGTCTAATACTATATCGTTTCCCTCCACTCGCCCAACAGAAGTAACCTCCTTTGTAAGGTCAAAGGAGGTAGGTTCAATTCCTTCAGTTAAAACGGTTAGCTTAGGCATTTACTCATTCCGGGTGAGACAAACTAGCTTCCGAAGTTATTCCAAGTCAAAGAGTTTCTGATTTCATTAGACAATCACTGGGTCAAGGAGTAGCTGGAGCTGGGTCTCCTAAACCCTCATCTAAGCTAGGTTTATCTTTCTTGGGTAAGTCCGAAGTTGGAGTCGCTGCATCCGCACCTTTTGGCGGATCGACATCATTTGGAGGCTTTGGTGGATTAAACTTACCGGTCCGCACAATGTCTTCAACCTGTTGCCCATCCAAAGTCTCATATTCTAACAGGGCATTCGCAATTAATTCCAACTTATCACGATTATCACTAATCAATTTACTAGCTCGCTGATAACCTTCATCCACAAGACGCCGAACCTCAGTGTCTATCTCCTGTGCCGTTTGTTCGCTGTAGGTTTTGCCTTGGGCAAGATCTTTGCCAAGAAAAACATACTCGTCACCTTCCCCATAGAGAACCATACCTAGCTTTTTACTCATCCCCCATTGGGTAACCATAGCTCTAGCCATATTGGTGGCTTGCTGAATATCTCCTGCTGCTCCGGTTGAGATATCGCCAGTTAAAATCTCTTCAGCAATTCGACCTCCCATGGTCATTGCAATAGTGTCGCACATTTCCTGGCTTTGACGGTTAAGCACGTCGTCCTTCGGAAGAGACATAGTCGCACCCAATGCCTGCCCTCTGGGGATGATTGTAACCTTATGAAGAGGGTGACACTTATCAAGTAGAACGTTGATGATGGCATGCCCGGCTTCGTGCCAAGCGGTGATCTTCTTGTCTTCATCAGTCATTGCTAGGCTGCGACGCTCTCTCCCCCATCGCACCTTGTCTCGAGCTTCTTCAAGCTCAATCATACCTATTGACTTTTTATTGGTACGTGCTGCTAGCAAAGCAGCCTCATTTAGCAAATTGGCTAACTCAGCACCTGAAAAACCAGGCGTGCCTCTAGCAATAACGGATAAATCTGCTAATTCGGATAGCTTCACATTCTTAGCATGAACTTTAAGAATATCCTCTCGGCCACGAATATCCGGAAGATTCACAGTGAGCTGTCGATCAAAACGACCTGGACGGAGCAATGCTGGATCAAGCACATCAGGCCGGTTGGTGGCAGCTATAATAATAATCCCGTCTTGCGTATCAAAGCCATCCATCTCAACAAGCAAAGCATTGAGTGTCTGCTCTCGTTCGTCGTTGCCCCCTCCTAAACCGTGACCGCGCGACCGCCCAACTGCGTCAATCTCATCAATAAAAACCAAACATGGCGTGCTCTTACGAGCCTGTTCGAACATGTCTCTGACTCGGCTGGCGCCAACACCAACAAACATCTCAACAAAATCTGATCCGCTGATACTGAAGAAACCCGCATCTGCCTCGCCTGCAATAGCTCTTGCCAGTAAAGTCTTACCCGTTCCAGGGGGGCCAACCATAAGGATTCCTTTAGGAATTTTGCCCCCAAGCTTTTGGAACTTTTTAGGGTCTTTAAGATAATCAACAAGTTCAGAGACCTCTTCACAAGCTTCCTCAACACCCGCAACATCCTTAAAAGTGGTCTTGTTTTTATCCTTGTTGAGCATCTTTGCCTTGCTCTTACCAAAACTCATTGCCCCTTTGCCGGCACTACGAATTTGACGAATTAAAACAAACCAAATTAATAAAAAGATAAGCAGTATAGGTAAAAGCTGAATTAGAAAAGCCGTCAAAAGGGTGCTTTTGTTTTTTGGCTGAAACCCAGCTTCTTCGATTAGGAATCTTTCTCGCCCCTCAATTAACTTGTCCTCGAACTCAAAAGGAACCTTGTTTCCATTTTCAATCCGATATCCAGTAATGGTACAAAGCGCCGAAGAGTTTGGAGGAGGATACTCAATAAAACCTTTCACATCTGCTCCAGAATTAATCCATTCCTGAAGCATATCATAGTTGACTTTTTCTTTGGGATCTTGACCGGCAGAGCTCCCAATTTGAAAGAGCATAACAACCATGAAAATACCTAAAGCCCATAGCATCCAAGATCGAGGATTAGGAAACTTATCCTCAGATTTGGGTTTGTTTTCGTTTATTTTAGGCGGTTTATTGTCAGCCATACTTATCGAACACAGGATTTTAGCACATGAGATTTGATAATAGCAACCTGCAAAGAAAATTATAAAAACCTAATACAATTAAGATTCAATTCTTATGTGAAAAAGTTATTTCTTCCCTTTGGATTTACTTTCAAACTCAAAGCCAACATCCCCATCAGGCTTCAAGATAAGAAAAGCCTTAAAAGGCCGACCTTTTTTTGAGATAAAGTTAGGAATGAGATCTGTCTTGCGATCATTAAGCAGTTTAATGACTTGAGCTTTCTCAATATCTCTCTTGAGAATCACTTTACCAGTCCGAAACTTACATTGGCGTTCTTTACCTGTGTTTTTTTCGCAAACATATGAACGACCATGCTCGTAAACTAAACCTTTGCATTTTGGACAACTTCCAACTGATTCCTGCCCAGTGAAATCGACCTCCTCGTCATCATCATCATCGTTACCAAAATCAAATTCGACTTTATGATCGTCGGTTAACTTCAGTTCAGCGGAAAAAGCACGACCCATTTTACTCCGGAATCCATCGAGCGGACCGATTCTTCGCATGGAAACAAGCTCATTAGCTTCAGCCAATTCAAACTGACGGCCTCCCATTATTTTCCAAAAGCTAAAATCACATTCTTCATCCTTACAGTGAAAACGCTTATACGTTTCTTTAATAACACCTCCATCACACTTCGGACAGGCTGCATCAAGAAGTCCATAATCCCCTGGAACAGTGTCTCCATCATATGCCTTGGTAGCAGTTACAATGTGGTCGGTCATTCCACGAATATCATTCATAAACGACTCTCGATCATAATTACCCCGCTCAATTTCCTTCAGCTTAAATTCCCAGTCCCCAGTCAACTCTGGCTTTGATAGCGCATCAACACTCAAAGCTGTTAAAAGTGTGACTAATGAAAATGCCTGAGCTGTGGGAATCAATTCACGCTGCTCGCGAACCATATACTTATGGCGAATCAATTCCTCAATAATTGAAGCTCGAGTAGCCGGCGTGCCGAGTCCTTTTTCGATCATTGCTTCTGCCAATTCTTCATCGTCAACACGCTTGCCAGCATGCTCCATTGCGCTAAGTAGTGTAGCCTCCGTGTAACGAGCTGGCGGGCGTGTAGCCTTTGCATCGACGTTTACCTCACAAACTTTTACAGGCTCTCCTTCATTCACAGGCGCTATGTGGCCTGTATCATCCTTTTGCTGCTCACGGCCGTATACTACTAGCCAACCAGATTTAACTAGCACTTTGCCTTCAGTCTTAAAAGGCTCTCCACCTATTCTCGTAATGCGTGTGGTGACAAGAAACTCTGCGGAAGGATAAAATACAGCTAGAAAACGCTTAACAACAAGATCGTAAACTTTTTGCTCTTGCTCTTTCAGGGTGCTTGGGGCTGCCTTGAGCGTTGGAATTATCGCAAAGTGATCTGAAATCTTACTATTATTAAAAATCTTTTTGTTGCTAGCTTTCACCCAATCGTTTTTCAAAATATCACCAGCAATACTTTTATATTCCGCTTGTTCGAGCCCTTCTATTGTTTGCTTTACAGTATTTACATAGTCCTCAGGCAAGCATTTTGAATCAGTTCGAGGATAAGTTAAAATCTTATGCCGTTCATATAAAGCTTGAGCAATGGCAAGCGTATTTCTCGCGGAGAAACCGAATCTCGCATTAGCCTCACGTTGAAGTGTGGTAAGGTCAAATAAAGCAGGAGCTGCCTGTTTAGAGGGCTTACTCTTCTCCGTAACTTCCCCAGAATGATTCTCACATTTTTCTTGAATCGCCTTGGCTTTAACAAGCTCCCAAATTCTTTCAGCCCGCTTATGAATATCATCAGGATCTTTTTTAAAACCTTCATCAAACCACCGCCCTGTATATTCGCCAGACTGAACCTGAAACTTTGCTTGAACTTCCCAATAATCCCTAGAAACAAAGCTGCGAATATCCTTTTCCCGATCAACTACGACGGCCAGTGTCGGAGTTTGTACTCGACCTACAGGCGTCAGATAAAAGCCTCCGCTCTTGGAGTTGAAAGCAGTCATCGCGCGAGTTCCATTAATTCCAATTAACCAATCAGCCTCACTTCTGCAACTAGCTGCATTAGCAAGTGGCATCATCGCATCGTCACTACGCAAGTTGGTAAACCCATTACGAATCGCATCTGGGGTCATTGATTGTAACCAAAGCCTTGAGACTGTTTTGCCGGCAGTTTTCTTTGGATGCTTAATCCGGGCGTACTGAATTATATATCGAAATATAAGCTCACCCTCACGACCGGCATCACATGCATTAATAAAAGAAGTTACTTCGTCCCTCTTAATAAGGCGTAACAAAACCTTTAGTCTCGATTCGCTTTTGGCAATCGGCTGTAAATCAAAGAATGAAGGGATATGAGGGAGTTTATCAAATGTCCATTTACCACGCTTGATATCCTGATCAGGAGGCACAATTAACTGAAGTAGATGGCCAACGGCAGAGGACACAATATAGTCATCGTTCTCAAAAAAATCCTTCGACTTATCCCGTGGCGCCTTAAGGACACGGGCAATATCGGTAGCAACTGAAGGTTTCTCAGCTATTATAAGTGCTTTTCCCACAACATTGGCAGATTCAAATTTCCCAAAATCAATTGAAGGAAAAATGAACCTAAGAGCCGCGGAAAATGGAGAAAAAACAAAACCAAGTCAAAGCCCAAAAAAAAATATATTATTTTATATTTTATAATTACTTGCCTAAAATTGGTATTAACTGGCCAGGGCGTTGATTTGGTTAGCTGCAAAAGCAGCCCCAAAACCATTGTCAATATTCACTACAGTAACTCCGCTACCGCAACTATTAAGCATACCTAAAAGAGCGGCAACCCCGCCAAAATTAGCACCATAACCCACACTAGTTGGAACCGCTATAACAGGACGATGCACCAACCCGGCAACTACACTCGGTAATGCTCCCTCCATACCTGCAACAGCTACAATAACGTTAGCCTTCCTCACAATTGGCATATTAGCTAATAATCGGTGTAAGCCTGCTACACCAACATCATTAACACGTAAAACCTGATTTCCCATGAAATCTGCAGTTACGCCTGCTTCATCGGCAATCGGTAAATCACTGGTCCCAGCGCAAAGGATAGCTATGAGTCCTGGACGTTTATCTAGTTGATGAGCTTCAACAGTAACGCAACCAGCCGATTCGTGATATATTGCATCAGGTAATCTGGCCGACATGGCCTTGAAATGATCATTATTTGCTCGAGTAACCAGAACTCTTTGCTCTCTCTCCATTATCTTGGCAGCAATAGCAACAACCTGTGCAGGGGTTTTGCCCTCTCCAAAAATTACCTCTGGAAAACCCTGACGTAGGGCCCTCTGGGCATCAACCTGAGCAAAACCTAGATTATCAATGGGCTCAGCACGAAAAGTATTTAAAACTTCGCCCTCACTTACTTCTCCTGCCTTAAACTTTCTTAATAATTGGCTTGTTTCCTCAGGTGTCACTAAAGGTGGATTAACATTTTAAATACTGCTTCGTCACGCTGAAACGGACTCAACAGTAAGGAATCTCCCTTGACCCACCAACCGGTGAAGACTAGCCTTTGGCCCGTTAACGTTATCCAAGGCTAATAATTAGTCGCATAATTCGTAATACAAGGAGCATAAACCCAAGGCTAATGCCTTCAAAAATTTTACCATCGTGGAATTCAAAGATATCAAAAGCATAGTTGATTTGATGAAAAAAAATTCAATATCCGACTTTGAGTTGGAGAAGGAAGACTTCAAAATCAAATTGCATCGAACAGACGGTAATAAAACTGATAACGTACAGATACAAAACTACCTTCCCCCCGGGACATTGCAACCAGCCCCAATTCCTGTATCTGAGCAACCAGCTACAGAAACACCCAAAACTGAATCCACTGTCACAAAGGACCCTGAAATCAAGTCACCCATGATAGGAACTTTTTATCGAGCTCCCTCACCTGAGTCAGATGATTATGTCCAAGTTGGCGACCATGTAAACGCAGATTCTGTAGTCTGCATTGTCGAAGCAATGAAGGTAATGAACGAAATAAAAGCTGAAATATCTGGTGTAATTACTGAGATTGTTGCCGAAAATGCAAGCGCAGTTGAATACGGCCAACCGTTGTTTAGGGTGAGACCTGCCTAATTCACCGTTTAAGAGCTAGCATAATAACCACGCATGTTTGAAAAAATACTGGTAGCCAACCGAGGGGAGATCGCCGTTCGTATCATAAGAGCTTGTAAAGAGCTAAACATACGATCTGTTGCTGTTTACTCCGAGGCTGACGCTAACTCCATGCACGCCCAAATGGCAGATGAAGCAATCTGCATAGGTGGCGCTGCAAGTAGTGAAAGCTACTTGCGCATCGACCGCATCATTGGAGCTGCCGAAATCTCCGACGTAGATGCAATCCACCCCGGTTACGGCTTTCTATCTGAAAATGCTCATTTTGCAGATGTATGTGAAAGCTGTAATATACGCTTTATAGGCCCAAAATCAGCCGCAATGAATGCGCTCGAAGATAAAGCGCTAAGCCGAGAGCTTGCACGTAAAGCCGGAGTACCTGTCCCTCCCGGCTCAAAAGATGTTGTTGGAACTGAACAGGAAGCACTCAAAATTGCTAAAGATATTGGTTATCCAGTGATGATTAAGGCAGTCGCTGGCGGAGGCGGAAAAGGCATGCGAACTGCTCATAACGACATTTCTCTGGTAAAAGGCTATCACACTGCAAGGAATGAATCTGAAAAAGCTTTTGGTAATAGCGGGGTATATATTGAAAAATTCATAGAAAATCCTCGTCATATAGAGTTTCAGATTTTAGGGGATACAAAAGGAAATATTATTCATCTAGGTGAACGAGACTGCTCTATTCAACGTAGACATCAGAAGCTTATCGAAGAAACTCCCTCTCCACTACTTGAGAAACACAAAAAACTCAGAGTTCAAATGGGTAAGGCGGCGGTTCGAATTGCACAACAAGCTCAATACTCCAATGCTGGAACCGTCGAATTCATTGTTGATGAAAAGGGAAACTTCTATTTCCTCGAAGTTAACAAACGTATTCAAGTCGAACATCCAATCACTGAAGAGGTAACCGGGGTAGATCTAATTAAACAACAAATCCTGGTAGCCATGGGCGAACCGATTAAGCTATCTCAAAGTGATATCAAGATCAAAGGCCACGCTATTGAGTGTCGAATCAATGCAGAAGATCCATGGAATGATTTTCGACCAAGTCCAGGGAAAATTGAACTTTACTACGCCCCTGGTGGACGAGGAGTCCGTTTAGATAGCCATGCTTATGCAGGATATACCATTCCATCTCACTATGACTCAATGATAGCCAAACTAATCACCTTTGGGACAAGTCGACGTGATGCAATGGATAAAATGAACCGAGCTCTTGATGAGTATATAATCACAGGCATCAAGACTACAATCCCTTTTGAGAAAGCAGTTCTTCATGATCCAGAATTTTGTCGAGGCGTCTATTCTACCAACTTCGTTGAGGAGCTTTTAGGCGGTGGCCGCCGAGAACTAATTCAAGAAAAAGCCTGAAACTTATTAATAGTTTCATAAGTTTCTTTGCCCCTTGCAAACTAATCATGCTTAGTTCACTTTTTTCTTATGAATCAACAGAACTATTTTAATCGAAGAAATTTCCTAAAGAGCGCTAGTGCAGCAACCTTAGGCGCATTAGCAGCTGGAGACCCTCGCCAAATTTTAGCTAAATCTGACTCAGCTTCTATTAAATCAACCGCTGACTCAGTGATCGTTCTTTGGATGGGTGGAGGAATGGCATCAACCGAGACATTTGATCCTAAACTTTATACCCCATTTGAGAAAGGGCTTGCGCCCGATAAAGTACTGAGCACTTTTCCAGCGATCGATACGTCCGTGGACCATATCAAACTTACAAAAGGTTTGGAAAAGATTGGCTCAATAATGGATCAAGGCACTTTGATTCGCTCCTATAAAGCAGGCGATTTAGGGTTTATTCTTCATTCTCGCCATCAATTTCAATGGCACACCGGTTATGCTCCACCACTTTCAGTTGCTGCACCTCATATTGGTTCAGTAATCTCTCGAACACTTGGCCCGCAAAACCCAGCAATGCCTGCCTTTATTGACATAGGCCAGAGGCTTGATGTAGGTGAAGGAGAAGAACTCAAGGCCTTTCACTCTGCTGGTTTTCTAGGTAGCGAATACGGACCATTTCATATTGCAAATCCTGATCACGCTCTAACAGCCGTCCGCCCGCCTTCAGGCATGAGTAAATCTCGCTTTGCAAACCGCTACAACACTTACAAAAAACTTGTAGAGAAAAGCCCTATAGGCCTGGCGGGTAGTGATTATCAAAAGGATTCACTATTACGTTCTCTAGATAATGCTCATCGTCTTTTAACCTCTCCTTCTGCCAAAGCTTTTGACCTAACACTTGAAAAAAAGGAAACCTATGACACCTACAACACTGGCCAATTTGGCCGCGGTTGTTTGCTCGCACGTCGATTAGTAGAGTCAGGCGCAAGATTCATAGAAGTAACAACTGAGTATGTTCCCTTTCTCAATTGGGACACTCATGAAAATGGACATACAAGGCTTACAGATATGAAGCGTCAAATTGATGCGCCAATCGCACAACTTGTGCTCGATCTAAAAGAACGCGGCTTACTAGATCGGACACTAATTGTTTTAGCTAGCGAATTCAGCCGCGACATGCTTGTTGAGGGCAAGCCGGGAAATAAAGTACGAGACCAAGTTCACGTACCTGACAAAATCAACGAGCTAAAACATTATGGAATGCATCGGCACTTCACAGATGCTGGTTCTGTTTTAATGTTTGGTGGAGGTATTAAAAAAGGACACCTTCACGGAGTTACCGCGGACAAACGCCCCTGCAAGACTATAAAAGATCCAGTGATTATCGAGGACTTACATGCTACAATTTACAAAGCTATGGGAATATCCCCTAAGCTCGCTTATGAAGTAGAGAAACGTCCCTTCTACGTAACACGTGATGGCTTAGGCAAGCCCATTGAAAGCTTATACAGTTAATTTTGATTACATCGAAATTCGCTTTGTCATTCAAGGTTCAGGCTAAATGAAAAAGTCTAAATAGTAATCGCCATTTATCTGGCATTTGAATTTTAGGCGAGCTGAACTTTACGATTACCAGTGTCAACAAACCCTATATCCCAAGCTTTCAATTTATTTGCTCGAATCATTCGAAGAGTACTTTTTGAATCTTTTTCTCGAACAAAAGCCACCATACCTATTCCCATGTTAAATACCTGATGCATTTCAGATTCGGCAACTTTACCTTTTGCTTTGAGTAAATCAAAAATAGGAAGCACTTCCCATGTATCACGTAAAATTACGGCACTACAGTTTTCAGGAAGCACACGGGGTATATTATCTATAAATCCTCCCCCGGTGATATGCGCCAGACCCTTTATACCCCAGGTTCTACGCGATCCTTTATTAAATTTTTTTAGTAACTTCTGAACAACCGGGCCGTAGCTAACATGCACCTTGAGCAATTCATCAGAAACTTTGATGCCCAAACCTGGCAATTTACTTGATGGCTTGAGTTTCATTTTTTCGAAAAGAATTTTCCGTGCTAATGAATAGCCATTAGTATGTAAACCTGACGAAGCAATACCAATAATTTTGTCACCTGGTCGAATTGTACTTCCATCAAGAATTCGGTTTTTATCCACTACCCCGACAATAGTTCCGCTAACATCATACTCTCCGGACTTATAAAATCCTGGCATCTGCGCTGTTTCACCGCCAACTAGTGAACAGTTGTTTTCACGGCATCCTATTGCGAATCCACGGACGATGTCCGAAAAAGCTTTTCTCTTCAACGTGCCGGTCCCTATGTAGTCCAAAAAGAATAGAGGCTCGGCCCCAATCACTGCTATATCATTCACGCAGTGGTTCACAAGATCCTGCCCGATAGTACTGTGTCTCTTGGCAGCAAAGGCTACCTTAAGCTTAGTCCCAACGCCATCTACACTAGATACGAGCACTGGCTTACGATACTTACGCGTATTAATCTCAAATAACCCTCCAAAACCACCAACTTCACTAAGCACTTCAGGGCGCTTAGTAGACGCAAGTAAAGTAGGAAGGTCATCCTTTAAACGGTTGCTAACTTCTAGATCTACCCCTGCAGAGGCATATGCAGATTTCTTGGCCATTAATTCGCCTTATTCAGAAGCTGAAATAGGATTTTCCTCCCCAACGTTCTCGTCTACAACTTGAGCTTTACCAATATTCAGGCCGCCTATTTCGTCGCCTTCTTTTTTTGCTTCAGTCGCTTCAGTCGCTTCAGTCGCTTCAGTCGCTTCAGTCGCTTCAGTCGCTTCAGTCGCTTCAGTCGCTTCAGTCGCTTCAGTCG
>SHAK01000027.1 GCA_004213515.1 Limisphaerales bacterium | reverse complement strand
GGAACTTGCCTAAGGGGGTTATAGCTGGAGCCATACTATGGCCGGTTCCCGAAAAATTCCTGTCATTAGGTTCTACTGGTTATGGCTATAAAAATACCACGATGTTGCTAGTTCCCTTGTCTATTGAAAAGGATGCACCCTTAGGGAAGGTAGAACTCACCGGAAAGGTGAGCTGGCTTGAATGCAAAACTCAGTGTAATCCTAGGGATCAAGAAGTCAGTATTAATTTTAAGATTGGGAAAGTTTTTCAGGAGTCATCTGTTGCTATAAAACTTAGAGATTGGGAAAAAAAACTACCTCGTAGATTTTCTGGGAATAACGCAAACTATAGGGCTTGGTGGGGTGACGAGTTAAAAAAAGATGAAAGGAAAATCATAGTTGAGTTTGAATCTGTTAAAGTGATGGATGATACCGATTTTTTCTCTTACAAGTATGACGATATAGAGTTGTCTCCAGAGAGTAAAATAAGTGTTGTAGGTGACAGTAAAGTGCAGATTGAAAAAACAGTGTTAAAATTTGAAGGTGAATGGCCTTCTAAAATTGAAGGGTTATTAGTTTTCAATTTGAATGAGAGTGAGAAAACTTACGCTTTCAAAGTAGATATGCCAATTGGAATTAAGCCTAGTATAGATTCGAAATTTGAAGCTAATAGTCAATCTCTAGCAATAATGTTATTATACGCATTTTTAGGAGGTTTGCTCTTGAATGTAATGCCATGTGTGTTGCCAGTTATTTCGTTGAAAATTCTAGGATTTGTTAATCATGGTCATGAATCAAAAGCGAGAATACGAATGTTGGGGCTGCTATACGGTCTTGGAGTTTTTATATCATTTATGATTCTGGCAGCTATTGTAATTAGTGTGAAGAGTGCAGGAGAGCTTGCAAGTTGGGGGATGCAAATGTCCAATCCTCAATTTGTTGTATTACTTACGATACTTGTTGTGCTTGTGGCTTTGAATCTTTTTGGCCTTTTTGAAGTAACTTTAGGTTCAGTTGGAGTTGCAGCTGGTACGGTAGGATTAAAGGGGGGAGCAAGTGGGGCTTTTTTCAATGGTGTGTTAGCTACGATTCTTGCCACTCCTTGTACCGCTCCTTTTTTAGCCCCTGCACTGGGTTTTGCTTTTATGCAATCCGCTGAGTTAATTGTACTGATATTCGCTTCTATTTCACTTGGTTTAGCATTGCCCTACGTGATTTTGAGTTGGAATCCAAAATGGCTGCGTTTCCTTCCTAAGCCTGGCCTTTGGATGGAAAAGTTTAAGATTTCGATGGGTTTTCCTATGATGGGTACTGCAATTTGGTTATTCATTTTGACTTATGAATACTATGGCGATCGTATTCTATGGCTTGGTGTTTTTCTGACAATATTAGCTATGGCAGCGTGGGTTTTTGGTGAGTTTTTTCAACGAGGTACAAAACGGAAAGGATTGGCGCTCGGGATTACAGTATTGTTGATTTTAGGTGGTGTTGTTTTTGGATTGGAAGGTCAGTTGCAATGGCGAAAGCCTATTGATCCTAATGCAAAACAAATCAATGATGTAACTCAGGATTTCCCAGGAGGTATTCAGTGGCATGCGTGGTCACCGTCGGCAGTGGTATCTGCTCAAAAAAATGGTCAAACTGTATTAGTCGATTTTACTGCAAAATGGTGTATGACCTGTATTGCTAATAAAAAAACAAGTATTGATATTAGTTCCGTTAGAGCTCTGATTGCAGAAAAAAATATTAAGGTGTTTAGAGCTGATTTTACGAGGCGCCCAGATCAAATAACACGCGAACTTGCTAAATGGAACAGGGTGGGAGTCCCTTTGGTGTTGGTTTTTTCTCCAGATATAAATTCGACGCCAAACATACTTCCTGAAGTGCTAACTCCAAGCATTGTTTTAGAAGCTCTTAAAAAAGCTGCTGGATGATTTCAAATTAAGCACTAAGTGGTTTTAGTTGTTTTGAGCTATAGTTCCAATTAATCGCACAGCGATAACGACGGATAGAATCAGAAGAAGTACCCCGGAAACTTGGGAGAACTTAACTAGAGTTTTATCTGAAAATCTATTTTTTACACGTGCACTTCCAATAACTAGTAATGTGAACCAGCCACCGATGCCGATGCCTGCTCCAATTACACAGGACATTCTGCTTTGCCATTCTGCTTGTATTGTTTGATTTGATAAAAGGACAGCAGAAATCATGATCCAGAAGAGCAAGACATTGGGGTTAACCAATACACGAACAAATCCCGTCCAAAATGCAGTATGAGGGGAAAGTCTTTTTTCAAATACTTTTGAGCGTTTGCCCTGTACTGTTACGGTATCAATCATAAGGTACTTTATGCCAAAAAACGTAACCGCTAGGAAACTAATTAATTCGACGGTGGCTAGTATAGTTTTATCATCAAATAAGGTAGCAAATCCGCTAAAAGCAATTATGCAATACACCATTTCCATTAGTAGTGCACCAATAGCAATTATAAATGCCCGCTTACGGCCAGTCTGAATTCCCTCTTCCATTATGGCCACGTTTATTGGGCCAACAGGTACAGCACATATGAAACCAGTTATTGCTCCTGCAAACATTGCTATTAAGTAATCTGAAGGGGTCATTGACTATTCTTACAAGATTCAATCCTCTTCAAAATCTACCTCTTCAATCTCTCTCCTTAATTTCCGAGATAGTCTTGGGCGGATGAATCCGTAAATCAGATATAATGTGAAGATTATCGGTAATATAACAGGTACGATTAACTCCCATAGAACGATTAGGCAAGTTACCCCTATTACAAAAATTACAAACTTGGTGAACGGCCTTCGAGTTCGGAAGTCCAAAGTCTTGAAGGCAGGATATTTTACTTCACTGACCATCATTACAGATAGGAAGACTAGTACTGAAAGTAGTACCCAACGCCACATAGTGTTGGTCATTTCTTTTCCTTCTAGCCAAATAATAAAAATGGTCAATGATGCGACTAAAGCTGCCGAAGCTGGAATCGGAAATCCAAGAAATTCTTTTTTGCTATCGGAGTCCGGTAAAGCGGCTAAGCAGTTATATCGCGCAAGTCGAAGCGCGCCACACAGGAGGTAAACTGATGCCACAATAAGTCCTAGTTCTTGGAATTCATGCAAAATTACTCGCTGCATTAAGAATGCAGGTGCAGCTCCAAATGAAATAATATCGGCTAGGGAATCAAATTGGAGTCCAAACGGACTCTCTTTGCCTATTAATCTGGCAATTCTACCATCGAGTGCATCGAACAAAAACGCTCCCAATATCAACCAGAGGGCTGGTGTAATACTTTCTGCATCAAAATGAATATCGGTGCCTACTGGAGGGGTCACCTTGACAATGTACCAAAGTGCAAAAAATCCACACAGTAAATTACCCGCTGTCATTAGGTTAGGAAGAAAATAAATACGAAGACGTTCTTCGTTTTGTTTTTCAGGCTTACTGCGCTCTATATCTTTGTTGCTCAAATTATCGTTTTACTATTCTATGATAAATAAATTCTTCGCGGCTAATAGGCGAATTAGGAAAATGATGGACTTTTATTGGAAGAATTAGTTCGTTCGATCCATACATATCTAAACATCAGAGTTCGTAATGCAGCTGTTAATGGAATGGCTAATACTCCTCCTACAATTCCTCCTAGTAATGTTGTTCCTACCATAACCGCCACAATGATAGTTAGCGGGTGTAATCCAACTCGATCACCAATAATTTTTGGAGAAATAAATAGCCCTTCCATAGCTTGAACAGCTACAAACCAAATCAAAATCAGTATTGGATATAGCCATCCATCAGTAGGTACAAATTGTACCATTGAGAGTATGAATGCTGGAATAATACTTAATGCTACTCCCAAATAAGGTATAATTCCTAAAATCCCTGCCATAACTCCAAGAAGTATTGCGTACTCTAAGCCTAAGGCTAGAAAGCCAATTGTCAAAAGTGCGCCGACACACATTGCAACTAGAACCTGGCTACGAAAGAATACAATTAAGCATTCATTGATGGAATGAAGCACGAAGACAATCTCATCTTTTATTTTTGATTTTCGTACAGGAAGATAGTCTTTCCAATTACTTTTGATGGCCCGTTTTTCTAGTAAGAAATAGAAAACGTAGACTGGAACCAAAGCCAATCCTGCGAGAAATCCAAATATCTTTGTTATTTTTTTTAACTGTTCTAAAAGCCAAGAGGAAACATTAGATACTGCAACAACTCCAAACTCACCTGCCTTTTCATTTGTAAGTCCAACGCTTTGAGCCCATTTTGGTAAGTTAAGCATAAAATTACTGTTAGGAGTATTAGTAGAAGTGTTCGTTGTATTAGTTTGTACAAGCGAGTTAACTTTTTGTTGGAATACTTTCGCTTTTTTTGGGAATTCCGTTTTTAACTTTGTAGCTTCATCAACTAAAGCTGGGACTATGGAGGCTAGCAATCCGCCCACTAATAATATTGCGATAACAAATACTAGAATGATTGCGTTGTGGCGCTTCATCCTTCGTTTTTTGTGACACCAATCAACTACTGGATCCAGTAGGTAGGCAATAATGCCGGCTATCGCCAATGGAATAAGAACTGACGAAAGGGCATTAGCTATCCAACCCACTCCAATCATTAGCATGGCGATGAGCGTGATAAGTATGCCTATTGCTAATGTCGTAAAGGATGCCCAAAGTATTTTTGCCTGTTTTTCTGTTGGTGGTGGGATTGTCATATTAATCAATTTTCCCTAATTCAGTTGCTCGTTCTGTGGCAGCTCGGACGGCATTGATTAAGGCACTACGAATTCCACCTTCTTCGAGTTCGTGTATTCCCTCAATCGTTGTGCCGCCTGGGCTACATACCATGTCTTTTAGTTCGCAAGGATGTCTGCCAGTTTTAAGCACCATCTTTGCTGCACCAAGCATAGTTTGAGCAGCAAGTTTTGTTGCCACATCTCGAGGTAAGCCAGCGGCTACGCCACCGTCACTCAATGCGTCAATAACAGTATATCCATATGCTGGACCACTACCGCTCAGCCCGGTGATCGCATCTATCAAATTTTCTTTAACCTCATAGGCAATTCCTACAGAAGAAAGCAAACGTTTTACGAGCTCACTGTCCGTAGATAAACTTGATTCACTGATTGCAAAGCCGCAGGCACCTTCACCAACAAGTGCTGGAGTATTTGGCATTACTCGAACTACTCGGGCACGCCCTCCACAAGCAATGTTTAGTTTAGATAACTTTACTCCGGCTAGAATAGAAACTACAAGATGATCATTGTTGAATTGATCCCTAATTGGTTTCGTAGCTTCTTCCAATTGATGCGGTTTGAAAGCTAGAAAAACAATCTTTGCCTGAGTCAGGACATTAGCATTGGAATCAGTAGTTTTGCATTTAAGTTCTTTTCTAAAAGCCTCACGTCCAGCTGGTATAGGGTCACTGGCAATTAGATTACTTGGTTTAACTAAGCCGGAATTGACAAAGCCTTTAGCCATGGCAGCTGCCATTTTTCCTGCTCCAATAAAACCAATTGAAAGTTCTTCGCTCACTTGAAAATAATTATCACAACTAATTGATGCTGGTAAAGCTATTTGGTTAATTGTTTCATCCAATTATATAGTCTTTATTTTGGATAGTTTATCGACATGTTGTTTAGATAAAAGCTCAAGGTCTGACCATTTTTTTGACTTAATAATATTATTTTTTAATAAAGAAGATCCTATGCCTAATGCTGCTGAACCAGCAGCAAGAAAAGATTCCATTGTATCTAGATTAACTCCACCCGTTGGAATAATTCTTAGATGTTTTAATGGTGCAAGTAACGCCTTTATATAATTTGGTCCAAGTGCGTCTGCTGGAAAAATTTTAATAAAATCTGATCCAGCTTCATGAGCAGTTTGAGCTTCAGTTGGGGTATATGCACCGAGCATGACAGGGCGATTCATTGCGTGAGCACTTTCAACAAGTGAAGTTTTAGTTATTGGGCTAATTACATACTTGGCACCAGCATCTATGGCAGCTTTACAGGTATCATCATCAATGACCGTGCCAACCCCTAAAAGTATTTCATTACCTAATTCTCGGTCAATCGTTCGGATTGCATCCAGAGCATTTGGTATAGTCATAGTTAATTCAATTGCACGAATGCCACCCGAGACCAAAGCTTTTGCGATAGGAAGTGTAAGATCTGGATGATTTACGCGAACAATGGCTATTAATCCCTCATCTATTATGCTGGCTGTGATTTTTTCTCTTTCATTCATATATTCTAGGATTTTTCCGTTCTTGATATGAAAAACTTCACCTGAAAGAAGTTTGTAGATTTAAATCAAATTTGGCAACGAAGTTCACGCTTGTGTGTTTGCTTTAAAACGAGTAGTTAATCCCAACCAGTTTTTGGCTGTGTAATAAAAATGGAGCTAGCAGATTTACTTACCAAAGAACAGGTTGTAACTGAACTTAAAGCTACAGACCGTTGGGAGGCTATTGAGGAGCTAATTGAATTATTAGTTAACAATGGCCATGTAAAATCTGAGCACAGTGAAGCTATCCTATCTGTTGTTAAAAAGCGTGAAAATTCGATGAGTACTGGAATCGGTTTTGGAATTGGTATTCCGCACGCATCCACAGATTTAGTAGATGAGGTTACAGGTGCTTTTGGGCGAAGTAAAAATGGTGTCAATTTTGATGCGCTTGATAATCAGCCGGTTACACTTGTTATGCTTTTTCTTGTGCCTCAAGGACAGTTTCAAAAACATCTCCATACTTTAGCTAAGATTGCTAAAGTGCTTCATAAAAAAGAATTTCGAAAAATGTTAGAAGATGCTGAAGATGCTTCTGAGATGTATCAAATTATTCGAAGCTCTCAGGAAGGTTGATTCCTATTTCTTTTTTGTCAATTTCTGATCAAATTTTTTTATCGTGATCCAATTGAATTTACAAGAACAGCTACAAAAAGCTGTTCTTTCGTTGATGCCAGATGCTGATGTTTCGAAAATTTTAGTTCGGCCATGCCCTGAGCCTAACTTTGGTGATTATCAAGCGAATGCACTCATTGGCTTGGCTAAGCGTAATAAGTTAGACCCTCGTGAGTTTGCTAAGCAGGTCATTGGTAAAATCGATGTAGACAAGTTTTGTGAGATAGTAGAAGTTGCTGGTCCAGGTTTCTTAAACTTTCGACTCAAGACTCAATTTATATCCGATACGCTTTTAAGTGCTTGTAAAGGTGACCATCTGTTTTTATCTGCATCAGAAAAGCCGCGTACGATTGTTATTGATTATTCTTCTCCGAATGTTGCTAAGCCAATGCATGTGGGCCACATTCGCTCTACAATACTTGGTTATACTTTGGCTAAAGCATTCCGTTTGCTGGGGCATAAAGTTATTACAGATAATCATATTGGAGATTGGGGGACGCAATTCGGTAAATTGTTATTTGGTTGGAAGGAGCATCTTGACAAGAATGCACTTTCTATTGATGCGCTTGCTGAAATGGAGCGTCTTTACAAACTTGTAAACGCTGCTTGCGATAATGATTCGAAAGTACTGGAGCGTGTTCGCTATGAATTGGTGAAGCTACAGGATGGTGATAAAGAGAATCTTCTGATCTGGAAGGAAATGATTGATTTGTCACGTCATCAGTTCGATGAAATATATAGTCGCCTTAGAGTTGATTTCGATGAGACGCTAGGCGAAAGCTTCTACAATGATAGGTTAAAAGGGGTTGTTGATGAACTTAGTGAAAGTGGTATAGCTGAGGAAAGTGAGGGAGCAAAAATAGTCCATTTTGATAGCAAGGCCCTGAGAAAACATCCAGCAATGGTGCAAAAAAGTGATGGAGCCGCGAACTATACCACGACAGATCTTGCTACCATGGAATATCGTGAGAATAGTTGGCAACCAAGCGAAGTTATCTATGTCACTGATGGCCGCCAACAACTTCATTTCCAGCAACTATTTGAGCTCTACACGCGTTGGCAACCAGAGCATGAAATGAAGCTGAATCATGTATGGTTTGGAGCCATTTTAGGCGAAGATGGAAAACCCTTCAAAACGCGAAGTGGAGAAATTATCCGACTTAATCATTTGCTTAATGAGGCTGAGCAACGTGCTTTTGAGGTTGTTACTGAAAAGAGCCCTGGTATAGAAGAAGATGAACGACGAGAAATAGCACGTGTTGTTGGTATTGGGGCACTTAAATATGCCGATCTCTCAGGAAACCGTCAGAGTGATTATGTCTTTAGCTGGGACAAAATGCTCTCCCTTGTAGGTAACACGGCCCCATATTTGCTGTATGCATATACGCGTATATGTAGTATATTTCGTAAACTTGATAGTGATACAATTTTGATACCAAAATCTTTTGATCTTTCTGATTTAGAAGAACTAGCTTTGGCTAAGCATTTGCTTCGCTTTGGTTTAGTTCTAGAACAAGTAATTGAAGAGTGTCGTCCGAATTTTCTCTGCAATTACCTTTTCGAGTTAGCAGGGTATTATGCTTCCTTTTATGAGAGTTGTCCGGTGCTTCAAGCTGAAGGGGATGTTCGTACTCAGCGTTTAGCTCTTTGCGACCTCACTGGTAAAGTCCTAAAAACTGGACTGGAAACACTGGGGCTGGAAACAACTGAGCGCATGTGAACTGTGGCCACTCGAAGAGAAACGGATGTTGATTCCCATTGGATTCGTATCGAGGGAGCTCGTGAAAATAATTTACGAGACATTTCGGTATGTATCCCTCGTGAAAAATTGGTAGTAATTACTGGGGTCAGTGGATCAGGGAAGAGTACGCTAGCATTTGATATTCTTTTTTCTGAAGGCCAGCGCCGTTTTCTTGATTCTCTTAATGCATATGCTCGTCAATTTGTAGAGCATATGCCGCGCCCTGACGTTGATGCTGTCCATGGACTTCCTCCCACAGTGAGCATCGAACAACGAATATCAAGAGGTGGTGGTAAAAGCACTGTTGCCACCGTTACTGAGATTCATCATTTTATAAGACTACTTTATACAAAGCTTGGAATTATTTACTGCCCTAGCTGTCAATTGCCGGTCAAACATCAAACGCTTGATACCCTTGTTTTAGAATTAAAGCGCCAGATTAATGAGCGCGGTGCATTGAAACTACTTGCTCCTCGCATTCGAAACCGCAAAGGCTTTCATACAGATGTTGGAGAGTGGGCGGCTAAACATGGCTGCAAACAGGTTCGTGCTGATGGTGAGTATTTTTCTACAGATGAGCCTTTGAAGCTTGATCGGTTTCGTGAGCACGATGTCGAAGCTGTCATTGGTGAAATAAAATCTACCCGACAGAAATCACTTAGGGCATTAATCAGTGAAACGCTTGATCATGGTAAAGGGGCACTATTTGCTGTAGATGCATCAGGGAGACAAACTACTCACTCTACAAACAATGTTTGCGAGAGTTGTAGGTCTTCTTTTGCGCCGCTGGATCCTAAGGATTTTAGTTACAACTCACCGCGTGGTTGGTGTTCCACTTGCAGGGGGTTTGGTGAAGTGTTCGATATGCCAAAGGTAAATCGTGGAGATGCTCAGGAGGCGGTTGAAGAAACTTGGTTTGAATGGCGGGAGGAACGGCGAGAAATTTGTAATGATTGTAAGGGTACTAGGCTAAATGCTGTTGCTAGTTCTGTTCGATTGCCGTTACCCGGTCTTATTACTTTTGGTTTTAATTCTGATCCAACGATTAATGAACTTTCTAAATCTACTGTATCAGCAGCTAAAAAGTTTTTTTCTCAACTTAAATGGAAGGGACGAGAAAACGAAATTACACGAGATATTTTACCAGAAATAGTTTCACGTCTTAACTTTCTAAGTGAGGTTGGATTAGGATATTTACAGCTTGGTCGATCAGTCACAACACTCAGTGGAGGCGAAGCGCAGCGTATTCGTTTGGCTGCACAGCTTGGATCAAATTTAAGTGGAGTGCTTTATGTGTTAGACGAACCGACAATTGGATTACATACGCGTGATAATCATCAACTGCTTAATACTCTCGAGAAACTTAAGGCTAGAGGCAATTCGGTTGTAGTAGTTGAGCACGATGAAGATACGATGGAGCGAGCTGATTTTATTATTGATTTAGGACCTGGTGCTGGAGTCGAGGGTGGCGATATCGTTGGTAGAGGGACATTAAAAGAAATTTTGAGAAATGAGTTTTCGTTAACTGGGATTGAACTTAACCGACAACGTGGTCCTGATAAATTACTTAGCCAGAACCGACCAACAAATCCCTATCTGATTAATGGTGAAGTTAAAAAAAACACACCATCTTTGATTTTTAAAAATTTAAATAAAAACAACCTGAAAAATGTTTCAGTAGCAATTCCTTTAGGTCGTTTTGTTGCTGTGAGTGGAGTTAGTGGTTCTGGTAAAAGTACAATGGTTCGAGAATGTATCTTGCCTGAATTGCAGAAAGCTCTGAAGTCTGTTCAATCTCAAAATCAAGTTCAAGGTTTGGAGAATATTAAATCTGTGTATGAGGTTGACCAATCTCCGATTGGACGAACCCCAAGATCTATACCGGCTACTTATGTTGGTTTTTTTGATTCAATTCGACAGTTATTTGCAAAAGTTCCAGAAGCGCGTATGAGAGGATTTAGCCCGGCTCGATTTTCATTTAACAGTACAGAGGGTCGTTGTCCTGAGTGTAAAGGTGCAGGTAAAGTGAAATTGGAAATGAACTTTTTGGCCCCTGCGTTCATGAAATGTGCTGTTTGCCAGGGGAATCGTTTTAGTCCAGAAGTATTGGATATTTTATATAATGGTAAAAATATTTCAGAGGTTCTAGATCTGAGTGTAAATGAGGCGGCTGATTTTTTTGGGGCAATCCCAAAAATATATCGTGCTCTTAAAGCTCTCCGTGACACAGGTCTTGGTTATTTGAAGCTTGGTCAAAATAGTCCGACACTTAGTGGTGGAGAAGCGCAGCGAGTGAAGCTCGTTACCCATTTATTAAGTGGGTTAAGCGATAGTAACCGCCGTAAAGATGAGACAAAAAAAAATTTATTTATTCTCGAAGAACCAACAATTGGCCTTCATATGTCGGATATTCGCAGGCTAGTAGGTGTTATCCAAAGCTTGATCGATAATGGTCATACTGTGTTGGTAATAGAACACAATCTTGACCTAATAGCTGCTGCTGATTGGGTTATTGATTTAGGGCCAGAGGGTGGTAATGAAGGAGGTAGTATAATTGCTCAAGGTCCACCAAAAAAAATTACCAAAGTAAAACGCTCACATACAGGTCGATACCTTAAACGTTACTTTCTTTAATTCTTTGTTATGGCAAGGCTTGTACTCGGTAGAATTGTAATTCTTTACGTTCACTTGTATCTACAAAAAACATAAATGACCTTTGAGCCGTATGTGGCTCTTTGATTTTGATCCACTCTGATAAGCCGACGTTTTTTTTGCGCCAGACTTGATAGTTTTTGCCAGGAATACTGTTCCATTGAATCGTTGTTCCACTGGAATCTACGGTGATACTTTTTATTTCTAATGTCGGATATGAATCGATGTCGTTGGGATCTTTTCCTGTTAAGTATTCGTCTTGGTTGGAATATCCGTCAGCATCTGGGTCCGCGCTAGCTCGGGATAATTTACTGGCAAATACTGGGAAATTTTTTCTTTGCCAGGAATCATTTAAACCATCAAAATCAAAATCTTCAGTATTCGGTAAAATTTCGATGAAACCATTTACATAACTGCGTTCGTTTCCTTTTTCTACATATAAACTCCGAACTCCCGGAACAATATTCTTTTCCAAAGTTATTTCGACGGTAATCAGATTAAATCCTTCAAACACATTTGCTTCGAATGTTGTGATTCCATATACGATCCCATCGCCAGTTATTCGAAGCGTGGCTGAATTTGATGGTAAGTTAGGAGAATATACACCAATGAGTTGTTTTTCGTTTTTACGTTTTATTCCAAATGGACCAAAAGATAATTCATAAAGGTTGTCTTTCTTGGTCGCAGGTCTAATAGCATTAATGTAGAAGGAAGGGCTCCCCCTACGAATTGTAAAATTAGTTTCTGTGTTTTTTTGGGATGCTACTGTGGTGCTTTTATATTTTGTTGGTTGAAAATTTATGTTTGCACCTTTGTATTCCATTGAAATATCTATATCACGTACTAGTGGTTGAATTGCTTGAGGTGAATGTAATGGTGAGACTCTTAGGTGATATTGATTGAGTGGCAGAGATAATAATTCATAGTTGCCATTCTTGTCTGTGACAGTTGACTGAACAATATTGCCGTGTTTGTTTTCTGCAATTACGACAGCCCCAAAGACTTTGTCTCCGTCTAAAGTTACACTGCCAACAATGCCACCAAATTGCTCTTCTGCATTTTTTATTCCGTATACTGACTGAACAGCTGCCACTTCATCCAATGTTAAACCTGCAGAAACACTGACCCCGGAAACAGTTCTTGAAAACATTGATGCTGCTCCAAGTGGAGAGTGCTGGAGTCCGATAAAATGACCGAATTCATGCAATGCTATTGCTTCAACAAGATTATCATTAGAAAAAGTATTTGTGTAGTCTGTGAACCATCTTTGAGTTACGCCATTAAAAACCATGTCGGCTTCAACGATAGTATGATCATCAAAATATGTTGGAAATGTTACAGCAAGTGCACCACTTATATCGGTGCGTTCATTATTTACTAGAACTGCACCGTTTGGTGTCGCTTCTTTTACCCAATAAATTACGTTTTGGTTATCATTGCCATTTATGTCTACTCCAGGTTCTAGTAAATTTCCTTCTTCGAATTTTAAAACTGTTTCTGGTACAGCCTCCCATTGAGCTGCTGCAGATCGTATTGAATTAAGTTCATTCTCGAAGTTTTTCTCTGACCATCCGTCTCTGGAAAGATGAAATTTAATCGCTTTTGTTTTACGGTTAACAACATCTGTATGAACTAAGGGATTTAAGTCATCCAAATGCCAGCGTAACGGTTCGCCGTCTTCATTTTTGAAAAGAACAAAAGCTATTGCCGTCTTAGCCGAAATAAGTGAAATAAAAATTAGAAGCCACTTTTTCATTTGTTTACCCTTCTTATACGACGTTTTAGTTCATTCAATGTTAATGGATATCTTCCAGAAGCTCGTTTAATTACAATACTAGGATCATTCAGTTGAGGAGAGCCATGAAATGGGTTTCGCACCATTACTGCGTTGAGTCCTTGGCTTCGAAATACTTCGAAACGGCCTTGATTCTGGGCCAATGGTATTGCTTCACCTCTACTATTATATACTACAAATACAACTATCTCTTCGCCGACCTTGAACTTAGGATCTACTAACGATCCAGAACGTTTGCTGCCAAGAATGCCTCCTCCATGAACTAGTTCAAAGTTCATACTTTTCCTTTGGCCTTTAATAATCTCGATTAAATTTAAACTAATTACACTGAAGATCCTGCCAGTAGCATCACTCTTGCAAGTTATACTAGTTACTTTCCCGTGAACCACTGCATCCGCTTTAGTTGTTAGGGATTCTATGGACATAGGCACTTGCTGAGCCGTTTGACCAAGCATTAATAAAGCTAAGTAAGTGCTAAAGAGAGAAATGAATTTTTTTCCATTCATTTCCAAAGAGATTGCTAGTTTACTCAGAGAAATTCAATACACTGTTTTTTTCTAGGCATAAAACATAGTTTAGTTCATAGATACGAAATATATGTTATATTTTTTTTCTAAAACAATTGGTCGATTATTTGAACCAATTGGTTTTATTTGGTTTATACTTTTAATTGCTTCACTTAGAGCGTATTCCAAAAAAAATAAAGCACAGGCCTTTTTTTTGGGGAGTATCGTGTTTTTAATAAGCATTATAGGAGGAACAAAATTGCCAGCCTATTTGTTATCTACTCTTGAACAGCCTTATATTATAGAGGATCTAAGCGTTATTCCGGAGTGTGACGCTGTCGTTCTTCTAGGTGGAGGACATAGTTACAATTCAAAAGGAGTGTTTCAAATCGAATTAAATGGTTCAGCAGACAGAATATTAACTGCAGTCGAATTGGTTAGAATTGGGAAAGGTAAGGCACTGATTGCAGGGGGTGGAATGTTTTTGGAAAAGGGAAAACAACAAGGCGAAGGCAAATTGTTAAAAAACTGGATAGAAGCTTGGAAACCATTTGATCAGCCAGTCTATGATTTGGGAGTTAACTCTAATACGCGTGACGAGGCTATCAATGCATTAGAGTTAGCAAATAAACGTGGTTGGAAAAAAATTGCTTTAATTACATCTGCTTGGCATATGCGCCGTTCAAAGGCGCTTTTTGAGCAAGTTGGTTTCGAGGTCGTACCAGTTGGATCCGATTTGCAGGGTACAACAGCCTTGGAAAATAATTGGTCTTTTTATCCTGTTCCAAACACTTCTGGATTTAATCATTTATCTTGGTATATGCATGAGCAAATCGGTTGGCTATATTACAAGTTAAGGGGTTGGTTATAGCTTAGAGCTAACGACGACGACGTCCTCCACCTTTTCCTCGTGTTGACATTCCAAATGAATATCCTCGTCCGACAGATCCACCACGAAAGCGAGGCATTCCACTACTTTTCCCATCATCAAATAGTGCTGTGTATTTATATTCAAAACCTTCGATTTTCTCGCGTTTAATTTTATTGTCGATAAATCGTTCGACTGCCTCCATGTGTTGTCGGTCTTCGGCGACCATAATTGTAAATGCATCGCCAGTCGCTGCTGCACGACCAGTACGGCCAATTCGATGAACATAGTCTTCTGGATGCTGGGGGACATCATAATTCACAACATGACTCACATTAGCAATATCCAGACCTCGAGAAGCAATATCTGTAGCTACAAGAACTTCAAACTTACCATCGCGGAATCCTTTGAGCGATCGCTCGCGTTCGGCTTGAGTACGGTTTGAGTGTAGAATGGCAACTGAGTGATTTTCTTGCTTAAGCAAGCGGCCAACCTTATCTGCCCCTATTTTTGTTCGACAAAAAATAATTACAGAGTCGAACTCTACTTTTCGTAATAGCGCCACTACTAAATCGTCTTTTTGATTAAATGCGACAGGATAGACAGCATGAGAAATAGTATCAGCTACAGAACGACGCATACCGATTTCTACAGTTTCCGGATCTTTCATCGCCCACTGAATTAGTGTCTCAATAATTGGTGGAACAGTAGCAGAGAATAATGCTGTTTGACGTTTTTCAGGGCATTGCTGGATAATTTTTTTTACGTCGGGCATGAATCCCATATCCAACATACGATCCGCTTCATCCAATACTAAATACTCTAAATGCTTGAGGGTAGTATTTTTCTGTGACAAGTGATCTAGTAAACGTCCAGGGGTTGCCACAATAATATCTGTTCCTACCTTCAAAGCGTCTGTTTGTCGTCCATACTTGACTCCTCCATAAAGAACTGTAGTACGAAGCTTGGAAAATTTTGAGAAATCTTGGATTGCTGTTTCGACTTGAGATGCTAGTTCTCTTGTCGGTTCAAGGATAAGAGCTCTTGGTTGCTGAGATGGCTTTTCTAATCTAGTTAGGATTGGCAAACCAAATGCTGCTGTTTTTCCAGTCCCAGTTTGGGCGCTGCCAATTACGTCCTTACCACTTAATATAAGTGGAATGCCATGTAACTGAATGGGTGTAGGATCTTCATAACCCATTTCGCGAATTCCCTTCAGAACTGTCTCTGAAAGACCTAGTGAATCGAAGGACATGGCCGGGATGCGTAACAGAATTAAAACTGCAATGAAACGTAAATCACGTTAACGATTAACTACATATACAATCAAAAGCATTAAAACGCATTGCATTAAATAATAAATGCAATGCAAATATTTTATGCAAAATCCAAAACACTCAATCTTATTGATTGGTAGTGATTTATGTTTATTGAATTTGGTTATAAATAACATTTATTGCAGTTAATAGGTTATACAAAATAAGCTTATCGCTTATTGATAGCTAAAACATAGAAGATGGGGCTATTTGTTTTTAATCAAGCGCTTGGCCAATAGCCAGTCTGCAGTTAAAAAGCCCTTGTGGAAATTGTGCAAGACCATAATAGGCATGTTTGGGACGAGAGAGTCCGCAAGGGTTTGCTGCATACGCGCACCGCTAGAGATGATGAATTCAAGAATCCATTAAAAGCGATCAATGGCAGAGGCTGGATAACAGGTAGTATAAAAGGAAAACATGTTCTTTGCCTGGCTGGAGGAGGGGGGCTGCAAGCGCCACTTTATGCTGCTGCAGGAGCTCATGTAACGGTAGTTGATATTAGTCAGGAAATGATTGACCAGGATAAACGTATTGCTCAAGAACGAGGCCTTGAATTGAATGCTTTAGTTGGTTCTATGGATGATTTATCAATAATAGAAAACGCCTCGTTTGATCTTGTTACTCAGCCAGTAAGCACTTGTTATGTTCCCAATATCCTAAAGGTCTACGATGAGATCTCTAGAGTTCTGCGAGTTGGGGGGCATTATCTTAGCCAGCATAAGCAGCCGATCAATCTACAGTCGGCGCCTACTCCTTATCCTAATGGCTATGCTGTAACTCAAAGCTACTATGATAAAGGTCCATTGCCTCCGTTATCTGGAGATTTTGAACATCGTGAAAAAGGGGCTCTTGAGTTTATTCATCGATTAGAGGATTTGATAGGTGGTCTTTGTCGCGTAGGTTTTGTTATTGAAGATCTTGCAGAACCTAATCACGGAGATCAGGGAGCTGAGCCTGGAACCTTCAGGCATCGAAGTCATTATATACCACCTTATGTAGCTATTAAGGCTCTTCGTGTTGAAAATTCTTCGATTGGACAAACTTCATCCTCAAAAATTCTTAAGCCATGAATAAGCTTGAGCGATTCATCCTGATGGCAGTAGCTTTTTGCAAATGATTATTCGTGCATTAATAATTATATTTATAGGAGCTTTGGTTTCGTGCTCCACGCTAAAAAAAACTGGTTCTGATATGAAATTTTCATCCAAATGGGATAGCTTCGAGAGTTCGGCTATAAATAATAATTCCATTGTTTCTCTTCCTCCATTTGAGCGTTCTCCTCAAGCTTCACTAGATGCAGTAGATCAAGCTATTCACGTAGCTAATTCTAAACTCGATGCTATCGGTCGTCTTAAAGAAGATGAAGTTACGTTCGATAACACTATTGTAGCTTTGGACGATATGGCTTTTGACGTTTCACTTGTTGCTAATCGAACTT
This sequence comes from Limisphaerales bacterium, assembly GCA_004213515.1. Taxonomy (GTDB): domain Bacteria; phylum Verrucomicrobiota; class Verrucomicrobiia; order Limisphaerales; family UBA1096; genus UBA1096. Next base: position 11,379 of record SHAK01000027.1, on the reverse strand, counting down.
ATATGTTGAAGGAGACAAGCGAGAGCGCAAAGCATCGTAAGAAAGCCACTGATGCTATTAAAAAGATAGATGAGTGGGCTGTAGGGCTTGACTACCGTGAAGATGTATATCGAGCCGTTAAAGCGTTTGTTGACACCCAGCCTGAATTACAAGGAGAGGATAAGCGGCTTTTGGATCAGACCTTGCGTGATTATCGTCGTGCAGGATTGCATTTATCAAAGGATGACCGAAATGAAGTGGAAAAACTCCGTAAGGAACTTTCATCGGCGACTACTGAATTCAGAACAAATATTACTAACGCCAAAAAGTCTCTAAAATTTACCAAGAGCGAACTGGTTGGATTGCCGGATGCTTTCTTAGATCAGGTTAAGACGGCCAAAGATCAATATACACTACAAGCAAATGTAACATTTCATTATTTGAATATTCTTCGTAGTGCTAAAAGTGAGCAGACTCGTATTCGCTTTTCTGCCGAGAGGCTTAAGCTTGCTAGTGACAAGAATGTTCCGTTACTCAAAAAAATTATTCAACTTCGTGCGCTTATAGCAAATAAACTTGGTTACAAGACTTGGGCGGATTATCGGTGCGAGGTTAAAATGGCCGGTGATGGAAAAACAGCGAGCGATTTTCTCATGAATCTAAAACGAGGTCTTGAGCCTAAATGGAAAGCTGAGATGGCTGAGTTCACCAAAATTAAGCGTCGAGAGACTAATGATTCGGATGCTGTAGTTAATATGTGGGATATATTTTATTATGAGAATCTTTACAAAAAAGAGAGATTTTCTGTCGATGCTGAGCAACTGCGTGTCTTCTTTCCTTATGAACAAACGTTGCAAGGTATGTTCCGTGTATACGAGGAAATATTCCGGCTCAAAATCGTTGAAGCAAAGCCCCAATACAAATGGAATAATCAAGTTACCTTGCATCTTGTTTACGACTCTCTTTCGGGGAAACCATTAGGGGCACTGTACCTTGATATGTTCCCACGTGATGGAAAGTTTAACCACTTTGCTATGTTTCCACTAATTTCCGGAAAGAAATTATCAAGTGGGCACTATCAACGTCCAACAGTTGCGTTGATTTGTAACTTTCCAAATCCTGGAAAGGATAAAACTTCTCTTTTATCGCACGATAACGTCGAAACACTTTTCCATGAATTTGGCCATGCATTGCACGGTATATTGACACAAACCAAGTATACCCGTTTTGCTGGAACTAGTGTGCCCCGTGATTTTGTCGAAGCGCCATCACAGATGCTCGAGAACTGGATTTGGGATAAAAGTGTGCTCGATTCATTCGCAGCTGATTACCGTGATCCCTCAAAAAAAATTCCCCAATCAGTGCTTGATAAACTTCAGGAAGCCAAAAAGGGAACTATTGCTCGACATTATCGACGTCAACTTTCATACGGACTAGTTGATCTTGGTCTGCATAGTCTTAGTGTTGATGAAGCTAAAACTGTTGATCCTGTAGAGCTTTCTCATCAAATCACTGAGGATGTTTATCTAAAACCACAGGAGAATACTTCCTTCGTTGGTTATTTTGGACATCTTATGGGATATGATGCTGGTTACTATGGTTATGCTTGGGCAGATGCAATTTCAGCTGACATGGCTACAGTGTTTGAAAATGCTCCAAATCGCTTCTACGACAAAAAGGCAGGAATGCGCTTACGCAAAGAGATTTACGAGATTGGTGATTCTAGGGATGTCAACGTCTCTATAGAAAAATTCCTTGGCCGAACTCGTTCTTTGGAGCCTTTCTTAAAGGATCTCGGTATAAACAAATAAATTTAGCATAGTTTATTTTTTGGCAAAAGGCCCATTATTACCAATAGCGTGAATGGTATTTTGAATGCGATGTGATAGGTATTCTCCATCTGCAGTATCAATTTTGTATTCTATCTGCATCTGCATAGTGGGTTTCATATCAGCAATTTTTAGAAAGATGGATTTTTTATCTTTCGACATTTTGACGTTTGAAACCTTTGCGATGTCTCGCCCTTGACTCCCGTCTGCCTTGTAATCGCGTGAACCGTAGTTTCGTGTTCGCTTATAGTTCCAGCGCTTGACCAGATAGCTTTCTGGATCAGCTGCTGTCTCTGGATCAAGTTCGTGCATGAAAGTAAGGGAAACACCATCCTTCAGAGCGTTTATAGCAATTGGAATGTGAACTGGTTTACCAGTGTGTTTTAGCCGGTAGAAACCACCTGGCCGAGTTTTGTTGCCGGCCCAGCCAAATAAGCCACAGGCGTAAAGTTGACCGTCACTAGGATGAAATCGACCTCGCATAACTCCGGTTGGGAAATCAAAATCAGGAATGCGTACTACACCTCCTTGAGCACGACCATTCACCTTTTCTTCCATTATTACATACACATGACCTGTGCCATATGACAGGTTGATAAGTTGACCTCCGAGGCCTCCCCACTTGTCACTGTTCACCCAAAGCTGCTCAGCTGGAGAACGATCGAAGTCATTATGCATCCATATCATTGGAGAGGTTATATTAGCCTCTGTAAGGCCTTTGTGATAACCCATTAGATTGCCGTAAAATTTTCCTTTTTCGATGAGATTAATTTCGTTCTTTGGAGTCCAATGTCCCTCTTGATCACTAACATAATAAGTGCCATCAGGGTTAACGCATACCCCGTTTGGGGCCCGAAATCCACTGGCAATGATTTCACTGGATTCACCGTCTGGTGTGACTTTAACGAGTGTTCCGTGTTGGGGCACGAGTGCGGTTTTAGCGTGTCGAGCTGCTTTAGTATAAAAGAAATTTCCATACGCATCTGTTTGCAGGCCCATAGCAAATTCATGGAAGTGCTCAGTCACTTGTGCGTCATGATTGAATGCCTTATAGTAATCGATTTCACCATCGTCATTTCCGTCAACTAACTGTGTGATCTGGTCACGGCAAGTAACATAAATTTTATTATCAACAATTTTTAGTCCTAAAGGCTGAAACATACCGGTTGCAATTCTAGTCCACTTGAATTCTTGAGGTTTGCTATTTATACCTTCGACAATCCAAACGTCGCCCATCCATGTGCATACAGCAGCTCGGTTGTTATCATCAAAAAAATCGAATCCACCAAGCCGCATCCAAGAGCGGTAAGGGTTATTATTTGGTGAAGTAATAATCTCGGTTATGAATGCACCCGGTTTCCCTAAGCGTCTGGGCTTGGTCTTAATACTTTCAGTCCATCGGGGGGTACTGCCTTCTTGAAAAGTCTGCATTAAGTTTTCTGCTTCACCGATTTCATCGAGTAAGCCAGCGAACAAATTTAATTTGTTTTCGCTGATATTGGTGATTGCCAAATTCAAACCAAGATTGCCACCTGCCGGGATGGATAAACGTAGATGACCGTCATCCGTTGCAATAAAATTTACTCCATTTACGTCCATTGAAATCCCTACTGTTAGTCCGTCTTCGAATGTAGCAATTAATTTACCGTTGACTGTTTTGAGTTCGGCTTTTTTCTTAGATTTGGCAATCTGCAAAACTAATTCCTCTTCCCGTTCTTCGAGATTAAAGGTGCGAATTAATGCTTTGATGTTTTTGCTCTTCCTTAGGGATGGTGATTCGATGACATGACGACCACCAATCTTGTAGTGAAGAAGAACTCGGTTGTTGTGTAGGCCAAGCCCTCGCCATTGACCCCAGTCAGGAGGGAGTGGTCCGTATGGTTTTTTATCGAGTCCACGCAAACGAGGATCATTAAATTTTTCTGTACCTGGCTTGGCCCATCCAGGTGCTACTGGATTAGTGAATAAGCGTTCACCAACTAGTTTTGGATGAGTGCCGTGGCTGCCGTCGTATACGATACTTCGCCAGTCGATAAATTTGTCACTACTCCATGCTGCAGCCATTCTTAAAGTGTCTGTCTCGAAAACAACAAACTCGTTACCTTTAGAAATTCCACCCGGTCCCTCATCGAGCCGTATGGCTATTCCTTTGTAGGCAATGTTTTCAGGAGCTACTTCAATCGAAGCACTAAGATATGGGCCGTAGTTCATGTCGATGTATGGCTTGCCTGTTAATTTTATATCTTCAGCTTGGCCATACAGGTAAAAGAAAATAAAGGTGCTTAGCATCCAGATCCAACGATTACAGAAGGGTATGTTCATGATAGAGGTTTATGAGATTCCTGGCTGCTCGGTGACAGCATGCATATGAGTAAATCTCTTTCGACAAACTAGGCAAATGGTTCACTCCGGCCAAGCAAAATGGTTTGCCAAATTGGTTATATCGCCGATTATTGCAGCACTTACTTGAATGTTTATTTTAAAATTTTAGGGCTTTATCTCGTAATAATTACAAGTGGCCAAGGAATAAGCCAAACAGAAGATAGTCCTCCCAAAGCAGCTGGGATGGATTTTTGGTCGTTTCAATCGATACAACGTCCCAACTTGCCTTTAGTGCTAAATCAATCATGGATTCAGTCCCCTATTGATAATTTTGTTTTAGCCAAATTAGAGTCGGTTGGGTTGAAACCTGCCGCCCCTGCTTCAAAGAGAATATTGCTGCGTCGTTTGACTGTTAACCTTACCGGGTTGTTGCCTACTCTAGAAGAATTGCGTGCTTTTGAGTCTGACACCTCTCCGCATGCTTGGGATAACGTTATTGATCGATTACTTGCTTCGCCTCGTTATGGCGAACGTTGGGGGCGTCACTGGCTTGATGTGGCACGTTATGGTGATTCAAATGGTGGTGATGAAAATCTTTATTTTCCTAACGCAAACAAATACCGTGATTATGTAGTTCATTCATTAAACCGTGATCAACCTTTCAGTGAGTTTGTTCAGGAACAGATCGCTGGAGACTTAATGTCAACAGGTGGTGACCCTGAGTCGGTTCGGCGGCGTATCATAGCTACTGGCTTTCTTGTAATTGGCACAAAGATATTGGCTGAACCAGATCCTCGTAAAATGGAGATGGACATCATTGACGAACAGATCGATACGATCGGTAAGGCATTCATGGGTCTTAGTATAGGTTGCGCACGTTGTCACGATCATAAGTTTGATCCAATCTCGACACGAAGCTACTACTCAATGGCTGGCATTTTTAAGAGTACCTACACAATGGAACATTACAACATTGTCGCGAAATGGCATGAGCGTGAAGTTGGTAATGCAAGTGAAATAGCCGCACTAAAAAAGGTGAGAGCCGAGATGGCCAAACTCAATAAAGATAACGAATTGATTAATCTAAAGGCCCGAGAACAAATTCAAATTAAGGTGCGTCAAGACGTGGCAAAATATTTACTTGGTGCAAATGAAGTCATTTCTCGCCGCCGGTTAATAGGGGAGCCTGAACCTCTTGGACCAAGCGTATCAAAGAATCTTGTTAAGAACAAAGGGTTGCTTTTTGAGGCTGAAGACTTCGATCGAGGTAATGTTACTGTAGATCGCTCGAATTATGGGGAAAAAATTGGAATTATTAGTGATCCTGGAAGTCAGAAAAATTTTGTGGAATATGATATTGAGTTACCAAAAGCGGGTAATTATCAAATTGAGCTTCGCTATGCGGCAAATCTTGCAAGACCAGGCCAGCTTTTGATGAACGGCAAAGTTATCCATTCTGAAGCAGTAAGCAATGTTACAGGTGGCTGGCAGCCGGAGCATCAGAAATGGAATGTTGAAGGGGTATATTATTTTGAGGAGGGAAAACATGTTTTGCGGATTCAGTCTGAGCCTATGATGTCACATATTGATAAGATACTTATCATCAATGCACCGTTACCGAAAATAAATGAAATCGTAGATGCTGATGAAAGTTGGGCGCCTCGGGATCTAAATCAAATTGCATCAGAGGAAGGACTTGTTCTTAGTATCCTAAATAACTGGGCCGACTTTTTGGTTCGTGCCGAAAATGATAATAATAAGCTATTTAAAATATGGCTTGAATACGCCCAGTTGCCAAGACGTTCTTTTTTTACTGAGGCCAAGCAATTGGCAAATGAGAATAATTCTGAGCTCTGTCGCCCGTTAGGGCAAACGCAGGAAATTGATTTTGTTTTGGTTCGGGATTGGTTCAACGGTTTCACTCCTAACTCATTAAGGTCTGTTGCGAACCATTACCGTGCATTGTTTGATGAGGCTTGGGGGTGGGATGTTGATAAGGTGACTCCAGAGCAAAAGGAGCTTTTAACATTTTTGCTGGATAAAAAAGGGCCATTCGCTTTGCCAAAAGACATTGATATCTATTTTGATGAAACTATTAGAGAACAACTCAAAACCAATCAAGAACGTTTAGTAGCTGTAGAAAAGACAATGCCTAAATTGCCTATGGCAATGGCGGTTGAAGATCGGAAAATTGAAGACTTGGCTGTTCATATTAGAGGCGATTATCTTACATTAGGTGAAAAAGCGCCCCGTGGTGTCCCAATGCCATTTAGCTTTAGTGACCGTTATCGTGTTGCCGAAGATACAAGTGGACGTTTGAAGCTGGCTCAATGGCTGACTGACAAAGACCACCCTTTGACTGCGCGTGTCATTGCTAATCGTGTTTGGCATTGGCACTTTGGCAGTGGATTAGTAGGAACGCCGGATGACTTTGGAATTCGAGGAAGTCAACCAACACATCCCGAGCTACTTGACTGGTTGGCTTCTGAATTAATTCTAAGTGGCTGGTCTCTTAAGCATTTGCATAAATTGATACTTAGATCCGAGGCATACATGATGAGTACATCTGACAACTCTGTTGCTGCTGAGATCGATCCTGAGAATAAATTGCTTTGGCGTATGAATCGCCGTCGAATGGAGGCTGAGGTAATTCACGATAGTCTATTACAACTTTCTGGTAGGTTGGATCTAAAAATGGGAGGTCTTGCAGCTAAAGTGAAAACACAAGATCCTACATCAGAAGATCTTGATAAGAATAAGGAAATCTATAGAAAAATTACTCGTCGTGCACTTTACGTTCCGGTGCATCGAACCCAAGTCTATGACCTCTTTGATGCATTCGATTTTCCTGACCCTGGAACAACCACTGGACGACGTAACGCCACTACAGTGGCTACTCAAGCACTATTTTTCCTGAATAATGACTGGCTAATGCAGCAGGCAAATGCTTTGGCTAAACGCAGCAATGCTTCACCTAAAGCTAAAGTTGATTTCCTTTATGAGACTACTTTGGGAAGGGTTCCTACAAATATGGAGCAAGCATCAGCATTAAAGTTTGTTAAACGATTTGGAGATTCATTACCGGATTCACTTCCTAAGGCTAAGCGAGAAGATGAAAGCTGGGCTGCGTATTGTCAGGTTCTTCTACAATCGAACCGTTTTTTATATCTCAACTAATGAGTGCTACTCTTAATAATGGTCAAATTAGTCGACGTGAATTGCTTCGTCGCTCGGCTACGGGTTTCGGCAATTTAGCGCTTATGTCATTGCTTGCCGAATCTGGTATAGCCAATATTAAAATTGATCCGTTAGCACCCAAGCGACCACACTTTGAGCCTAAGGCTAAGCGCGTAATTTTTCTTTTTATGCATGGTGGTCCATCGCAAGTTGATACCTTTGATCAAAAACCATTGTTAGCTCGGGATCATGGAAAGCCATTGCCATTTGCAAAACCTCGTGTGCAGTTCTCATCTACGGAGAATTTATTAAAGTCACATTGGGATTTTACGCCGAGAGGGCAGTGCGGCATGCCAGTAAGCAGTTTATTTCCACATCTGTCTAACTGTGTCGACGACATTTCATTCATCAATTCAATGTATGGATCTAATGCTGCACACGGCGGAGCATTGCTTAAACTTCACACTGGTAGTGATAATTTTATTCGCCCGAGTATGGGTTCATGGGTCAACTATGGTTTGGGCACGGAAAATCGAAACTTGCCTGGGTTTGTAACCATATGTCCAACCAGTTTGCATGGTGGAGTTTACAATTATGGGTCTGCATTTTTACCGGCTGCATATCATGGTATTTCACTGGGGACTCCCGGCTATCCAAATGCGCCAGTCGAAAATGCAAGGTTTCGTTTTACAAAAAACAAACGACTGAACCGTGATCAGCAGTCTTTACAACTTGAATTACTTCGTGAAATTAATGAAAGCCAGCTCGAAGAGACTGGTCCCGATCTTGCTCTTGAAGGCCGTATCCATTCATTTGAGTTGGCATTCAGAATGCAACGTGAAAGTTCTCAAGTGCTTGATGTTTCCGGAGAATCTACCTCTACCAAAAAGCTCTATGGAATCGATCAAAAGCAGAGCAATAATTTTGGACTCCAATGTCTTTTAGCACGTCGGTTTGCGGAGAAAGGGGTGCGATTCATTCAAGTTACTCATAGTCAGGATCGTATGCCTCAAGAACAGTGGGATCAGCACAGTAATATGAAATTTTGTCTTGAGAGGAACTGTGCCGAAGTAGACCAGCCGATCGCTGGATTGCTTAAGGATTTGAAATCACTTGGTATGCTAAATGACACTTTAGTTATCTGGGGTGGAGAATTTGGTCGGACCCCTACAGCTCAAAATACCGATGGCCGGGATCACAACCCAGAAGGTTTTACAATGTGGATGGCTGGAGGAGGGGTTAAGGGTGGTTTACGTTATGGGGCCACGGACGATTATGGTTATTACGCGGCAGAAAATAAGGTTCATGTTCATGATCTGCATGCTACAATTCTTCATCTCCTTGGCCTAGACCATGAACGTTTGACTTACCGATATGGTGGTCGTGATTTTCGTCTGACTGACGTTCATGGCGAAATTGTTAATGGCATTTTATCATAGTGAATTTTGCTGAAAAAGAGGTTCCAATTGCTACTTAACCTCTAACCAGTAACTGGCACTGTGGCTGTTGAATTCTGGGGCATACATACTCTGAATATTTGCAATTCCACTCTGGTAACGTCCTCGGTGGAAAACTTTCACTGGGTATTCAAATACGTAGTTTCCTTTTGGTAAGTAGTCGATGAAGAAATGGCTTGAAGCATCACGAGTGGATTCGTAGTAAGCCAAGCCATCCTGGTATTTGTAACGTGATAAGACGTTAACAGGCTCAGTGCCACTACCTCGTTGATCTTTTAAATGAACGAATTCCATATCTCGGTCAGTGCGTAAAATTAGGCGAACGAGAAGTTCATCTCCAGGTTTAAGGTCTCGGTTAATTGGCTTCAGAACTTTTCCAATTTTCTCATTTTCACGAATATATATCTCTTTGGACAAACGTAGCGGGGTGGCAGTGTGCGGAGTGACCTTTGACATGTCTTCAAGGTACTGCCAGTGAAGGCTGCCCCAGGCAACCCCTGAGTCGTGTTTGGTCATTTCTACTGATCCAAGTTCAGATTTAATTTTGCTAGGATCGAATTTCTGTTCATAAAACCCGGTTCCTGCTTCGACATTTTCCGGTTTGACCTTACTACCGCCAAGTGAGACATCAACGAGTTTTGTTGATGCCAGCAAGTTGTCCCCTCCCAGTAGTATGGAGTAAACTGCATCCGCGGTGGCTTTGGTTGTTTTCCATGCTTGTGTCTGTTTCTGCTTGATAAGCCAGATTTGACACTCCCTTACAGCTTCTTTGTTGTCTGAAATTTCATTGAACATTTCGATCATCATGGCCTGAGTTTCAATAGGCGCACGATACCACCACCAAGAGTATTCTGTGTCGCGCCAGTACATACCAAGTTCCTCGTTGGTAACACTGTATTCAAGGATAGATTTAACGATATCGCCAGGTGTTTGCTTATCTGCAAGTCTATGAAGCGCAATGGCAATGTGTGCCTTGGACTGGCGGTTTCTGAGTTTAAGCCAATATTTTTTTCCTTGTTTAACGAAATAGTCGAATGCCTTTTTATTTCCTGCTGCAATTGGCTTATCCTTGAGGTAAAAGCTACGACAATAAAGATAAAGTGAGACAGTGGTTGATAGGTTGTTTGTGTCTAGTTGCTTTCTTTTTTCAATTTGATTGTACCGTTTTTGAATCCAGTTATCGAGACGGGTTAGTGCCTTAATCGCAAGGTTGGTATTTACATTTTTGACACCAAGATGACGAAGTCGCCCAAAGCCTGTAGTAATATAGAGAGTGATATAGTCGTTGCTGCGGCCGCCTGGCATCCATGACCAACCGCCATCAGGATTTTGAGTCTTATTAAGTTGATCAAATAATCTATTAACTTCTGTATTCAGTCTATTATTATCGAATAAAATACCGACGTTGCGACGGGCCTGACTTTCATTCTTAGCTTCACTTACCCAAGGGGTTTCGAGAAGTAGCAGATTCTTTAATTCTTCATTTTTTTCTAGGGGGCTGTCCAGTGCGTCAGTGCCTTTCCAAAGATCGAATACTCTGCGGATTTTTGTATCTGAGTTGGCGATATGAGAAGCTAACAAGTTTGCATAAAGCCTATTGAATTGTTGCTCAGCACAATTGTGCGGATACTCCATGAGATAGGGTAGGGCGAGGACGGCATACCACGCGGGATTGGATGCCACTTGAACTGTTAAGGACTGATGTTCAAGGGTGTTTGACTTGTTAGCAGTTAGTAGTTTTTCAAATTGAAATTTTTTCGTTCCTTTGTTTCTGATTGGAAGTGGTAGGGACTCAGTCACTAGAATACGTCGCGAGAGGACAGGAAGATAATTTTCTTCACCATCTGCTTGGTCATCCGCCGATGCAGTAACCTGATAGAGAAGTGTTGGGGCTCTGTCTGGTACAGTAAGTCGCCATGAGAAGCTACGCGACTCGCCTGCGGGAATTGTGAACGATATTTCAGGTGATTTATTGCCAAGTAGCTTATTTACTAATTCCTCGGTGTTGGCATTTTTAAGGCTGAGTTTTACGATACCGGTACGGTCGGTTTTGCCCGAATTCAATACCCGAGTAGTAAACTCGAGTACATCCCCTTCGCGCAGAAACCTTGGAGGGTTAGGGCGAACCATTAAGTCCAGTGATGTGACTGTTTTTCCATCGATGAAACCAGAACGTGTTTCGGCATCATGAGCGAATGCCATCAATTTCCATTCGGTCAATGCTTCTGGCATCGTGAAGGTTAAATTCACTTCGCCTTCCTCATTAGAAATAGCGTGAGGAAAAAAGAAGGCAGTTTCATTTAGATTCTTTCGAATAGCGATAGGAACATCACTGTGTGTAGGTGAATTGTTTTTAGAGTTGCTAGCTTCAGCTGCTATACCTCCTGCTACTGCTGCACCACCTAAACTCTTCATCTTTTGGCTTAAGCCTTGTGCTGATGATTGTGGGACCATACTCAATGAATCAGCTGCCATTTCCATTGAGGTATTGGCTGCCATTCTCGGCATTGATTCGCCTGCAACTTTTCCGCCGCCACCTATGCCGCCATACCATGTTCTGTTCCTCGCAAACATAAATGGAGGCTTTGTAAGTTCGCGCGGAAATGCCCAGTAAC